>CAYNDK010000018.1:0-24643 GCA_964395965.1 uncultured Flavobacterium sp.
ACGTTTAGTAATCCTTTTAATTTTGAGTGTGCAAAAATACAACTAATTTTCAATTATCAAACTCAAAATCACTTTTTTTTAATCCGAAAATCCGAAAAACGTTTCGGCAGATTCACTATATTTGCGGGTTGAATCTTACCAAATTAACAAACATGGAACAAAAAACTTCAGCCGGTAAAGTTATTTTACAATTTGGCGCTCTTTTCGGAATTGTAATGGTACTGGAATTCGTGATAGGCTATGTATTAAATATTGATGCCCAAACTAACAAAACCTATGGCCTTGTAATTAACGTTTTAAATTTTCTCGTCTTACCTTTTGTATTTTGCTTATTAGGAGCAAACACCTTCAAAAAAAGCAACAACGGTTTCATTTCAATTGGAGAAAGTTTAAAAATTGGTGTAGGAATAGGTGCGTTTGCATCGCTTATTTACGGAATATTCTTTGCTATTTTCATGAACTTATTCCCTGAATACATCGAAGAAATGTTCCAAAAAGTTCAATCCATTACTATCCAACAAAATCCTAACATGAGCGCTAGCCAAATTGAGACAATGGTTAGTCTTATGAAAAAAATGATGAATCCTGCCATTAGCATTCCGTTGGGAGTTTTAATGAACAGTTTCATCGCGTTAATTCATTCTTTAGTTGTGGGATTAATCGTTAAAAAAGAACCCGCAAGTTTCTAATTGCACCATGAATATTTCCATTATTATCCCGTTACTTAACGAACAAGAATCCTTGCCTGAACTCCACAAGTGGATTAAAAAGGTGATGGATGAAAACCAATATACCTACGAGGTCCTTTTTATCGACGACGGAAGTACCGACCAATCCTGGAACGTCATTGAAGGGTTGTGTCAAGAAAATCCCAACGTAAAAGGAATTCGTTTTTTCCGCAACTATGGTAAATCCCAAGCGCTGCATGCCGGCTTTGCCCGTGCACAAGGCGATGTGGTGATTACGATGGATGCCGACCTTCAAGACAGTCCGGATGAGATTCCAGGCTTATTCAAAATGGTCACCGAAGAAAACTTCGATTTGGTTTCGGGTTGGAAGAAAAAACGGTACGATAACGTGGTGACCAAAAACCTACCGTCGAAATTATTCAACTGGGCGGCTCGAAAAACATCGGGTGTCTACTTGAACGACTTCAACTGTGGTTTAAAAGCCTACCGCAACCTTGTGGTGAAAAACGTAGAAGTTTCGGGTGAAATGCACCGCTACATTCCCGTTTTGGCCAAAAATGCAGGTTTTAACAAGATTGGCGAAAAGGTAGTTATCCACCAAGCGCGTAAATACGGGGAATCCAAATTTGGGATGAGTCGTTTTATCAACGGCTTTTTGGACCTTATCACCATTTGGTTCCTTTCGCGTTACGGCAAACGTCCGATGCACTTATTTGGTGCTTTTGGCGCTTTAATGTTTGTACTCGGATTCGTTTCGACCGGAATTATTATTGCCGTAAAATTGATTAAATTATATACCGGTTTCCATACCATTTTAGTGACGAGCAATCCGTTATTTTATATTGCCCTAACATCGATGATCATTGGAACCCAATTGTTCTTGGCTGGTTTCTTGGGCGAAATAATCCTTCGCACCAAAAGCAATGAAGAACGCTATAAAATTGCAGAAGAACGCTAATTGTTTTTTAATCGCAACACAACACCCTTGGATTTAAAAACTTATTAAGATGCACATTGAATCGCACGTTTTAGACAAAGTAAACGAATGGTTGACTCCAACCTTTGACGAACATACCCAAGCGGCTATCCGCGAAATGATGGCTTCCAACCCGAAAGAATTGGAAGAAAGTTTTTATAAAAACCTTGAATTCGGAACAGGCGGAATGCGTGGCGTTATGGGCGTAGGCACTAACCGAATCAACAAATATACCTTAGGAAAAAACACCCAAGGACTTTCGGATTATTTAATTAAAAGTTTTCCGGGTGAAGCCTTGAAAGTGGCCATTGCTTACGATTGCCGACACAACAGTGATACGCTTGCCAAAGTTGTCGCCGATGTGTTTTCAGCCAATGGAATTCATGTGTATTTGTTCTCTGAAATGCGTCCAACCCCTGAATTATCTTTTGCCTTAAAACATTTAAATTGCCATGCTGGTATTGTGTTGACAGCCTCTCACAATCCACCCGAATACAACGGATACAAAGTATATTGGCAAGACGGCGGGCAATTGGTTCCTCCACAAGACGGCGAAATTATCCAAGTGATTGAAGCCCTCAATTACGCCGACATTCGCTTTGAAGCCAATGACAATTTGATTGAATACATTGACACGGCTATCGACGAAGCCTTTGTGGCCTCTACCCTAGCCAATGCCAGTTTCAATACCCCAAAAGAAGCGCGTGAAGGATTGAAAATTGTGTACACTTCGTTACACGGTACCTCCATCAAAGCGATTCCTGCCGTATTAACCGCTGCGGGCTATACCGATTTGAATATTGTAAAAGAACAGGCGGAACCCAATGGCGACTTCCCTACTGTAAAATCACCCAACCCCGAAGAACCCGAAGCCTTAACCATGGCCTTGGCGTTGGCCAACGAAATTGATGCTGACATCGTGATTGGAACCGATCCCGACTCCGATCGATTGGGCGTAGCCGTGCGCAATACCAACAACGAATTGGTTTTGTTAAACGGAAACCAGACTATGGTGATAATGACCGCCTATTTGTTGGAACAATGGAAACGCGCCGGAAAAATCAACGGCAAACAATTCATTGGTTCCACCATAGTGTCGACTCCTATGATGTTGGAATTGGCAGCAGCTTATGACGTGGAATGCAAAGTTGGTTTAACCGGATTCAAATGGATTGCCAAATTCATTAAGGATTTCCCTGAACTCCAATTCATCGGTGGTGGTGAAGAGAGTTTCGGTTTCATGGTCGGTGATGCCGTACGCGATAAAGATGCCGTAGGTGCTACATTATTGGTGTGCGAAATTGCCGCTCAAGCCAAAGCTTCAGGAAGTTCGCTTTACCAGGAATTATTAAACCTCTACGTGGACCACGGATTTTATAAAGAACACCTGATTTCGCTTACTAAAAAAGGCATTTCGGGCTTACAAGAAATCAACCAAATGATGGTAGACTTGCGTGAAAATCCGGTGGCAGAAATCAACGGACAACGCGTGGTGTGTATTGAAGACTATCAATCGTCAATCGGTCGTGATGTGATGAATGGAACCGAATTTGACATTACCATCCCCAAATCCAATGTATTGATTTACTATTTGGAAGACGGCAGTAAAATTTGTGCGCGACCTAGTGGAACCGAACCCAAAATCAAATTCTATTTCAGTGTCAATGCGCCTGTGTTGTCGCTCGACGAGATTGACTTGGTGGAAGCTGACTTGGATCAAAAAATTAAAAACATTATCGCAGCAATGCAATTAAACTAATGGATCAAAATCTAAAAAAACTGATTCCTTATCTTAAGGTGTACAAACGAAATATCATTTTCAATGTACTTTTCAATATTTTGTACGCCTTGTTTTCTACACTTTTGATGGTTTCGATGATTCCTTCACTGAATGTGCTGTTTGGAATCAATGAAAAAATTTATGTAGAACCCCAATACACGGGAATCGGCGATATTAAATCATTTGCTGAAAATTATCTCAATTACAAATTCACAATGCTAGCAGAGAATTCAGGTTTTGGCGTTGCTATGATATTTGTTATTTCGATAGTTATTGTCACGGCATTATTAAAAAACCTTTTTAATTATCTTGCCTCTTATCATGTTACACGTTTACGCAATGGTGTATTAAAGGATATTCGCGAAAAATTATTTTCAAAAATCATCAGTTTACCAATATCTTACTATTCAGAAAAGAGAAAAGGGGATGTAATGGCACGAATGCTAGGTGATGTAAATGAAGTTCAAAACTCTTTTTTTCAAATACTTGAATTGGTCGTTCGTGAACCGTTAACGATCCTCTTCTCGATTATAACCATGTTTATTATCAGTCCGAAGTTGACCCTTTTTGTATTTTTATTTATACCAATATCGGGAATTATCATTTCCCGAATTGGAAAAAACTTAAAGGCAAAATCGACGCAAGCCCAACAAGAAAATGGCATATTTATTTCTGTTTTAGATGAAACTTTGGGAGGCTTGAAAGTTGTCAAAGGATTTAATGCAGAAACCGCATTTACAAAAAAATTCAATGCTTCGGTTGAACGCTTAAAACGCTTGACAAATAGCATTGCCAATAAAAACAACTTGGCTTCTCCTTTAAGTGAGTTTCTTGGTATTGTAACAATTGCAGTACTCTTGTGGTATGGTGGAAATTTAGTTGTTGTTGAACAAACATTAAAAGCAACAACATTCATGGGTTATATTGGATTGGCATACGGAATTCTAACCCCGGCTAAAGGTATTTCCAAAGCATCGTATCAAGTTAAAAGTGGTTTAGCAGCGGCAGAGCGTGTATTTTCTGTAATGGAACAAGAAAATGAAATTGATGATGTTCCAAATCCAATAATCCTTGACACTTTTGAGGATAAAATAGAATTGAAAAACATAAAATTTGCCTACCAAGAAGAAGCAATTCTTCAGGACTTCTCACTGACTATTCCTAAAGGTAAAACCATCGCATTAGTGGGTCAATCGGGTTCGGGCAAAAGTACAATTGCCAACTTACTCACCCGATTTTATGATATAAATGAAGGTTCGATCACCATCGATGGTCATGATATAAAACAAATTCAAATCAAAAGTCTTCGAAGTAAGATAGGACTTGTGACACAGGATTCGATCTTATTTAATGACAGCATCAAAAACAATCTGTTAATTGGAAATCCGGATGCGACAGAAGAGGAATTGATTACAGCCTTGAAAGTTGCAAATGCTTATGAATTTGTTCACGATTTACCCGCTGGAATTGAAACTAATGTTGGTGATTCAGGGGGTAAATTATCAGGAGGACAAAAACAACGAATCGCTATTGCGCGTGCCGTTTTGAAAAATCCACCGATCATGATTTTAGATGAAGCAACTTCTGCCTTGGATACTGAAAGTGAAAAATTGGTGCAAGTTGCCTTAGAAAACATGATGCAAAACCGAACTTCAATTGTTATTGCACACCGCTTGTCGACGATTCAAAATGCAGATTGCATTGTAGTTATGCAAAAAGGAAAAATAGTTGAACAAGGCAACCATAGTGAACTAATAGCTAGGAACGGAACTTATGCCAAATTGGTTTCAATGCAAAGCTTTGAACAGAATTAAAACCAAATATAGAGACTTCTTCGGAAGTCTTTTTTTTGTCGTTTAATAACTAAAGGCTTAGCATACAAGTCAAAAAAAATCCGCTATTGAAGCGGATAATATTCTTTAGGTTCGAGCACTTTTGCGGCCAAATCTACAAAATAGTAATGTACTTTATCGGCTTTATCAAAAGCACCATTTTTATTTAAATCTTCAACCGTTCTAAAGTACAAACGGCTTTTGGAATCAATACAATTCCAATCGATTAATTCATGATAGTCTGAAGATAATTTTTGAAAACCTGTACCATCAAGATTACTTACATATAGGCTGTTAATATCATTTTCATTTAACTTCCCATCTTTGTTGGTATCTAAGTCTTGAATCTTGTATACTAAAAATTGTTTCTTTGTTCGTGAAGCAATACCGTTTAAGTAATTTAAGGATTCGATATGAAGCGTTTTGTCTGTCAACACCTTCAGTGAATCTCTAGTAGCACTTTGAAATTTAACATTACTCATGTTTCCAGCGATTTCAAACTGATCTGAATTTGAGATGGTGTAATTGATACCACTTTCGCTACTGTATTTACCATAATTGGATTTATCTTTTACATACGTTAGTGTGCCAATAGGAAACAATAACACATCCGTTCCCTCAAATTGAACAGGTAAATCGGCAATCGGAAAAGAGGCAGTATCTTGTTTTACCACTTTTACTTCCTCATTCGATTTTCCATAAATCACTTTAGGCTGTGGCACTTCTTCTTTACAACTCCAAAGTAAAATTGCACTCAAACTGAGTATACTCCACTGTCTCCTATTCATAATCATAAATTTAAAGTCGGGCTGAAAACCGTAGGTTAAAAACACGTGTTGTCATATAATTGGGTATTCCATACTGATTTTTGGTGTAGGCATCCCGAACCCATGTATTTGTAATTGCGTTTTGGTTGTTAAACATATTAAAGATTTCAAAGCCAAGCGATAAATCTTTGAACTTTTTCAACCAATGCCCTTCTGGACGTTTATCATTCTTTTCAGTAAATACATAAAAGAAACCTACATCGGCACGACGGTAATCGCGTAAACGGGTTTGATACGTGTAGGCATCTGCATAGGAAGGAGAACCTCCTGGCAATCCTGTATTATAAACAATGTTCATGTATATTTTTAAGTTCGGAATATTCGGCATATAGTCCTGAAATAATATACCAAACTTCAAGCGTTGATCCGTTGGACGTGCAATATAACCGCGATTATTTTGATTCTCCTCCGTTTTCATATACCCAAATGTAAACCAAGACTCTGTGCCTTTCACAAATTCACCATGCAAACGTAAATCCATACCATAAGCATAGGCTACAGCATCATTGTTGGCGCGGTATCGAATACGAACATTCTCCAACGTGTAGGTATTAACATCTTGCATGTCTTTATAATAAAGTTCCGTCACTAATCGGAATGGACGTTTCCACATTGTAAAACCATAATCGTTTGCAAGAACAAAATGTAGCGATTGTTGGGCTTTTACATCGGGATGTACCACACCAAATTGATCCCTCAACTCCCTATAGAACGGTGGTTGATAATAAAATCCCGTTGAAAAACGAAACAGCATATCTTTGTTATCCAACTTATAGGCCAGTTGAAGTCGCGGACTGAATACGGTTTGCATTTTGGATTCAATTTTGCTGCCAGAAACAATCCAACTGTGTGAACGAACACCTGCAGTTGCATACAAATTTCCTCTGCGTAATCGTTTAGTAGTATTCCATTGCGCAAATCCGGAAAAACGGTTGATATCGACAAAATTAGTGGCGCGCACATTTTGATAAGGAACTAATGGCCCCACATAGGGTTGATACGGTTGATCAACCGGAATATCGATAACCGGCGGATTGATAGAAAAACCTGCTGAATCAATTACCTCCCACTCCACAATGCGATCACGGATATTTTCGTGAGTATATTTTACACCCCAGTCAAAACGATGTTTTCCTGTTTGATTATTGGAACCTTTAACTTCGGCATTAAAAATAAACGCATCCAAATTATTTCGGGCGTGATTTAATTGTGATCCAATTGCACGATTAAAAGTAACGTTACCAAATGTTTCCGATCCAATGTTAGCATCAACTTCACCTAAAAAGTAAGAAGCATCAATATCAAAATATTCTTGCTCTTGTGTATGGTATGCAGAAGCTATAAAACGGTAGTTATTATTGTCGTTGGGTTTATAAGTCGATTTAAAAGCACCAAAAAGCGTTTGGTATCGATCGTCCTCTTGCCCCTCATAAAAAACTTGAAGTGCTATGGGTTCGTCAAGCGTTCCAAAATTGGTTTGACGTGTAAGTGGTTGGTAATTGTACCGATTGGAAGAGGCATTCCCTAAAAAGCTAAAATTCCATTGCTCAGAGGGAGTGTAGTTCACATTAAACTGTCCGTCCATATAGCGAGGGCGATAGTTTGTTTGTGTTTCTTGGCTGTTTACAAGTAACGAGTTGTCGCGATAACGCAAACCTCCAATGGCACTCCATTTCTTATCCTTCGAAATTCCTTTGGCAGCTACTGCTCCCCCAAGGAAACTTGCGTCAAAGGAAGCACCAAAAGTTTTGGGTTTTTCATACGTAATATCCAAAACTGACGACATTTTATCCCCGTATTTGGCTTCAAATCCACCCGCATAAAATTCAATTTTTTGAATTAAATCACTGTTCACAAAACTGAGTCCTTCTTGTTGCCCGGAACGAATTAAAAAAGGACGGTAGATTTCGATTTCATTTACATATACCAAATTCTCATCATAATTCCCTCCACGAACAGAATATTGAGTACTCATATCGCTGTTGGAATTTGCGCCTAATATTTTCAAAATATTTTCAACGCCACCGTTTAATCCTGGAATTTTTCGAACTACTTCGGGAGTAACACTTAAAATCCCTTTTGCTCTTGGCCGTAGACCTGTAATGACTACACCTTCCAACTGTTCTTCATCACTGTCCAAAACGGGATTGAATTCTAAGACTTCTTTGGCCTGAACTTCAAAGGGAGCTACAATTTTCTTGAATGCAACGTGATTAAAAACAACGGTCACTTTTCGATTTGCAGGCACCTCAATAACATAAAACCCGGTGATATCGGTAGTAACTGTAGTCGTATCGTAGGTGATATTGGCGCCTTCAACAGGCTTGTTATTTTCATCTAAAACCACACCGGTAATTTTTCCCGTTTGGGCGAAAGCTACTGTTGACACCAGCGCAAACAATAGCGAATAAAGTAATTTAGGTATTGACAAAATGGTTATTTTTTCTTGGTTCGGTTAAATGTTGATTCAAATATAGTCGAATTTCCGACATTGTCGATGACTTCAATTTTCAAATTATTGACACCATCTACTAAAAAACGATCTTCAAAAACATGCGTAATCCGTTTCAACTTTGGTTCATATTCAAATAACACCCATTGATTATTGATGTACCCATTCACTTTAGCCACACCCGATTGTTCATCTGAAATTGTTAAATTTAAACTTTTTGAATTCGTCCAATCCTTGTTTTTTGGTTGTTTATACCAAACAATTTTGGGAGGCAATACATCTTGAGCCAACTTAAACTTCCCCAATGTTCGAGTGCGTATACTAAACGTATTGCCCTCTACATTTGTTGTGTTGTAGCCCAATTTCGTTCCATATACAGAAGCCAAATAGGTTTTAGAACGCAATGCCGAGGGAATACTTTCATCTTTGATAGAAACGGTAAATGATGTGTGTGCTGGAACAATATCTTGATGAACTTGCACCTCACCATTTTTTACTTCAAATTGCAGATAAAAATCAGTGTAGAAAGTATTGGCGGGAAAAAACACAGAAGCATTGTCTTTTTCAAACAAAGCATCCGTCTTACATTTAATATAGTAGGGAGTTTTCAATACACCATCATCAATTTTGGCTGGGGCATTAGAGTATTCCACTGGAATATCGATTCGAACTTTATTTCCATTAAAGTCGGCAACTTCAATCCGTTCCACAGAAACAAAATTAGTCGCTACAGTCAGGAGGCCACCCTCTTTGACATTGCGCAAATTGGACCAAGCATACGGATTGGTATAAAATAGTTTTTGAAAACGTTGGTGTGTTTTTTTGTAGCGTTCGTAATCAATAAATGCATTGACATAACGGGCTTCATCAAAAGGCATTTGATCAAATAAAACTTCAAAAGTTGGAGTTCCATTGTGTGTCAATTGCGTAAAATAGGTTCCGTTGTTATTAAACGAAACATCATCCCGATCATAGGCATTGATGGCAAAACCAATGGTTCCCGTTGCTTTTACCTTTTGTGCTAAATAAGATCCGTCTGCTTGTAACGACAAACTTAATAGTGTGGGGCGTTTGGATTCATTGGCAATTGAATTGGCTCCTACAGGATATACCATTAAATTGGCGATAGTAGGTGCTTTGGTATCTTTGATGGGAATGCCAAAATACAAGGGATTTATAATTTTCTCCGTTTTGGAATCTCGAAATTCAAAATGCAAATGCGGGCCATCTGAACCTCCAGTATTTCCGGAAATGGCAATGAGTTCCCCTTTTTTAACAGGTAATTCACCCGGTTTAAAATACGCTTCAACAGCAAATGATTTTTCAGCATATTGCAATTCTTGAATTTTTGCCTCAATGGCACCCGTTGCTTTTTGCAAATGCCCATAAACAGTAGTGTATCCATTGGGATGAGTAATGTAAATCGCTTTACCATACCCATTGGTCGCAATTTTAATCCGTGAAACATAACCCTCAGCAGCAGCATACACATTCAATCCTTCCCGTTGTTGGGTTTTGAAATCAAATCCAGCGTGAAAGTGATTGGGACGTAATTCGCCAAAATTTCCAGAAAGTTGTAACGGAATATCAAGTGGCGCTTGAAAATAATCTTGAGGATAATTTTGACCAAAAAGGTAAGTTATTGAAAAGCAAAAAATTAGTGTCCAGCGCATACAATCATCAATTTTTGCTAAGATAACAAAAGGAAATTGGAGTGGAAAAGGAAAGCTGTTAAGAATTTCCAAAATCCTGAATCGCAAAACATTACCCTAATTAAACAAAATAAATATTATTTTTTATAGTTTTTATTGGTTTAATAGTACCAGAATTATAAATTTGTGGGATAAAGTAACGAAACACGTCACTTATGAGTGAAATCACGGAAATCATTGATGCTCTGGAAAAAAAAGTTCAGAAATTGTTCGCAAAGATCGACGATTTAGAACTTAAAAACCAGGCATTACAGCAACAGCTAAAGGTTTCTGTAGAAGAAATCCAACACCACAAAACCGCCAAGGATACGTTGATGAAAGATTTTGAAGCGCTCAAAATGACCAATGCGTTACTGGGCAGTGACGAATTTAAACGAGATACCAAGCTAAAAATAAATGCGCTAATTCGAGAAATCGATTATTGTATTGCACAATTGGCTGACTAAATATGAACGATAAACTGAAAATCAAGATTTCAATTGCCGACCGTGTTTATCCACTAACCGTGGAAATGTCACAAGAGGAAAGTTTGCGCAGTGCCGCAAAAAAAATTGATGCCATGATTAAACAGTTTGAAGAAAACTACGCCGTTCGCGACAAACAAGATGTTTTAGCGATGTGTGCGTTACAGTTTGCTTCCCAATTGGAACAAAAGAAAACAGAAGTAGCTGTTTTGGATACTGAATCTGCGGATCGTTTAGCACAATTGAATAATGCTTTGGAAAAATATCTCAATAAATAAAGAAATAACGTTCTTAAACTAAGCAATAAAGACACTGCCTACATTAGTTCATTTTTGGTAAACTCAACACTAACAAATTAAAATGAGCAATTCGTCGCTACTATAGCAGGCCCGCTTGACGGGAAGCTTGAACAGCGAGCTAGCTCAAAACTTGTCTATACGAGTTTATACAAGCAATTAATGTAGGCTTTTTTTATATATAACCTTTTATTAACCATGAGTATAGTAGAAATCATAATTGGCCTTGTGGTCGGACTTGCAGGAGGTTTTGGTATTGCCAAAATGCTGGAGAAAAGCAATGTTTCGACTCTTATTAAAAACGCAAAGAAAGAAGCCGCTTCGATTCTTAAAGACGCCAATCAAGAGGCAGAAAACATCAAGAAAGATAAGTTGCTACAAGCAAAAGAAAAATTTCTTGAATTAAAAGCAGAACACGAAAAAGAAATTTTAGCCAAGGACAAAAAAATGGCTGAAGTTGAAAAACGCATTCGCGATAAAGAATCACAAGTTTCAAGTGAATTGGCAAAAACCAAGAAACTAAACGATGATTTTGAGTCGAAAGCTAAAGAATATGAATCAAAAATTGAAATACTAGACAAAAAGCATCAAGAGATTGAAAAGATGCACAAAAGTCAGGTAGAACAATTGGAGGTTATTTCTGGACTTTCTGCTGAAGAAGCAAAAGAACAATTGGTTGAGAGCCTAAAAGCTGAGGCAAAAACGAAGGCTATGGCACACATCCAAGAAACTATTGAAGAAGCTAAATTAACCGCGCAACAAGAAGCGAAAAAAGTTATCATCAGTACGATTCAACGAGTAGGTACAGAAGAAGCAGTAGAAAACTGTGTATCTGTTTTCAACATTGAATCTGACGATGTTAAAGGACGTATTATTGGACGCGAAGGACGTAACATTCGTGCTTTAGAGGCTGCCACAGGAGTTGAAATTATCGTTGACGATACGCCTGAGGCCATCATTCTTTCTTGTTTTGATCCAGTTCGTCGTGAAATTGCACGTTTATCGTTACACAAATTGGTAACTGACGGACGTATCCACCCCGCTCGTATTGAAGAAGTGGTGGCCAAAACGACAAAACAAATCGAAGACGAAATCATTGAAGTAGGTAAACGCACAGTTATTGATTTGGGTATTCACGGATTACATCCTGAATTGATTAAAATTGTAGGACGTATGAAATACCGTTCTTCGTACGGTCAAAACTTGTTACAACACTCCCGTGAAGTAGCGAAGTTGTGTGGTATTATGGCTGCCGAATTGGGATTGAATGTGAAATTGGCTAAACGTGCTGGTTTATTACACGATATTGGTAAAGTGCCAGATGCTGAAAGTGATTTACCACACGCATTATTAGGTATGCAATGGGCGGAGAAATACGGTGAAAAAGAAGAAGTATGCAACGCCATTGGAGCACACCATGATGAAATTGAAATGAAATATTTAATTTCACCAATTATACAAGTATGTGATGCCATCTCTGGCGCTCGTCCTGGTGCTCGTCGTCAAGTATTGGATTCCTATATCCAACGTTTAAAAGATTTGGAAGAAATCGCATTTGGATTCCATGGAGTGAAAAATGCTTATGCTATTCAAGCGGGACGTGAGTTGCGTGTGATCGTAGAAAGCGAAAAAGTAACGGATGAAATGGCCGCTAAATTATCGTTTGAAATTTCACAAAAAATACAAACAGAAATGACATATCCTGGGCAAGTTAAAATCACGGTGATTCGTGAAACACGTGCCGTGAATATTGCAAAATAATATACTGCATAAACATAAAAGAAAAGGGACCGATAACTCGGTCCCTTTTTATATTGTATGCGTAATTGTTTTTGTTTGAGAGTCTGCGAGAAAATTAAGATGCTTCCGCAGAAAGCATTTGTTCAAATTCTTTGGTGGTAATCGGTTTAAAATAATAATCTTTTACCTCTTCTTTATATTCTTTTGAACGATTTAAATCAGTCGAATCATTGGATGAACTCACTAAATACACCGTGATATCTTTATTCATATTGGATTTTATTTTTCGAAACTCATCCAAAAACTGCCATCCATCGTAGACCGGCATATTGATATCCAAAAGGATTAAATCCGGTTCGTTTTCGGTTTTCATCACGTTTTTAAGTCCGTCTATGGCTTCCAAACCATTAAAGAAAAACTTAGCTTCGGCTTCGATGTTGCATTTATTAAAAAGCTTTTTGATGACAAAATGGTAAACTAGATCATCGTCTACCACAAAAATGTTATTGAATTTCATTACTAAAGTTGATTTTGAAAGTTGTGCCTACATTTACTTGACTTTCCACTTCAATTGTCCCCCCCATTGATTCGATCTGACTTTTAGTCATAAACAAACCGATTCCCCTTGCATTAGGATGCTGATGAAAAGTTTTATACATACCAAAAAGTTTTTCACCATGCTTATCTAAATTAATTCCTAATCCGTTATCTTGAATCACCAACATCACTTTCCCGTCCTCTTTGCGCAAAGAATAGGTGATTTCAGGGGTTCGCTCTGGATGTGAATACTTAATAGCATTGGTCGTAAAATTTAAAAACAAACTTTCTAAATAAGCTGGATTAAATTGTACCGTTTCTTTTCGATCTATCAAATTTACAATATTTACTTTATTGTCTTTAATTTCGTTGCTTAAAACTTCTAAGGTGTGTGTTAAAAATTCATTCAGGTTCAAGTCCTCTTTCTTGTGGACAATGTTACTTTGAATATCCACTAATTCTTTTAAATGATCAATGGTTTCAGAAAGCGCTCTCGATGTGGCTTTTAGGTAACCAAAACACTCTTCTTTTTGCTCCCGATCCGTTGTTTCATCAATAATATTGATAAGCATTTTGAAATTACCCGTATGGGAACGAAGATTATGGGAGACGATGTGTGCAAAGTTTAAAAGACGGTTATTTTGTTTGGAAATAATTTCCATCTGACTTTGCAACGATTTTTCTTTTTCTTTTTCTAAGGTTACGTCAGAATGAACACCGATAATTCGCAAAGGCGCTCCTGTTTCATCGCGTTCAATAATCTTTCCTTTACTACGAATCCAACGGTATTCTCCGTCTTTGGTTAAAACGCGTTTTACATTTTCATAATACGGAGTCAATCCATCAATGTGTAGCTGTATTTCTTGCTGATACATTTCATAATCCTCCGGATGGATTCGGTCATCCCACTTGGAATTGGTGACTAAATTATCGGTTTCGTCAAACTTTAATATCTGTAACGACTCTTTTGAAAAATAAACTTTATCTGTGGTAACATTGTAATCCCACACCCCATTACTAGACGCCTCTAAGGCAAATTGGTAGCGTGCTTCGGATTCAATAATTTTAAACTCGCGATTTTTAATATCAGTAATATCGGTGAGACTTCCAATAAATACAGCACTTCCATTTTCATCCGTATCAATAGTTGCTGTAGCCTTAAACCACAACAAACCTTTACTGGATAATTGGACACGAAATTCGTGGTGCCATTGATCATAACAATCTTTAGCCGTAAAAATTGAAGTAAAAAAAGCTTGACGATCATCAGGATGGATCCGACTCTTAATCACTTCAAAAGGATTACAGGTTAATTCAAAACGATTAACTTCAAAAAAAGAAATGATGCTTTTATTCAAATAAGAGAAATAAAAGTCATCATCTGAGTTAACCGTAATTTGAAATATTAAATCGGGGATTAAATTGAGAATACGCTTATGGTATCCATAATTCTCATGAATCGATAGTTCGTTCGAGGCTAAGTTTGTTTTCATAATCCTATTGTTTTGGGGCAATTGGGGCTAATTTCTTCCATGAAATGTTAAAATCAGCAAACCAAATTTAACAATAAAATCGATATACGGTAATTTTTAGTCGACAAAATGCACTTTTTCGTAAAAATATGTGTTTTTTGTAATCCTTTTATTACTATTATTATTTTCTGGGATGAAATTGATGCACAATTTGGGTCAAATGTTTGCGGTCTAAGTGTACATAAACCTCTGTTGTAGTGATTGACTCATGCCCAAGCATCATTTGAATGGCTCTAAGATCGGCTCCATTTTCCAATAGATGTGTAGCAAAGGAATGGCGAAAAGTGTGCGGACTAATTGTTTTTTTTAATTGTATTTTCGCTGCTAAGTCTTTTATTATTGTAAAAACCATAGCACGTGTTAATTGTTTTCCTCTACGATTCAAAAACAACGTATCCTCAAATCCTTTTCCAATCGTTTGATGGGCTCGAATTGTAGAGCGATACAAGTGTATATAGTTTAAGGTATAGGGAGCGATTGGAACAAACCGTTGCTTGTTACCTTTTCCGGTTACTTTAATATACCCTTCCTCTTCAAAAATAGAAGAGATTTTGAGTTCAATCAGCTCTGACACACGCAATCCACAACCATACAACACTTCGAGCATCGCTCGATTGCGTTCCCCTTCTGGTTTGGATAAATCAATAGCTGCAATTAATTGATCGATTTCATCAACATGTAAGGTATCGGGAAGTTTACGGCCAATTTTTGGGGTTTCGATTAATTCCATTGGGGAATCCTGACGAATATCTTCAAATAGTAAATACGCGAAAAACGATTTTAAACCGCTAATTATTCGGGCTTGCGATCGAGCATTAACTTCTTTCGAAATGGCATAAACAAATTCGTTTACCTGTTGAGCGGAAATAGTTATTGGAGAAACGGTACTCCCATTAGCCTCAAAAAAACGGAGTAACCGTTCGAGATCCATCGTATAATTGACAATCGTATTGGCCGACAAACCTCGTTCCAGTTTGAGATAATTTTGATAGCTTTTAAGATAAGAGTTCCAATTTGCCATGACTTAAAAATAAAAAAAAGTCACGAGGTTATCGTGACTTTCTTAGTGTATTTTGTACTTGTATTAGAATTTCCAAGTCAAACCAAAAGATGGAGTATTGAAAAAGTTATTGAAAACATTCAAATTCCCGTTGAAAGAATTACTTTTTGTTTCACCACCACCTGGGAATTCTCTTTTGTTTGAATTGTAAGACAAAACATTGTTTAAACCGAAGTTGATAGCAAATTTTTCAGTAACGAAATAATTGATACCTAAATCAATTCCGATTCCGAAGTTGTTGTCTTTGTAGTTTTCAGTTCCATCTGTTTCGCTTTTTCCAGAACCAAAACCTAATCCTGCCTCAGTATAAGTTTTGAAACGTTGTCCTAAATCTAAGAAATAGTAACGTGCAAAAACACCAGCATTGAAGCTATTCGTTTTGTCTTCAGTACTAACATTACCTACAGTAGTTTCTTCTTTTCCAGAACCCACTCCTAATTCAACTCCTAATGCTAATTTATCAGATAAAAAATAACCCACTTTTGGTGAAAAAGTAAAGTTGTTATTTTTTACTTCTGTAGTACCATTATCATTTGTTGAAGATCCGAAAGACAAATTTCCTTCGATGATGATGTTACCTTCTGAGAAACCAAAACCTTTTGATTCTTTTTTCTCTTGTGCATTAGCAGTAGCCAAAGCTAATACAGCAGCCATTGATAAAATAATTTTTTTCATGTTCTATTTTGTTTAAAAAGTTATGCTACAAAGTTAAACTGAATCTTTTTTTGAGTTTTTAACCGCGTATTCGCACTTATCAACATTGTTATTAACAAAAACAAAATAGTTTAGATTTTATTTATTCCTTAATAATGGTCACAATTGTACTGTTGCCTTTTTTCAATTTCGAAATTGTTTTAATCTCATTTTGAGAATCTTTCAAAATAATATCAGCTGTATTTGGAGGCGAATCACCTTCATTCAAGGCTTCAACAGTAATGTCTGTTTCGGCTTGCTCTAGGGGAATTTTTACAATTTTTGGCGCAATTTTTACTGTATAATTCGATAAAACAATCTTCCCATTAACGTATAAATTGATGATATCGCCATCTTCGACTCCAGAATCTTTTATCTCAACTGTAATAAATGCATCTTTAGTAAATACTTTTAAGTTTTGTTTGGGACGAAGTGTATTGGTGGTCAAACTATCCATCATCTTGGTTGGATTATAACGCTCTTTTACCGCTTCATCTACTTTTTTGGAATTTTTAATTTTTTTCTCAACACGCTTCACGGTTTGAATGATCTTCTTTGCGCCAATCATTTGTAATGTTCCGTCAATACATTTTGATTTGTCGGGAAAAAGGCCTTGAAATTTGTCGTCAAGTTTAGGATTTTTACCATCTAAGGCAACAGAACCGCTGAAATTGACATAGCAAAAAGAGTTTTTTGTAATCTTAGATTTCGTATAAACTATAGTACTTTCACGAAAAGTTAAAAGTTTTTTCTTTTTATCATAGGTACCAACAATTTTATTTTTGGTCTCGTGTTCACCCCCTAAATCAGTGATTGAGAAACCGGAAACAACTCCTTTATTCACCTCAAATACAACCCGATAAGAGATCAACTCTTTATCATTACCATTGAGCTTTAAGGCCCCAAAAAACTCGTACCTTTCATTACTTTGTGCAAATCCGTTGAAAAAAATTAGGAAGAAAATTGCGCAGAAATTTTTAAATCTCATCTAATATTATATTTTTGTTGCGAATATAAACCTTTAAATTATTAATTTATGAAAATCAGATTACTTTTAAGTCTGCTTGCGTTTTTTGCAATTTCATTGACTGCAACTTACGCTTCGTTCCCAGTTGAACAAAAAACAGAAAACACTGTAGTAGTTAAAAAGCAAAACGCTGACTTAACTTCTCCAGCTGCTGTAGGTGGTTCTAAAAGCCAAATTATTGCTGCTATCTTAGCTTTCGCAGTAGGTGGTTTAGGAATCCACAGATTCTACCTTGGTTATACTTGGCAAGGTATCGTTCAGCTTTTAACAGCTGGTGGTTGTGGTGTTTGGGCTTTGATCGATTTGATCCGCATCTGTACAGGTGATTTAGGTCCTAAAAACGGTAGCTACGACAAAACTTTCTAATCCACGAAAGTGATGATCAAAAAAATAAAATTTGTAGCGAATTTAGCCATAACAATCCTTCCGATTATTTTGGTTTTCCTACCGGTTACTTTTTTTGATTCTGGACAAGCAGTTTGCCTGTCTAAGCGTTTAGCCAATATGGAGTGTTACGCCTGCGGAATGACTCGTGCCACCATGCACTTTATTCATTTCGATTTTGAAAACGCATGGTTCTATAACAAATTATCATTTATTGTAGTGCCTATGTTAGTGCCACTCTGGTTAAAAGCTGTTTTCGAACTTCAGGGTAAAAAATTACCTGGAATATTAGGAAAGTTAACATAATAAAAACCGCTTCATTTGAGGCGGTTTTTTTATTTTTACTAAAAATCAATCCATGAAAATCTGTATCATCAACGGACCCAATTTAAATCTGTTAGGTAAACGGGAACCTTCTGTCTATGGAGATCAACACTTTGAAGCCTATTTACAATCCTTACAATCAAAGTATCCCACTATTGAAATTGACTATTTCCAAAGTAATATAGAAGGCGAACTCATTGGTAAAATCCAAGATTGTGGCTTTAGCTATGATGGGATTATTCTAAATGCAGGCGCCTACACGCATACCTCAATCGGAATTGCAGATGCCATTAAAGCTGTAACAACTCCGGTCATTGAAGTACATATATCCAACACTTATGCTCGAGAATCGTTCCGTCATCAATCCTACAGCGCTCCAAATGCCGCAGGAATTGTAATCGGATTTGGTTTAAAAAGCTACGAATTAGCCTTATTTTCATTTTTATAGCACTATTATGAGATCATTTTACAGTATTCTATTTATTTGCCTAACCCAATTTACTTTTGGTCAAATCAAAGGAAAAGTGACCAACGTTCAAGGTCAGCCCATGCCTTTTGTCAATATTTATATAAAAGACACTTATATAGGCACCACATCCAATGACAATGGTAACTTTGAATTGTATCCCAAACAACACGGCACTTATACTGTATTATTTCAATTTTTAGGATATAAAACTGAAAAACAAGTACTGGAATACGCTGGGAAACCCTTGGAAATTGATATCATTTTAAAAGAAGAAAATATTGAATTAAATGAGGTGGTGATTGATCCAAAAGCAAATCCCGCCAATGAAATCATCAAAAAAGCAATCGCCAATCGAAAAACCAACAGTGCAAAAACTGGAAAATTTACCTGTGATTTCTATTCACGTGGGGTTTTTAGAGTTAAAAACCTTCCTAAAACCTTTATGGGACAAAAAGTAGATATGCTTGACGAAATCATAGATTCAACCCGAAGTGGCATTTTATACCTATCTGAAACCGTTTCCAAACTGACCTTTCAGAAACCCGACAAAATGAAAGAAGTAATTGTAGCTTCTAAAGTGAGTGGTCGCAATAATGGATTTAGTTTTAACAGTGCTGCACAAGCAAATTTTGACTTCTACGAAAACTATATTGAAATCAATGCACGCGCTATTTCTCCTATTGCAGACAATGCTTTTGCCTACTACCGCTATAAATTTGAAGGTTCATTTGCCGACGAAAACAATCGGGTAATCAATAAAATTAAAGTTACCCCGAGACGCATGAGTGAACCCGCTTTTGAAGGCTATATCTATATCGAAGATGAAAGTTATGCAATTTATGCAGTTGACTTATCAATAAGAGGGTCACAAACACAAAATCCAGCCATGAATCTTCTAACGCTGAAACAAAGTTTTAGCTTTAACGCGCAAACCAAAGTTTGGAGTAAGAACACCCAAACCTTGGACTTTGAAGCCGGATTTTTTGGATTTAATTTTAATGGTCGCTTTACCTACGTGTATGCTAATTTCGAATTTCCACAACAATTTGAGCGCCGCACTTTTTCTGCTGAAGTATTAAAGTTTGAAGAAAACTCAAATAAAAAAGACGATACATTTTGGAATGCTATCCGTCCAGTTCCTTTGACACTTGAAGAATCCAATGATTATATCAAAAAAGATATTATTCAAACCAAACGAGAATCAAAACAATACCTAGACTCTATCGACAGGAAACGCAATAAATTTGGATTTAGTGATCTCTTTATGGGATACACCTATGCCAATTCATATAAAAAACGTTCCTTTAATTATGAAGGTCCAATTTTCAATACCGCTTTTAATACCGTACAAGGATGGAAATCGCAAATAGGTTTTAGTTATAACCAACGCAATGAAGACAAACGTACGTATTACCGAATTGGAACCCGTTTGGATTATGGTTTTGCCGAACAAAAACTTCGTATTTCAGGAAGCTATGTACAAAAATTGGAAAACAAACACAATTCCTCCATCACAGTTGCCGGTGGTTCTACAATCAATCAATTTAATAGTGCCAACCCCATTTCAGATAACATAAATACAACTAGTTCACTTTTTTTTAAAAATAATTTCATGAAATTATATGAAAAAAACAGTGCTAATCTAGGTTACAGTAGCGAAATCACCAATGGATTCCGATTGAACGCCTCACTAGAATATGCTGAACGAAAACCCTTATTTAATAATACATTCCAGGCATCGGTAAAATCTGATGACCAGTATTCTTCCAATAATCCGTTATTGCCCTTGGACGAATTAACTCCGGTATTTTCCAAATATAATTTGGTCAAAACTAACTTAACTGCACGATTTGATTTTGGACAAAAATATTGGACACGTCCTGATGGTAAATTCAACATAGGTAATGATCAATACCCAACACTTACACTAACCTATGAAAAAGGATTAGCGGGTAGCGAAAAAAAATACGACTATGATTTTGTTATGGCTCGCATTAATCAAGAATTGGAATTGGGGAACAAAGGAAATTTAGATTATAATTTTAAAGCAGGAAAATTCTTTAATGCTAACCAAATTGCTTTTCCTGATTTTAAACATTTCAACGGCAACCAAACCCATGTTAGTGGAGGTGGTACCTATACTTCTGTATTTAACAACCTTCCTTATTATAGCGCGAGTACAAATGATGCGTTTGTAGAATTTCATATGGAGCACAATGACCAAGGATTTATCATGAATAAAATTCCACTATTGAATAAAATCAATTCACAGTTGGTGATTGGTTACCATAATCTTTCTGTACCTCATCGTGCCCCCTATCATGAGTTCACCATAGGCTTGGATAATTTAGGCTTTAAAAAATTCAAAATGTTCCGTATCGATTATGTACGGTCGTACCAAAGTGGATTTGTAAGTGATGCAATTGTATTTGGATTGAAATTTTTAAACATGGTGGAATAAACTAAAAAACATCCCAGGCAAAACGTAGTAAGGTTCCAATTACAACAAGTAAAAAAACTTTTCGGATAAACTGATTTCCTTTGGTGATGGCGGTTTTGGCTCCAATCCAACCGCCCAAAGCATTTGCAACAGCCATCGGCAAAGCTATAGACCAAATGATTTTCCCTTTGAGTAAAAATAAAAGTATCGAACCCAGATTGGTAGCTAGATTTATCATTTTAGCATGGGCCGATGCCTGAAGGAAATCAAATCCGAGCACAACAATACAACCAAGAACAAGAAAACTTCCGGTTCCCGGACCAATAAATCCGTCGTAAAAGCCGATGACTACCGACAATAGTACCCCATAAGCAAGGAGTTCGTTGTCTGTTCGCAACTTTTGTGTTTGTTGACCAAAGTCCTTTTTTACAAATGTATAGATCGCTATTCCTATTAAAACAAGTAAAAGTACAGGTTTCATAAAACCGTTACTAACCTGAGTTAGCAACCACGAACCGCAGAAAGAGGCCATAAATGCTAAAGATCCCATCAATACTAGCAACCGTAGTTTTAAGGCTACTCTTCGCACATACTGTCGGGCAGCCATTGAAGTTCCACTAAAGGCCGGAATTTTTAGGGTACCAATCAAAGTCGCCACCGATTCTTTGGGCAAAACAACCATCGCCACAGGAGTTTGTATGAGTCCGCCCCCGCCTACAACGGCATCCACAAAACCCGCCGCAAACGCAGCAAGACAAAGAATTATGATGGCATAGATTTCCATGGATTCAAAAATTCCTAAACAAAGAAATTCCAAATTCCAACACTACTTATTTTCGTTTGGAATTTGGAATTTCAATTATTGGGATTAATTAATTTAAACTCTTACAATATTGGCACCCAAGGCACGTAAACGCTCATCGATGCGCTCGTAACCACGGTCAATTTGTTCAATATTTTGAATGGTTGACGTTCCTTTTGCAGAAAGCGCAGCAATCAACAAAGAGATTCCGGCACGAATGTCGGGTGATGACATGGTAGTTGCTTTCAATTGGGATTTGAAATTATGGCCCATAACTACGGCACGGTGGGGATCGCACAACATGATTTTGGCCCCCATATCGATAAGTTTATCCACAAAGAACAAACGGCTTTCAAACATTTTTTGGTGAATCAACACATCCCCGTTGGCTTGTGTAGCTACCACTAACACGATGCTTAATAAGTCGGGCGTGAATCCGGGCCAAGGCGCATCGGCAATGGTTAAAATTGAACCATCGATATCGGTTTTTATTTCATAGCCATTTTCATGTGAAGGAATATAGATGTCGTCACCTTTTTGTTCTAAAGTGATTCCTAATTTACGGAACACCGATGGAATGACACCTAGGTTTTCCCAGCTCACATTTTTGATGGTAATTTCACTACGGGTCATTGCTGCTAAACCAATCCAACTTCCAATTTCGATCATATCGGGCAGGATACGGTGTTCGCATCCACCTAAGCTTTCCACTCCTTCAATCGTTAATAAGTTGGATCCCACACCCGTAATTTTGGCCCCCATGGAATTCAACATTTTACACAATTGTTGTAAATAGGGTTCACAGGCTGCATTGTAAATGGTGGTTACACCTTCAGCTAAAACAGCTGCCATAACGATATTGGCAGTTCCAGTAACTGAAGCTTCATCCAACAACATGTAGGTTCCTTTCAAACGGTCTTTTGTTTCAACACCATAGAAATGGTCTTCACGCTCGTAACGGAATTTAGCACCCAAGTTGATAAAACCTTCAAAGTGCGTATCCAAACGACGACGACCAATTTTATCTCCGCCTGGCTTTGGAATATATCCTTTACCAAATCGCGCTAATAAAGGTCCTACGATCATGATCGAACCGCGCAACGAACCGCCTTCTTTTTTGAACGCTTCGGTTTCCAAATAGCCTACATTTACTTCGTCGGCTTGGAAAGTGATTGAACCTGGACCGTTTTTTTGGATTTTAACGCCTAAGTTGCCTAAAAGCGTAATCAATTTATTGACATCGATAATGTCTGGAATATTGTTGATGGTTACTTTTTCAGGAGTTAATAAAACGGCACATAAAATTTGTAATGCTTCGTTTTTTGCCCCTTGTGGGGTCACGTCTCCTTTTAAGCGGATTCCTCCTTCAATCTTGAATGTTCCCATGTTTCAGTTATTGGCCGATTGGCTTTCTTATATTTAATTTTTGTGATTCTTTTTGATAAACTTTTTCCCGTTGTTGTTATTGTTGTTATTTTTCTTTTGAAAACCACCTTTATGCTTTTGCATGGGTTGTTGGGCTTTATTCGACATTTTTTTGTTAGTGCGAATTAAATCTGTGGTGGTAGACAATTCTTCTTCACTTTGGGAAAGGTTGATGCGACCGTCTGATAGTTCGTATAAATGTTCGAAAATTACTTGATCGGTCACGGTGTCTTTGTTCCAACTCAAATAGGATTTCTTCATGTGATTGGCAATCACCATAATGAGTGCGCTTTTGAGTTCGCCCTCTTCCCAAGAGTTGGCAATATTAATCATGGAAGTGATATTGTTGCCGTAAAAGCGGTACTTAGGATTTTTCTGCGGGTATGGCAACCGCTCCGGTTTTAAATTAATCACATCACGAGTAGGAATGGGATGGGGTGAATCCACCTCTAACTTGAAATCGGACATTATGAAAATCTGATCCCATAATTTGTGTTGAAAATCGGGCACGTCACGCAAGTGCGGATTCAAAGTTCCCATCACGTTGATTACATAGCGTGCGGCTTTGTTACGTTCTTCGCGATCTTCAATCACCACTACTTGGTCGATTAATTTTTGCAGATGACGACCATATTCGGGAATAAACAAGGCCGAACGTTCGGCGTTGTATTCCAGGTGTTGCACGGTGTCGTGTGCATTTTCCTTGATATATTTTGGTACCATATTATAGGGATATAATGCCTTCTACAGTAGAAAGTTCTTGATATTTCTCCACAACAGCGTCGGGAGAAGCCATCATCACATTTACCGATACGCTGGTAAATTTACCGTTTTTAGACTGATGTGTATTGATTACCGCCCCCATGTTATCAAAAGCGTTTTCCACAATGACAATTTTTTGAGTGTCGGTAGGCACAATAAATTTATACAAATACACACTAGGCCAATCCGAGGTGGCTTGCAATTCTTCTTTAAGGCGAATGTAAAATTCTTCCGTTTTCTTATCCATCTTCATTAAATAAGCGCAAATATACGGTATTTGCCTTTAGTTTGCTACGCGGTTTAGGGTTTGTTTATGAGTTTATCATCAACTCGTGCAATGCAGTACTTAAGGTGAATTTTGCAGGATTTGCGTGAGGGATGGAGGGATTGTTGGAGCTCGCCCGAAGCATGAGGGTAGCA
>CAYNDK010000019.1:0-23825 GCA_964395965.1 uncultured Flavobacterium sp.
CGTCTCCTACATCTTCGCGGATGGCATTGGCTATAATTAATTGTAATTCATGTTCAAATTGCGCTTCTGAAATCATAATTGCAAAGGTCTTGTGACCATTTTATAAGTTATCGGGAAAAATTTTACCCGGATTTAAAATATTATTTGGGTCAAACACATGTTTGATGCGCTCCATCAATTCAAGGTGAGTTTTGGAAAATGCTATATCCATGAAATTCTTTTGTACAAATCCGATTCCATGTTCGCCCGAAAGGGTTCCTTTTAACCGAACGGTTAATTCGAAAATTTCACGAATCCCTTTTGGAACCTCGATTTGCCACTGTTCGTCCGTCAAATCACCTTTGATGATATTGACATGTAAGTTGCCATCACCCGCATGTCCGTAACACACCGATTGGAATCCGTATTTGGTGCCAATTTTTTTGATTCCGGTTAAGAGTTCGGGCAACATATAACGGGGCACAACCGTATCTTCTTCTTTGTACACTGAATTGGCTTTTACGGCTTCAGCCACCGATCGACGCATTTTCCATAACGCATTTTTTTGGTCTTCGGTATCTGCAAAAAGGACTTCATCAATTTGAAACCTTTCAACAACACCCAATATCTTTTCGGCTTCCAACATGAGAATTTCGGGATAATTTCCGTCGACTTCGATTAATAAATGCGCTTGCACTTTTTCGGGAACTTGGACATTAATGCCTTCAACAAACTGGAGTGTCCAATCAATGGCATCGCGCTCCATAAATTCCAAAGCACTCGGAACAATCCCTGCTTTAAAAATCGCCGAAACTGCTTCACAGGCTTCTTCTGCTTTGAAAAACGGCACCAACATGAGTACATTATGACTGTTTTTGGGCAATAATTTCAAAACGATTTTAGTAATCACACCCAAGGTTCCTTCGCTTCCCACCATTAATTGAGTTAGGTTGTAACCTGTAGAGTTTTTCAGTGTATTGGCACCCGTCCAAATGATTTCACCGTTGGGTAATACTACTTCCAAATTGAGGACATAATCTTTGGTGACGCCATATTTTACAGCGCGAGCACCACCCGAATTCTCAGCGATATTTCCGCCAATAAAACAACTACCCATGCTGCTTGGATCTACAGGATAAAACAATCCTTTTTCAGCTACAGCCTCACGTAATACTTGCGTAATCACGGCGGGTTCAACGGTAACTTGTAAATTCTGTTCGTCGATTTCAAGGATCTGATTCAACCGTTCTGTCGACAAACCAATTCCTTCATAAATACACAAAGCACCACCGCTTAAACCGGTTCGGCCACCAATGGGTGTGGTGGGCATTTTATAATCATTGGCCGCTTTCAAAATTTCAGCAATTTCAAAGGCATTGGCTGGTTTTACAACAACATTGGGAGGAAAACTATAATCTTCGGTTTCATCATGCCCATAGGCTTTTAAAACCTCAACATCGGTCGAAATATAGGCACTTCCCACAATAGATTCTAAGCGGGAAAGTAATTCTAATGATAGCGCCATTTTTAATCTAATTATTCGTGTAAAAATAAAATTTTTGTTGGTAAAAAAGGTACTTTTTGGGGACTAAATCAGCAATAAATACCACAAATAAACGGTAATTAAGGAAACTGGAATTCCGATACCCACCATCAGATTACTCAATTTGGGTTTGAGTCCATAATTCGAAGCTAATATTGCCCCAGAAATCATGGGAGGCATGGCCGCTTCTAGCAATGAAACATCGACTAGTAAACCGGTACCCGGAAACACTATTCGGTATAAAAAAACAAAAAGTAACGGTGTCAATACCAATTTAAAAACTAAACCCAGCGTTAGAAAGCCCCAATGTTTGCTGCGTTCACCCAACTTCAACTGCAAACCCACCGACAATAATGCAACAGCAGAAACAGTGGCTCCCAATTGTTTGCATACGCCTTGAAAGGAATCCGGAAAATCAAAATGAAAAAATAATAATCCAACGGCAATCACAAAGGCGATAAAAGGTGGAAAAAGGGCAACTTTATGCAAAATACTGCGTAAACTGGGTGCTCCAGATGAAAAGAAAGTGGCTGTAAATACACCCGCTGTAGATAGTACCACAAAAGTTCCGGGTTGATCAACCAAAATCGCTGCTTTCAAACCCGGTTCGCCAAAAAAGGCTTTCACCAACGGAAACCCTACAAAAGAGGTATTTCCTAAACCTGCTGTTAAAATCAAAGCGCCAATGAGTTTTTTGGGCCAATGGAATAGTTTTCCCAATCCAAAGAAAAAAAGGAAAGCGACCAAAAATCCAATCCACGGCACTAAAACCGGATACAATAACGATGCATTGAGTTCGATTTTAGGAATATAAAACAGCGTCATCGCTGGCAGTGCTACATAGATGACATACTGATTTAAAGCTACATAGCCGTTTTTGGGAAAAGCGGGCACACGCTGCAATCCGATGCCAATACCGAGGCAAATAAAAATGAGGAGAATATTTTCCAATTGCAAATCATTTGAAAGACAAAGTAACGGAATAAGGATAGAATTGAAGTGAAAACTATCCTAAAATTGGGTTTGCAAACCCGAAAGTGATTTTTGTATCTTTACGAAAAAGTTAGTCCCCTTGGCAAAATCGTCGAAACATACTTCAGCTTTACAGGAAGTGGATGGTATTCCCCAACCGGAATTCATTAGCCAAAGTGCCTTACAAAGGGCGATGGCTAAACGTCGGGTACAGCCTAGTGCCGACGAACTGTTAACCGGAATTCTTGCTCATGATAAAACGGCGTTGAGTCGTGCCATCACTCTAATTGAAAGTACGAACCCCGACCATTTAACCAAGGCCAACACAGTAATCCAAGGTTGTTTGCCTCATGCTAATCGTTCGGTTCGCATCGGAATCACAGGTGTACCGGGTGTGGGAAAAAGTACGTTTATTGAAGCTTTCGGTTCGTATTTAACACAATTAGGTAAAAAGGTGGCGGTGTTGGCTGTTGACCCCAGCAGTTCCATTTCTCACGGCAGTATTTTGGGTGATAAAACCCGTATGGAGGAATTGGTGAAAGATGAAAATGCTTTTATCCGTCCCAGTGCTTCGGGAGATAGTTTGGGTGGCGTCGCCCGAAAAACACGGGAATCGATTATTCTTTGTGAAGCGGCCGGATTTGACACCATCATTATCGAAACGGTGGGTGTGGGTCAGAGCGAAACTGCGGTTCACAGTATGGTCGACTTCTTTTTATTGTTAAAAATTGCGGGCGCTGGCGATGAATTACAAGGTATCAAACGCGGCATCATGGAAATGGCGGATGCAGTAGTAATTAATAAAGCCGATGGCGATAATGTGGCGAAGGCGAAATTAGCCAAAACCGAATTCAATCGTGCTTTGCATCTTTTTCCAGCCAAAACTAGTGGTTGGACCCCAAAAGTTACAACGTGCAGTGCATTTGAAAAAACAGGGATTGATGCGATTTGGGAATTGATTTCCGACTATTTAACCTTAGTTCAATCCAATCAGTATTTTGATCATCGCAGACAAGAGCAGAATCAATATTGGTTAATGGAAACGATCAATGAACAATTGATGCAGCGTTTTTATCATCATCCCGAAATTGCTCCACTTTTGGAACAAAACAAAAAAGCGGTACAAAATCATGAGTTATCCCCATTTGCAGCCGCTTCACTATTGTTAAAAATGTATTTTAAAGAAGACTAATATTATTCAAATTCTTCCATTTCGCGATCGTAAAATTCGCCTGCTTGTTGGATTAAATCTTCCATTTCAGCTTCCAATTCGCTTTCGTCTTCATCATCAACATCATCAAAAATTTCGACCTCATCATTGGTCAAATTAATGATAAAACGGGGATAATCGAGGTGAATTACAAAAATATCATCTGGAAATTCAGAGTTGTCTGCGAGCACAAATTTGGGTAAATTCATGGTGAAAAGTTATAAATTATGAGTTATGAATTATGAGTTGCAAAGACGGTTTTACTCGTTTTCACGAATTAACTTCTTGGT
The DNA here is from genome assembly GCA_964395965.1 of uncultured Flavobacterium sp. GTDB lineage: Bacteria > Bacteroidota > Bacteroidia > Flavobacteriales > Flavobacteriaceae > Flavobacterium. Next base: position 3,995 of record CAYNDK010000019.1, read on the forward strand.
TAAATAATCGAAGCGAAGATACAAAAAAAGCGCTGCAAATGTGAGTCCGGCCAACAAACCAATCCACACCCCTACCGCTTTGAGTTCGGTATATTTCCCTAAATAATACGAAATCGGGAACCCCAAAACCCAATAGGCCACAAAGGTCATGTACATGGGGATTTTCACATCTTGCAATCCGCGTAATGCACCCAATACCACCACTTGGATTCCATCGGAAATTTGAAAAACGGCGGCTACTAGTAAGAGCTGGGAAGCAATTTTAATCACTTCAACCGTATCTTGAATTTGCATTTCATTCTCTAAATTCAGGAATAAATGCGGTAATACATTGTGAAAAATGACAAATAAGGTGGCAAAAATAATTTCGACCAAAAGCGTAAGCATAAAAACGGAGCGAGCGATGGAAAGTAAGCCTTTATAGTCCTGCAATCCTTTTTGGTTGCCCACACGAATCATCGAAACGACACTAAGCCCCATAGCAAACATAAACGTGAGCGAAGCCATACTTAAGGCAATTTGATTGGCAGCCTGACTTGTTTTTCCGATACTGCCGCACAACCAAATGGCAGCGGTAAAGAGTACTACTTCAAAGAGCATTTGTAAAGCGGAAGGAATTCCCAATTGAGCAATTTTCAAATACATTTCTTTTTTCAAGTTTTTCAGTGAAAATTTTTGAAAATAAACCTTCAATTGCGATTGATGAAGTAATATAAAATGCATAAATACCACCATAGCGATACGGGAAATTACGGTCCCTAATGCAGCACCAAGAATCCCTAACTTAGGAAAAATCCAAAATCCATAGATGAGTACATAGTTTATTCCAACGTGCAACACATTCGCCAAAATGATGGCATACATAGAATATTGAGTCATGGATAAACCATCGGCAAACTGCTTGTACGCTTGATATATAATTAAAGGTACTAAAGAAAAAGCAACCCATGTAAGAAATGGTTTAGCTAAGACAATCACTTCTCGCGGTTGATCTAGAATTTCCATTATTGGTTGTGCAAGTACAACAAGTGCAAATAATGACAATCCAATAAGGGTACACAATACCAATCCATGGTGAAAAACTGACCGAATATGATCGGTATCTTTTTCAGTATCTGCTTCAGCGATTAATGGCGTAAGCGCTGTAGAAAATCCGATACCTAATGACATGGCAATAAAAACCAAACTATTTCCCAATGAAACAGCGGCTAATTCAGTATTCCCTAAATGGCCCACCATGATGTTATCGACAATTGCAATAAGCGTATGCCCTACCATCCCCATAATTACGGGTAATGCTAAACGAATGTTGTAATTAAATTCTTTGGTAAACGCTTTTAAACTCATCTTCTTCTGTATTGGGTGCAAAAGTACATCGGAATGTGTAAGAGAAAAAAAAGATTCTTAAAAAAACTCCAAAGAAAAACTCGACGAAATACAAGTTTAAATTCTTAAATTGTAATACTATTCTTACATTTTATAAAAATCATGATAAAAAACTCGACGAAACGCATATTTGTAAGGTTATTCGTCGATTTTAAACATTATTTGTAGGAATATATTTATGTATTTATATAATTTAGTACTACCAAATCAGCGAAATTATGAAAAGAATTACTTTAACTTTTACAGTTCTTTGGAGCGTATGCCTTTTCTCTCAAAATCTTTTTAGAGAAGATTTTGGGACATTTAACACAAATCAAACACTTTCAGGTCAAGGAAATTGGACAAATAATGCGAGTTCCTATGGACTTGGTTCATGTACTGGATCTTCGTGTACAAATTCTTCAGTAGTACAACAGACGGTTGGTTATTTAAATTGGGGTACAGCCAATCGATCTGTTGTATTAACTCCAAATGGAGATGGGTGTGGTTTACCTTTTACAACGCAATCGTCGGGTGTATTTTATATTGGCTTTGTACTGCGTCTTACCGATTGTTCTTATTCCAGTTATGATTTCATTCATTTGAGTGGTTCCACTTCACAAACAGTAGCCTTAAAAGTTCATGTTGTGAAAACGAGTGCCACCCAATATAATGTGGGACTTTCTAAGTATTCAGGAAATATTGTTTGGTCATCTACTCCCTACACGTTTAATACCAATCAATTAATCTTAATCAAATATGGATTTTATTCAGGGTCAAATGATGATATTCTAATGTTATATACGAATCCTAATATTAATGGAACGGAACCCTCACTTCCAAATGCGTTAACGAACTCTGGTGGAGATAATTCTACTACTGTAGATCGCATCATTTTAAATCAAATGAGTCCAAATGCCCCTACTGGTCGAATTGGTTTAATTAGCATGGCTAAAAGTTGGACAACATTAAAATTCAGCGCATTAGAAAACACTTCTTTTACTTCACAAGATTTTAGTATTATACAAAATGCACAATCTCAATCTATTGAAGTATACAATGGAGCAGCAAATGATTATTATGAAATGGAGTTGTATAGTGCTCTTGGACAAAAAATGTGGAGCAGTTCGATGGAACTCCCTGCAGAAAGTATTACCACCCTCCCCATTGGTAATTCACTTTCACCTGGCATATACTTCTTGCAAATAAACAATAGTAACAAACAAAAAGTAATTAAAAAATTGATGGTTAATTAAGAAAGCCTCCTTCGGGAGGTTTTTTTTTGCCCTTACCTGATTGATTTTAAATATTTTTGAAAAAAAATCAAATCGTTTCCAACCTTTTGAAAAAGAATTGCCTCTTTACTTAAAAAGATACCCTTGTGATTGACGAAAAATTAATAATAGGTTGCAAAAAAATGCACCGTGATGCCCAGCGACAAGTATATGAATTGTTGGGGCCACGCTTGTATCGACTTTGCAAACGCTATCTCAAAAAAGAGGAGGAAATAGAGGAAGTATTGGCTGATGCCTTCTTCATTATTTTTACTAAAATCGACCAACTCAAAGAAATTAAAGCCTTTGAAGGTTGGGCAAAAAGAATTACGGTAAATGAATGTTTGCACCAACTCAAACGCAATGTGAATTTCAACTTGTATTTAGAGGATAGCATTCAACATCCTGCTGTGGAAGCCTTTCAGGAGCAGGCCTTACTGGAAGAAGATTTGCTAAAACTATTAGCGCTACTGCCAGAGGGGAGTCGGACCATTTTTAACCTTTTTGTCATTGAAGGCTACGGGCACAAAGAAATAGCCGATATGCTGAAAATATCCGAAGGAACCTCAAAATCACAATTGAATTTCGCCAAAACCAAATTAAAGGAATTGGTTAACCTACATTACTATCAACAGGCAAAATAACCATGGAGAATAACGATAAATTTTTCGAACAATATAAATCACTAGCTGATACTCCAGAAAAGGATTCATTTCCAGGTATGGAAACGATTTGGGATCGTGTGGAATCAAAACTCGATCAAAAGGCGCTTACCAAGGAAAATAAAACGTGGAAAAAAATTGCAGTAGCAGCTTCAGTATTATTGGTAGTATCTCTGGGGATTTTGACCTTTAATCAAACTACCACTACACTACAATCAGTTCCTAGTCAACCGAAACAGCCAGAAAATGAAATGGTAGTGCATCAAGAAAAACAGGATGTTGAATCTACAAAGGAGTCAAATGATAAAAATTCAGTTATTGTAAATGATAAAGACATTGTTTTAGATAAACAATTGCGTAATCCAGAATCCGTAGCTTTAAGTTCTTCACCAGCTGCTGCAATGAGTGCGCCCACTGTTTCTAATGAAACTATTCAACTTGCGGTTACGCCGAAATTGGAAATTCAAAATGCAAAAACCTTAGTCAATCAAGGCTATTATAACAGTGCAAGTAGTGTAGATTTTGCATACAAAGACGATCGGAAATTTGTAGCCAGTTTGAAAGAACAAGATTCCAAATTTGTCATTCAAGGCAAATCCAAAAAAGACGATCCATTGGTTGTAGTTGATGGAAAAGCAGTTACCGATTTCAATGCTGAAGATGCAGAATCCATCGTGTATTTGAAAAATCCATTGTATATCATCAACGGTACAGAATATAGCGAACAAGAAGTATTTGGTCCCAATCCCTCTTGTCCGTATGCCCCAATTAAAAATCAAGAAATCGAAAGTATAACGGTACTGCAGGCCGATAAAGCTGTCGATACGTATGGTAAAAAAGGAGAAAACGGCGTCGTAATTATTACTACAAAAGACGGGAAACCGAACCCTAAGAAATAGCCGTATTTCCCAATTGTTTAACTAAAAATCAAACGCCATGAAACATGTAAAACATCTTTCATTAGCCCTTGCTATGCTTATTAATTTCGTAGCGGTTGGGCAATTAAAAACCATCACAGGGATAGTAATTGATAAAAGTAAAAATGCTTTGCCTATGGCTACTATCCAAGTTAAAGGTTCAAATTATACTACCCAAACCGACTTGGATGGAAAATTCAACCTTCAAGTCAGTGAAGGTGCTACCCTAGTTGCATTATTTGTGGGCTATACGCCCAATGAAGTAACTATTGGAAAAGCCAATCACTATGTCATTGTTTTAAAAGAAGAAGCCAATCAATTACAAGAAGTAGTGGTGCAAGGGTATCGAGCTGTTTCCAAGAAAAAATCAGTAGCTGCATGTACTACTGTAGTTTCGAGTGAAACCATTGTGAGACGTCCTAACACCAATGTAATAAACTCATTACAAAACCAAAAAACGGGTGTTTCCAACCCAGTTGCTGGTTCTAAAGAAGATACTAAAGATAAAAAAGGTATCAACTCCAACCCCGATGAATCCTATGGTGCTTTAATAGAAAATGTATTTGAGAGTCCGGTAGCCAACCCGCTTTCCACTTTTTCCATTGATGTCGATAATGCTTCGTACACTAATATTCGTAGGATGATTAACAATGGGCAAAAAGTAACCAAAGATGCTGTTCGGGTGGAAGAAATGGTTAACTTTTTCAAATACAATTACAGCCAACCCACGGGCGAACATCCTTTTGCGATTCATACCGAATACAGTGCATGTCCCTGGAATACCAACTCTAAACTTTTGCGTATCGCCTTACAAGGAAAAACGATTGAAAGTCAGTCTCTACCCGCTTCCAATTTGGTATTCTTAGTGGATGTTTCGGGTTCAATGAATGATGCCAATAAATTGCCATTAGTCAAACAATCGCTGAAAGCTTTGACATCGCAATTACGTGCCGATGATAAAATTGCCATCGTGGTTTATGCAGGTGCGGCCGGATTGGTTTTGCCTCCAACATCGGGAAAAGAGAAAAATAAAATCTTTGAGGCCTTAGACCAACTTTCCGCTGGGGGAAGTACGGCGGGAGGTGCCGGAATTGAATTGGCCTACAAAGTAGCACAAGAAAATTTCATCAAAGGCGGCAATAACCGTGTCATTATCGCAACCGATGGTGATTTTAATGTAGGATATAATTCAATCAGCGACTTGGGACAATTGATTGAAGAAAAACGCAAAACGGGAGTATTTCTCACTTGTTTAGGCTATGGAATGGGGAATTATAAAGACACTACTTTGGAAACGTTGGCCGACAAAGGGAATGGCAATTATGCATATATCGATACGGCACAAGAAGCCAATCGGTTTTTGGTAAAAGAATTCAAAGGATCCCTTTTTGCGATTGCCAAAGATGTGAAAATTCAAATCGAATTCAATCCAGCCTTGGTGCAAGCCTACCGTTTGATCGGCTATGAAAATCGAAAATTGCGCCCAGAGGATTTTAAAAATGATGCGATTGATGCGGGCGAACTAGGCAGTGGACACACCGTTACAGCCTTTTACGAAATCATCCCTACTGGTGTAAACTCTAGCTTTTACACCGCAGCAGATCCGTTGAAATATGCTTCAAAAGTCGAAGTAGATACCCAATTGCATCAAGAATTGGCTACGGTGAAATTTCGCTATAAAAAACCAGAAGAAGAGAAAAGTATTGAAATGACGCGCGTGATTCAAAACAATCCGGGAAACTTATATAATTCATCTACTGACTTCCGTTTTGCCACAGCAGTAGCTTGGTTTGGATTGTATTTGAGAGATTCGAAATTGATTCAAAACAATACCGTTGCCGATATTTTAGACTTAGCTAATAATGCTATTGGAACCGATAAAGAAGGCTATCGCTATGAATTCATCCGATTGATGGAAAGTCAACAAAATAATTAGTTAGGGTTAATTTTTGGTTAGTAAAAAGGCCGGGAGCAAAACTTCCGGCCTTTTTTTATTTTTCAATTTCTTTCAAATTTTCCATTTTCTTGAAAGCTAAGAATCCTTTGATGTCTTCAAAGTGTTCACGAACGCGTTTGTTTCCAAATTCGAAAACTTTGGTCACTAATCCGTCCAAGAAATCACGGTCGTGGGATACTAAAATCAACGTGCCATCAAAATCTTTTAAAGCATCTTTGATAATGTCCTTGGTTTTCATATCCAAGTGGTTGGTAGGCTCATCCAGAATCAAGACATTCACGGGTTCTAACAACAACTTAATCATCGCTAAACGCGTACGTTCACCACCTGACAATACTTTTACTTTTTTGTGTACATCATCGCCACCAAACATAAAAGCACCCAAGATATCTTTTATTTTAGTTCGAATCTCTCCCACTGCAATGCGGTCAATGGTTTCAAAAACCGTCAATTCACCATCCAATAAAGCCGCTTGATTTTGGGCAAAATAACCTACTTGAACATTGTGTCCAATTTCTAATTTCCCTTCAAAATCAATTTCTTTCATAATGGCTTTGATCATGGTAGACTTTCCTTCCCCATTCTTACCCACAAAAGCCACTTTTTGTCCGCGTTCAATTACCATATTGGCATCATTAAACACGACATGATCGTCGTATTTTTTGGAAAGATGTTCGACCACTACCGGATATTGTCCACTTCGCGGCGAAGGAGGGAATTTCAAGCGTAATGCCGAAGTATCCACTTCATCCACTTCGACCAACTCCAGTTTTTCCAACATTTTTACTCGTGATTGCACTTGTAATGTTTTCGAGTAAGTTCCTTTAAAACGCTCAATAAACTCGGTCGTTTCAGCAATCATTTTTTGCTGCTCATCATAGGCTTTTTGTTGGTGCGCACGACGGTCTTTTCGTAATTCCAAATAATGAGAATATTTGGCACGGTAATCATAAATGCGACCCATCGTCACTTCAATCGTACGGTTGGTGATATTGTCCACAAAAGCACGGTCGTGGGAAATCACCATAACGGCTTTGGCTTGGTTTAACAAAAAGTCTTCCAACCACTGAATACTGTCCATATCCAAGTGATTGGTGGGCTCATCCAACAAAATCAAATCGGGTTTTTTCAATAAGATTTTTGCCAACTCAATGCGCATCCGCCATCCTCCCGAAAATTCAGAAGTTGAACGGTGAAAATCCTCGCGTTCAAATCCGAGACCTTTTAAAACTTTCTCTACTTCGGCTTCGTAATTGACTTCTTCAATGGAATAAAACTTCTCACTCAATTCCGACACGCGCTCGATCAATTTCATATAATCGTCACTTTCATAATCGGTGCGAACGGTTAGCTGCTCGTTGATTTCGTCGATTTCGGCTTTCATTTGAAAAATTTCTGCAAAAGCTTTGGACGTTTCTTCAAAAACGGTCACATCATCTTGTGTCAACAAATGCTGAGGCAAATAAGCAATTACTGCTTCTTTAGGTGCTGAAACGGCACCTCGAGAAGGTTTGTTTTGTCCGGCAACAATCTTTAATAAGGTCGATTTTCCGGCACCATTCTTACCCATTAAGGCAATTTTATCGGTTTCGTTGATGGCAAAAGTCACATCACTGAACAAGGTGGTTCCTCCAAATTCAACAGCGATATCGTTTACGGTAATCATGTGAGCTAACGATTTTAAAATGAAGCGGCAAATATAGTTCAAAATCATAAGCCATCAAGGAATTTAAAGGATTCCTGTAAAGAAAATAAATACCTTTGCAACGGTCTATTTTGAAAATAATGCAATCGACAGTTTCAACTCCATCTTTCCAAAAATTACGTAGCCGGTACCGCAATCGCGTGCGACTTGCCACTGCCCTCTTCTTTTTTGGTATGGGATTTAGTTTTGCCACCTGGGCGAGTCGGATTCCGAGTATTAAAAGTCAGTTGCAGCTAACCGAAGCCGACCTAGGAACCTTGCTTTTGGCGTTGCCCTTGGGACAATTATTGGCCATGACATTTTCAGGAAAATTAGTCACTCAATATGGGAGTCGGTGGATTTGTACGATTGGACTACTCTTGTACGCGGGTTGCTTGCCCTTCATCGGATTGGCTCATAATAAATGGGAATTGGCTATTGCGCTCACCAGTTTTGGTTTTTTTGGGAATTTGTGCAATATCGCCGTCAACACCCAAGGAGTGTATACCCAGAGTTTTTTTGAAAAACCGATTATGGGATCGTTTCACGGTTCGTGGAGTTTGGCCGGATTTACAGGCGCACTCACCGGCTTAGTGATGCTTTCTTTTCAAATGAGTGTACTGCATCATTTCTTGATTGCGCTGGGTTTTGTAACTGTACTAGTTGTAACAAACACCAAATATTTGGTCAAAACCCAAGCGTCAAAACCCGAAGAAAAACAATCGTATAATTTTTTTAAAAATCCAGATAAAACCCTGCTTTGGTTAGGAATAATCTGTTTTTGCGGTATGGCCAGCGAAGGAATCATGTTTGATTGGAGTGGCGTCTATTTCAAAGAAATTGTAAAAGCACCGGGAGCATTAGTCGTTTTAGGCTATACCACATTTATGATAAGTATGGCGGCAGGGCGTTTTTTAAGTGATCTCTTTGTTGCCCAACTCGGTTATCGAAAAGTCTTACTTCTGAGTGGTTTTGTTATCTCTTTTGGATTATACACTGCGGTTATTTTTCCTTACCTTATACCTTCAACCATAGCCTTTATGTTGGTCGGAATTGGCGTTTCAAATGTAATCCCCATCATTTTTAATTCGGCTGGAAATCACCCTACAATCCCCACAGGAATTGCGTTAACGGTGGTAACTAGTATTAGTTTTTTGGGCTTTTTGATTGGTCCACCGATAATCGGTTACATCGCCGAACTTACTAATTTGCGCTATTCGTTTGCAGTAATTGGGGTTTTTGGATTAATTATCGTCGGGTTAGTCAATAAGTTGAATATTTTTAAATAAAAAAAGACAACCCTAAAGTTGTCTTTTTCGTTGTCTATTTTCAATATAATCTTCAATGGCTTTGCGAGAGGTGAACCAATTTCTACCTTCTTTGTAGGCATCTATCTTGCCTTGTCGCGCCAATAAACTTACATATTCTTGACCATAACTAACGCCTGGCTCACTCACAATAGTTGCAATCGATTCATAGGATTCTTGACCGGGCAAGGCATTCAAATAGATATTCAAAGAACGCTCAACCGCTTGACACATCAATAATAGTAATTTTTGATAATTGCCATTATTGGCTTGATTTAAGGCTTCATAGTATTTTTTACGGTCATTTTTTAAAATGATGGCCGGAGGAAAACCCGCTTGCATCAAAATCAAATTCATCGCCAAACGAACGGTTCTGCCATTGCCATCAAAAAAGGGATGAATCCAAACGAATTTATGATGAAATACCGTTGCCAACTCAATAGTATTCAACCCTAAAGGATTATCCAAAACAAAAGATACTAACTGATCGATCAAATCGGGTACTTTCTGGGCATTGGGCGGAATAAAATTGGCTCCCGAAATACGTACACCTCCGTTGCGTAAACGACCCGCAAACTCTTCTTCAATTGAACGCAAAACATATCCATGTAAATTTAAGATGTCCCGACTTTGCAGTTGATAATTTTCATGAATAATCGAGTACAAATAATCGATGGCGACTTCGTGGTTTTTAACTTCAAAATGCTCCCGTAACGATTTGCCTTTGATAGTGATTCCTTCTTGAATGACCATTTGGGTTTCTCGAAGACTTAAGGTATTGCCCTCAATGCTATTGGAGTTGTATGTCCACTCTATGGTTAAAGCTTCCTTGATTTTGTGAAGGGCACTTTGCGGCAATGGACGTCCCTTATCCAACACTTGTTTTTTTTCAATCAAACGTTGAAAGGTAGTCTCAAATTCTTCATAATATGTTCTGTCAATCTCCCACACCCCACAAAAGTATCGTTTAATATTCAAAATTTCACTATCCGATATTAATTTTAACACCATAAAAAAATCCCGAGGCTATCGGGACTTTAATTATTCTTCTTCAAAATAGGTTTCATCATCATCATCCATCTCAAAAAACAAAGGCTCTATCATGATATTTTCGGCAATCATTTCTGTTCGTTCCGTGATTTGAGAACAGAAGAATAAGCGCTGTACTTTTTCTATACTTTCCGATAAACGAAGTATTTTGGGTTCGTACCGATTTTTAAAAATTAAATCTGCATCATCCAAAATAAATAACTTCAACTGATTGACATCAAAACCCGCCGAACCAAACATAGCAGTAAGCTGGTTAGGCGTTCCTATCAACACATCAATTCCTAATGAAATTTGATTTTTATCTTCATCTAAATTCGTTTTATCATGCACATAATACACACGCAATTGATTGAATTTATTTAAGGAATCGAAAATTTCAACCATTTCCAAGACCTTAGCTTTGTCCAAACAAATGATCAAAGCTCTTGGAGACAATTGAAACGGCTTGTCCAACCGCTGAATGACGTTTAATGCGATTGTCGTCGATTTACCTGATCTTTCCGGACTTTGAATGACAGCATCTACACCACTTTTTATTGTTGAAAATGTTTCTTGCTGTAATTCATTAGCCTCAGTTAATCCTTGGACTACTAGTGCTTGTTGTAACGCTGTATTTATTTTTTTTAATTGCATCTTTCTTTTGGCTTTCGCCGAATTTATTTACTCGCGAATAGTTTCACATCATTTTCTGAAATCTCTTGTCCTCCCAAAATGATTAATCGTTCGACTACATTACGTAATTCTCGTATATTCCCCGTCCAATCGTATTCTTGCAATAATTGAATGGCTGGTTTTGAAAATGATTTTCTAGCATTCCCTTGCTCTTCAGCGATCTTGGTCGCAAAATGTTCCACCAACAAAGGAATATCCTCACGACGATCGTTTAAGGCCGGAACTTTAATCAAAATAACCGCCAAACGATGGTATAAATCTTCCCGAAAACGACCTTCTGCGATTTCTTTTTTCAAATCTTTATTCGTAGCAGCAATGACACGCACATTCACTTTGATGTCTTTATCAGCACCTACCCGTTGAATCAAATTTTCTTGTAAAGCACGTAAAACTTTGGCTTGTGCCGCCAAACTCATATCGCCAATTTCATCCAAGAAAATCGTTCCTCCATCGGCGGCTTCAAACTTACCCGCACGATCTTTAACTGCAGAAGTAAAAGCGCCTTTAACATGACCAAACAACTCACTTTCAATCAATTCGGCTGGAATAGCAGCACAATTGACTTCGATGATGGGGGCTTCTGAACGTTCACTTTTTTGGTGCAATTGATGGGCAACCAATTCTTTTCCGGTACCATTCGGACCCGTAATCAAAACTCTCGCATCGGTTTTGGCGACCTTTTCAATCATTTCTTTGATTTGATTGATGGGTTCACTTTCCCCTACAATTTCATAGTTTTTGGAAACTTTCTTTTTCAAGATTTTATTTTCCACAACCAATTGTTTGCGGTCCAAAGCATTGCGAACGGTATTCAATAATCGATTCAAATCGGGTGGTTTTGAAATATAATCGAAAGCCCCTAAACGCATCGTATTGATTGCGGTTTCCATATCACCATGTCCCGAAATCATCACAATCGGAATTTCTGGTTTTATTTTTTTGACGGCTTCCAAGACTTCTTCACCGTCCATTTTAGGCATTTTGATATCACAAAGCACCAAATCGTAATCGGTTGCTTTTATTTTTTCTAAACCTTGAGCGCCATCCTCCGCTTCTTCCACTTGATAAGCATCACTTTCTTCAGATAAAATTCGAGTCAATACTCTACGGATTGAAGCTTCATCTTCAATAATTAATATTTTGGCCATAAAATCTATTTTTTGCGACGGGTACAAACCCTATGCCATTTATGCTATGCTTTTAGTATTTCATCCAACGTGCTAATTCTTTCCAGGTTGGGCGCTTTCCATACATCAATATTCCGACACGATAAATTTTAGAAGCAAACCAAACCACCAAAAAGAACGTTCCAAACAATAACACCATGGAAATCACTATTTGCCACCATGGCACTCCAAATGGAATTCGCATCATCATTACGATAGGTGAAGTCAACGGAATCATCGAAAAAGTCGTAGCAATAGTTCCGTGTGGATCATTCATTACCGTAAAAAACCCAATATATACTCCTAAAATCAAGGGCATAATTATCGGCAATAAGAATTGTTGGGAGTCGGTTTCGTTGTCAACAGCTGCACCAATTGAAGCATAAAACGAACTGTACAAAAAGTAACCGCCAATGAAATAAATGATAAAAGAGCAAAGTATCGTTCCAATCGGTAAATTCCATAATTCGTTCAAATACAAGGCAATTTTACTCATATCTTTTCCGGCAGTATGTGCCAATTCTTGTGCCTGACCTGCAGCGGCACCCACTTGAACGCCAAATACCGATGATAAAATAAACATCGCACCCAAACCAAGAATCGCCCAAATCAAAAATTGGAGAATTCCGGCCAATGATGTTCCTATGATTTTCCCCATCATCAATTGAAAGGGTTTAACCGAAGAAATAATCACTTCGATAATACGCGAAGTTTTTTCTTCAATCACACTGCGCATTACCATATTACCGTAAATCACAATAAACATCATGATTAAATACCCGAAAGCACCGCCAATTGCAATTTTTATTTCATTCAATCCTTTTAGCGATTCTTCTCCCGAAGCTTTGGCCAAATGAATGGAAACATCCGCTTTTGCTGAATTGATTTTTAATGTATCCAATCCCACGGCATTGAAGTTTTCAGCCGTCATTTTCTTGGCGATAACTTCTTCCAAGTCTTCAATAAAAAGTACGCCCGGACTGTCATTGGAAACGTATTCAATCTTTTTTTCCAATTGTTTATTGTCCGAAATTTTAGGAATCAATAACAATCCTTCGTAATGTTCCGATTGGATACTATCTTTTAAAACCGAAATAGGCAACTGCGAAACATCCAAATAGTGGTATTCCTCGTCGCTTTTAAATTCTTTGGCAAATCGACCCGTTTCATCGTGAATGGCAATGGTTTTCAGTTCGGCTTTCATCGTACTCAAATACCCCACAAACACGCCTATTCCGACAAAAAGGAGCGGACTCAAAAACGTCATGACAATGAAAGATTTATTGCGGACCTTGGCAATAAATTCACGTTTGATAATTAAAAGTAGCTTACTCATAATTGCTTATTTATTGCGTTACCGTTTGGATAAAAATATCATTCACACTCGGAATTTTCTCTGCGAAATGCGTAACCTGACCACGTTGCATAATCGTTTGCAACAATTCATTGGCCGTATGCGTCCCCAAATGAATTTGGAGTTTTAATTCGTCATTCAACGATTTAAAATCGGTTTGTTGCATGGTGAACTTCTGCGATAAATCATACATCAATCCTTCGACATTATTCGTTAAGATTCCCACATCATAAGCATTTGTTCGGTATTCTTTTTTGACATCTGCCAATTTACCTTCTATCAATTTATTTGATTTATGAATCAGTGCGATATAATCACACATTTCCTCAACCGTTTCCATGCGATGCGTCGAAAAAATAATAGAGGTTCCTTTGCGGTTCAATTCAATAATCTCATCTTTGATCAAATTGGCATTCACAGGATCAAATCCAGAAAAAGGTTCGTCTAAAATCAACAACTTGGGTTGGTGCAATACCGTAACAATAAATTGTACTTTCTGCGCCATCCCTTTGGACAACTCCTGAATCTTCTTATCCCACCACGCCTCGATTTCAAACTTTTCAAACCAATATTTCAGTTGTGCTTTGGCATCTTGTTTGGACAAGCCTTTTAATTGGGCCAAATACAAACATTGCTCGCCTACTTTCATGGTTTTGTACAACCCACGTTCTTCGGGCATGTATCCAATCACATGAACATGATCGGGTTTTAAGGGTTCACCATCCAATAAAACCACGCCGCTATCAGGCATAGTAATTTGATTGATGATGCGAATCAGCGAGGTTTTTCCTGCACCATTCGGCCCCAATAAACCATAAATACTTCCTTTGGGAACAGTGAGTGAAACGGAATTTAATGCGGTATAATCGCCGTATTGCTTGACCACATTTTGGACTTCTAAAATCGAACTCATAGGATTCAAAAATTCTTCGGGTAAAAATACGCAATTCCGCGAATAATCAGTAGTTATAAAAGAAAAAACCCACCCTTATGGTGACACAAGGATGGGAAAAATTGCTATGAAAAAGAAATTACCTGTTTCCAAGTAATGCTCAAAAGTAAAATTATTTTTTTAACTACGAAAACATATCTTTAACTTTTTCAAAAAAAGATTTTTCACTCTTTTCGGGCTTCGGAATGAAGTTTTCGTCGGTTAATGATTTTTCAAAAAATTGACGCTGTTCTTTCGTTAATGATTTTGGCGTCCAGACATTTACATGTACTAATAAATCGCCATTTCCATAACTATTTAAGCTCGGAATCCCTTTTCCTTTTAAGCGTAAAATTTTACCCGATTGGATGCCTTCATCCAACTTGATTCGCACCTTACCATTCACTGCTTCGAGTTCTTTGGTAACCCCTAAAGCAGCCTCTGCAAAGCTGATATATAAATCGTAATGTAAATTTTCACCTTCACGCTTCAAAAATTCATGTTCCACCTCTTCAATGACCACAATTAAATCTCCGGGAATACCATTACCTGGAGCATCGTTTCCTTTACTTGAAACTTTCAATTGCATACCATCAGCAACTCCTCCGGGAATTTTAATTGATACGGTTTCATCTTCCATGATCATTCCGTGTGCATCGGCATTGGTGGGCTTACTTTCAATCGTTTGCCCCGAACCGCCGCATACGTGACAGGTGGTTGCCGTTTGCATGCGTCCTAAAATCGTATTGGTCACTTTCAATACTTGCCCCGCCCCATTACAGGTTGGACAGGTTTTATAACGCACGCCTGGCGCTTGTATTTTACGTTTTACTTTTACTTTTTTCTCTACCCCGTTCACAATTTCTTCTAAGGTTAATTTCACCTTAATACGTAAATTGCTTCCTTTCATTCTTCGAGTACCACCGCCGCCGAATCCGCCACCAAATCCACCGCCAAATGCACCACCGAAAATATCTCCAAACTGACTGAAGATATCATCCATGTTCATATGATGACCGCCTCCAAATCCGCCAGCACCATCAAAAGCAGCGTGACCGTATTGATCATAACGCGCCTTTTTATCAGGATCACTCAATACTTCATAGGCTTCCGCGGCTAACTTAAAGTTTTCTTCAGCCTCTTTGTTATCAGGATTTTTATCCGGGTGAAATTCGATTGCTTTCTTGCGGTAAGCCTTTTTAATTTCCTCTGCCGAAGCGCCCTTACTGATGCCTAATATTTCGTAAAAGTCTTTTTTGCTCATAATTCTTTATTATTGTCCAATCACCACTTTTGGGAATCGGATAATTTTATCGCCTAATTTATAGCCTTTTTCAATCACATCGACAATCTTTCCTTTCAAATCCTCTGAGGGTGCAGGAATCTGTGTAATTGCTTCTGCAAAATCAGCATTAAAATCATCACCTGCTTTTAATTCCACTTGTTCCAATCCTTTGGCTACCAAAGTCGATTTTAATTTTTCATGAATCAACTCAACTCCTTTAACCAAAGCCTCGTCCTCCGATTTACTGATTTGCTGCATGGCACGGTCAAAATCATCCAAAACCGGTAACATCGCTTGCAAGACTTCTTGATTAGCCGTTTTGAATAAATCGATTCGCTCTTTAGCTGTACGTTTTTTGTAGTTTTCAAATTCGGCAAACAATCGCAAAAACTTATCTTTTTCTTGCGCTAATTGTTCTTCTAATTGTTGCTCCACTGTCAATTCTTCAGCCGCCTCTACCTCTGGAGTGTCAGTTGCAGCGGTTTCAGAATTAAGTTCGTTTTCCAATTCCGGATTTTGGTTTCCGGTTTGCTCGGTATTCATCGTATTTTTTCCTTTAAATGGGTTGTTGAATTTCATAATAAGCCTTTGCTTCGCAAAATGCCGTGCAAAAGTACTGCCATTTCTTTAAAAATGTCAAATTGTCACGCAATTTAATTCGGTAAGTAAAACGCATGCCGATTTTAAACACCAAACTTTAATACTTTTTTAAGAAGAATACGTTTTCGAAAAATGTAAATTTGAAATAATCAAAGTAGCAAAAGCATTCATCTTCAATTATTAATTCAAAGGATAATAAAAAAAGCCTCACCAATTCGGGAGGCTTTTTTTAATTTAAAAGCTGCTTGATTGCGCTTTTTAAATCGGGGTATTTAAATTGAAAACCGAGCTTCAAAGCACGCTCTGGCTTTACTTGCTTATCATTAAACAAAAGTTCGTGCATATCACCCAGCACCCAACGCATTACAAATCGAGGAACAGCTGGCAAGAAAACGGGTTTCCCCAGCGCTTTGGCAATACACCGTGTTTGATCATGTTGGGTAATTGCATCGGGGGCAACACCATTAAAAACACCTTCCAGTTTATCCGTAATCAACCATTCATACAAACGAACAATGTCTGTTAAATGGATCCACGATTGACGTTGTTTCCCTGTGCCAAAATCAGACCCCAATCCCATTTTAATTGGCTTAACAATGGGCTCCAACGCACCTCCTTTTGAAGCATAAACTACCCCTGTTCTCACTTTTGCAACCGCTATTCCTAAAGTTTGAAACTGATCGGCACTCTCTTCCCATCGCGTGACAAGCGTCCCCAAAAAGCCCGTATCTACAGCTGTTGACGCTTCCGTGTAAATCGCGGTTGAAGAATCGGGATATCGAGCAACACCTGAAGCCGAAATATAGTGTCGAACTTGATGTCCTTGGTATTTTTTTAAAGCAGAGAACAATAAATTAGCACTCAAAACACGGCTTTCGAGCAATTCTTGCTTATAGGATGCGGTCCATCTTTTGGCAATAGATGCACCCGCCAAATGAACAATAACTTCCACGCCATCAAAGCATGACGTATCGATTTTACCTTCTGCAGGATTCCAGTAAAATGCCTGTAAACCCGCCGCTGAAGGCAACTGCGTTTTGCGTGTAGTCAACCAATGAACCGTATGCCCTTTGTCTCTTAATTCTTGGGTCAAAGCACTACCTATGAGTCCGGTCCCCCCTGTAATTAATACTTTCATGGTCAATTTTTATTCAAAATTACCGAATGCAAATGGAAATAAGCGTACTTCTATCAAAGGTTTAACGAATGTTTAGGTTTGGGCGATTCCCTTCGGGTCGGGCTTTCGGCCGTCGCTTCCCTCGCAAACTCGGGCGAGCTCCAACAAGGCCTCAATCCCTATCGCAGTCCTTGCAAAAAAAAATCCCAGCCGAAGCCGGGACCTTTCACGCAAAAAAACAAATATTATAAAACGTTAACGCCTCCACCCGATGTTTCCTCCTTGGAAACTGTCTTTGGTTTTCCTTTATAACTTACAGAAGCTCCACTTGAAGCCGTCGCTTTTAATTCAACACTTGCATGGACAGTAATCGAACTTCCACTTGAAGCATCAGCTTTTACCAAATTGGCAACTAAATCTCGGGCTTCTAAAGTACTTCCACTCGAACTCGATGTAGTCAATTGTAAAGCAACTCCTTTGATTTCCATAGAACTTCCACTTGTCGTTTGGGCATCAACCATTTCATACGATACATTTCCCTCCAGATGAGATCCACTAGAGGCCTCTACCTTTAATTGTTTACCTTTTATTTGGGAAGTAAAATGGACATTGGAACCACTCGTACTTTCAACCTTTGTTAACTCCGGTAACGTTACATACACTTTCAACGCATCGGCATTCGTTACATTATGGTTGATATAAATTTTTAGCGTAGTACCTTCAACTTCAGTGATGATATATTGCTGTAAATTAGAATCAGCTTCTACTTCCACTTTAATTGAATCGCCTTGAGCTATCGCAACATCTAATCCAGTTGCTGCTTCAATCCCAGTAAACGCCTCTTTGATAGAGCGTTTTTCTGTGGTCACATTTCCATTCCCTTTAACACCGTTAAAGAACGAAGGGTTACAGGAAGCCAAAACCAATGCCGTAATTAGTGCTACGACCCATTTGGTGCAATAAACTACAATACGTACCATATTATTTTGATTTTTTGATTACAATTCCGTCTTTGTTGATCGTCAAACTACCTTTTTCGCCCGACTTTTCTTCTTTGATGATTTCAACACCGTTTACTTTTACAGTTACTCGATCGGTTGAGTCATTAACTTTTTCAACTTCCTCAATCTCAACTCCATCATTGTATTCATTTTCCTCAGGTGGACAGTTTAGGCAACGAACTTTATGTTCATCTACACGATAAATGTAATCATCTGAACTAAAATGTAGGTTGAAATATTCATCATCACTCCAATCAAAATGATGAACTGTATTATCGGTTTGAAATAAAACCCCTTTCGGTAAGTATAAATAGATTTCTACATGTTGCTTTCTGAATTTGTTATTAATTTCAGTAACCCAATAATTATCAAGCAACAACTGATTTCCTTTGATTTCAAAACCGTAATTAATTTTATGTGCTCTAGCATTTGCTTCACCAGCTGACTTACCAACCGCTAACTTCTCAATTCGAAGATAAGGAACCAATTCATCCGTTTCCATAATTCGGAAGTTAATCTCATTAGAATATATAATTTCTTTATTTTTTTCATCGGTAACTAAACGAAAATCGCGATTTCCGGGTTCTTTGTCTTTATCATAGAATTCATTATTCACAAATTTTATTTTTAAAGTATCCCCTGGTTTAATTGCCAATTGTTCTTTAATTACATCTTTACCTTCAAAAGCAGTCTGTGTTACTTCATTTAAAATGATAGAAATCAAAACACCAATGGAAACAATCCAAACCGCAAGTAAGGTATACTTAACAATAGCATTTAATGGACGCATATTTGCCATAAGCAATTTCACCCCTAACATCATTAAGAAAAAGAACGGAATCCCGAAACAAAGCAATAATAAAATCCCTTGTGCCCAAAATGGAGTTTCCAATCCTAACGGCGTAACAATCATATTAATCGCGGCATTTTGAGGGAGCTGTGAAGTGAAAATCAATATCACTGAAGCAATACTTATTCCAAAAAAACAAACCGATGAAAACACAAGAATAATGGCACCAATTATTTTTGCAAATACCTTGAAAATTGAAGTGAAAATACTTCCTAACCGTTCACCAACATCGCCTGCTCCCGATTTTACACGATTACCTAATTCATTGTAATCTGCATTTTGAATGCGTTGAGAGACATTTTCAAACTCTTCACGCACTTTCTTTTCAATATTAGAAATTGTAACCGGCTCACCTGTCATTTCCAACTTTTCAGTAGTGGTCACTGCTTTTGGCATGGCAATCCAAAGAATTAAATAAGCTACAAAACCAGTTCCAAAACCAATCGCTAAAATCAAGAAAACTAGTTTAAACCAAAAAGCATCAATACCAAAATAATGACCTAATCCAGTACAAACTCCTCCAATTACTCCACGATCTTCATCACGGTACAATTTTCGACGACGAGGAGGTAAAGCATGTTTAAATTCGGGTTCTTGGGTTTTCTTTTCTTCATTATCCAAACGATAATCTTCGGGTTG
>CAYNDK010000020.1:0-7510 GCA_964395965.1 uncultured Flavobacterium sp.
TCCATTTTATCTTGAGCACCTACAAATAAAAATTCTGCATCGGGAAAACGTTGCTTTAACTCGTTGGCTATGGCAATAGCTGGATAGATATGTCCACCCGTTCCACCGCCACTTAAAATGAATTTATGCTTTTTCATGATTTACTTATTTAACACCGCATTCATCGGATTATCCTCTTCATTTTCTTCATTGGCTGCAGCCAATTCAGCTTCCTCTTCCTCTTTGATTTGTTTATCGATTAATCGCTGTAAGGCTTCATCACGGCGTTTTTTATCTTCTTCCTCTGCAGCGATTTCTTCCTCTTTTTTGGTTACACTCAAAATAATCCCAAGCGCAATACAGGTCATCCAAACCGAACTACCTCCCGAACTAATTAACGGTAAGGTTTGTCCCGTAACGGGTAATAACTCTACAGCAACAGCCATATTAATCATGGCTTGAAATACGATGGGGAAACCCAAACCGATAACGACCAGTTTCCCAAATAACGAATTGGCTTTGTGTGAAGCCACCACAAAACGAAACAATAACAAGATATAAAAGAACAATACCGACAAACCACCAAGCAACCCATATTCTTCAACGATTATGGCATAGATAAAGTCGGAAGAAGATTGGGGTAAAAAATTCTTTTGGACACTTTTACCCGGACCCAATCCGTAGATTCTTCCTGAGGCAATAGCAATTTTTGCTTTTTCAATTTGATAGTCATCTTCATCGGGTTTATCAGACGTAAAATTTTCGATCCGACTTTTCCACGTATCTACTCGATTGTGGAAGGCTTTGGGAAAAGCAACTACCAAGAGAATAAAAAATGTAACTGCGGCAACTGCCAATCCGAGAATCATCAAAATATACTTGATTGGATACTTACCAATAAAAGCAATCATGATTACCATAGAAAAGATTAATGCAGCTGTCGAGAAGTTGGCTGGAAAAATCAATCCTAACGTTATAAATACAGGCAACCAGAGTTCAAACAAGGAATTCTGAAACGTCAACGGCGTCTCCCTTGTTTTGGACAAATAGCGCGCCACAAACACATACAGTACGATTGCAGCTAGTGTTGATGTTTGGAATGAAATCCCAATAAATGGAATTTGAATCCAGCGACTCGCATTGGCGCCTTCAATAACAGTACCTTTCACTAAAGTATACAACAACAGCACCCAAACTATGGGAAGGGCGATGCGGGACAAACCTCGGAAATAATGGTACGGTATTTTATGAACTTTATAAATAATGAAAAAACCAATTGAGATGTGCAGTGCATGTTTGATTAAATAGGTCAAAGCATTCCCCGAACCATGACGCATATACGCCAAGTTACTACTCGCACTAAACACCGGCATAAATGAAAACACTGCCAAGAAGGCCACCAAGGCCCAAATGACTTTATCTCCATGTAAACTGCTGATTAGTTTTTTCATTTTTTTAATTTAGAGTTTAGAATTTAGAATTTAGAGTTTAGAACGCTGCTATTATTCATGATTTATTTAAACGTGCATTAATGGTTTTCAATGAAACGACTACAATGGCTACCAATTCATTTGCTTCCTTTAACAATCTTTTCAACTCTTCTTCCTTAATCCATTTCATTTCTTGAATAATTTCCAACCAATACACTACTTCATCGGCTTCTTCTAGAACAATATTCATTTTTGAAACAAATTCTTTATCACTTCTCGAACGACATGCTGCTCTATAATTTGCACCTACAGATGTTGCACTTCGAACGATTTGGTTGGCAATAATATTTTGCGATTTTTGATTGGATAAACTTTCCACTAATTTTAGAATATCTAAAGCAAACTGTTTTGTTCGCTCTTTTAAAACCTCACTCCCCATATTCACTCCTTCTAAATTCTAAAATCTGAAATCTAAAATCTATAAATTTCTTACTGCATCCTTGAACTGTCGTCCGCGGTCTTCGTAATTTTCGAACAAGTCAAAACTCGCACATGCTGGGGACAACAAAACCGTATCGCCTTTTTCAGCAATATGTTTGGCTGTATTGACTGCATCGCGCATATTGTCAACTTCAACCATCATATCCACAATGTTTCCGAAGGCATCGATAATTTTTTTATTATCCACCCCTAAACAGATAATCGCTTTCACTTTTTCATTGACCAAAGCCATCAACTCGGTGTAATCGTTTCCTTTATCGACACCTCCGACAATCCAAACTGTTGGCGTTGTCATGCTTTCTAACGCAAAATAGGTAGCATTCACATTGGTTGCTTTACTATCATTAACATACTGCACATTTTGAATTTTCAACACTTTTTCCAAACGGTGTTCTACCCCTTGAAAGTTGGATAAACTCTCGCGAATCGTTTGCTTGCGAATACGCATCAATTGCGCAACCGAAGTCGCAGCCATCGCATTCTTCATATTGTGTTTTCCTTCTAAAGAAATTTGAGCAGTTTCCATCATGAACTCCTCTTGATTAATGTTGATCTCCATAGTTTTGTCGTTTAGGTGGGCTCCTTCTTGCATTACTTCTGTAATCGAAAAAGGAATTTGTTTTGCTTTGATTTTGTTATTGTTGAGCCAATTGCGAATGGCTTCGTCGTCATTGTCATAAATGAGGAAATCCTCCTCAGTTTGATTCATCGTGATTCGAAATTTGGATGCGATGTAATTTTCATACTTGTATTCATAGCGATCCAAATGGTCCGGACTGATGTTGGTGATAATGGCAATGTGCGGTTTGTAATGCACAATTCCATCCAACTGGAAACTACTTAACTCCAACACGTAGCAGTCGTAGTTTTCTTCGGCCACTTGCCAAGCGAAACTCTTGCCAATGTTTCCGCCGAGTCCGACATTCAACCCACCTTCTTTTAACAAATGATAAGTTAACATCGTTGTGGTGGTCTTTCCATTGCTTCCCGTAATTCCAATCGTGATGGCATCGGTAAAGGGATAAGCAAACTCGATTTCAGAGATTACCGGAATTCCTTTTTCGACCAACTTCTTTACGATGGGTGCTTTGTCTGGGATGCCCGGACTTTTCATCACCACGTCGGCGTTTAGAATTAAATCTTCCGTGTGTTGGTTATCTTCCCACGGAATGTTGTATTGTGTAAGAACGTCTTTGTAATTTTGTTTGATGGCTCCGAAATCCGATACAAAAACTTCGTATCCTTTCTTTTGCCCTAGTATAGCGGTACCTACACCGCTTTCTCCTCCCCCCAGTACTACGAGTCGTTTCATTTTAGCGGAGTTTTAATGTTACAATCGCAACAATCGCCAACATGATGGTCACAATCCAAAAACGGGTTACGATTTTACTTTCGTGATAGCCTTTTTTCTGATAGTGGTGATGTAACGGGGACATTAGGAATATGCGTCGGCCTTCGCCAAAACGCTTTTTGGTGTATTTGAAATAAGATACTTGCAAGATTACAGAGGCACTTTCAGCAAAGAAAATTGCACACAAAACAGGTAATAACATTTCTTTACGAACGGAAATAGCCAAAACCGCAATGATTCCGCCAATGGTCAAACTTCCGGTGTCGCCCATGAATACTGAAGCGGGATAGGAATTGTACCACAGGAAACCGACCAAGGCTCCAACAAATGCAGCGATAAAGACGGTCATTTCTCCCGAATTCGGAATGTACATTACATTCAAATAGCTGGACAAAATGATATTCCCGGAGATGAAGGCAAAAATACCAAGTGCAAGTACTGATATCGCGGAAGTTCCAGCAGCCAATCCGTCGATTCCATCGGTAAGGTTTGCTCCATTTGACACCGCTGTGATGATGAAAATCACAATAGGAATAAACACCAACCATGCCCACTTTTGGTAATCTTCGGTAAACGGTTTAAGAATTTGTGCGTACTCTAATTCGTTGTTTTTCACAAAAGGGATTGTAGTTGTGGTTGACTTCATTTCTTTTGCTTGCTCTGAAATCACACTTTGTGATTGATTGAATGTAATCGGCGTTGTTGATTTTTCGCGAACTGTAACACCGGGATGGAAATACAAAACGGAACCAACGATAAGTCCTAATCCAACCTGTCCAATCACTTTAAAAATTCCTTTTAATCCCTGTTTATCTTTCTTGAATATTTTAATATAATCATCTATAAATCCGATAGTTCCCATCCAAAGCGTGGTTACAATCAACAAGATAATGTAGACATTGTTCAATTTTGTAAACAACAATACTGGAATAAGTGTGGCAATGATGATAATCAAACCACCCATTGTTGGCGTTCCCGCTTTTTGCGTTTGTCCTTCTAGTCCAAGTTCACGAATTGTTTCACCCACTTGTTGATTGCGCAAGAAATTGATGATTTTTTTACCGTAAATGGTTGAAATCATTAAGGACAAAATCAACGCCATCGCCGATCGAAAGGTGATATATTGAAACACACCGGCTCCTGGGAAGTCGAAATGTTTATCGAGATAGTCAAACAAATAGTAGAGCATGGTTTATTTATTTAATAGTTCGAGTAATTCTTTTACAATTTGCATATCGTCAAAATCGTGACGCACACCATTAATTTCTTGATAGGTTTCATGACCTTTTCCTGCAATGAGTATGATATCATTAGCATTGGCCATTTGGCAAGCGGATTTAATCGCTTGTTTTCGGTCCAAAATGGTTACCGTTTTTTTGAAATTTTGAGGTTCAACACCGGCTTCCATTTCTGCTAATATCTGTGCAGGATCTTCGGTTCGTGGATTATCTGAGGTGAAAATCACTTTGTCACTTAATTCAGAAGCGATTTGTGCCATCACCGGACGTTTGGTTTTATCACGATCACCGCCACATCCTACAACGGTTATCAATTGTTCGTTTTTAGTTCGGATATCAGCGATTGTTTTTAATACATTTTCCAACGCATCGGGCGTGTGGGCATAATCGACAATTGCAGTAATTTTTTCTTTGGAAACAATAAACTGAAAACGACCAGATACACTTTCCAATTCAGAAAGTAAGCGCAACGCTTCCATTTTTTCCAAACCTAATTCAATCGCTACTCCATAAATGGCTAACAAATTATAGGCATTAAATGAACCAATTAATTTCACCCAAACCTCATTATCATTGACTTTCAACAATAAGCCCGACAACTGGTTTTCTAAAATTTGTGCTTTATAATCGGCCATTGATTTCAAAGCGTAGGTCAGTTTACGTGCCGACGTATTTTGCAACATCACCGGACCGTTTTTGTCGTCGTTATTGGTTAAAGCAAAAGCGGATTTGGGCAAATGATCGAAAAACGATTTTTTCACATCACGGTATTCGGCAAATGTGGCGTGGTAATCCAAATGATCATGAGATAAATTGGTGAACACTCCGCCTTCAAACACCAAACCTTCGGTACGTTTTTGGTGTACCCCGTGCGAACTCACTTCCATGAAACAGAATTCACATCCTATTTCGGTCATTTCATTCAAATAATAATTGATGGTCAACGAATCGGGAGTGGTGTGTGTGGCTTTATATTCTAGATCATCCACCATGATTTTTACAGTAGATAATAAACCAACTTTGTAGCCCGCTTTTTTGAATAATTGGTACAAAAGTGACGCAATGGTAGTTTTTCCATTGGTTCCAGTTACACCCACCAATTTCAACTTAGCTGAAGGAGTATCGTAATAATTGTTGGCCATGAAAGCCAAAGCTGAATTGGTATCTGCAACTTGCACATAGGTAACGCCAGTGTGAAGTGTAGTAGGCAATGTGTCGCATACAATAGTTGTTGCACCTAATTCAATTGCCTTTTCAATATAATCATGACCATTGGAAAGCGTTCCGCGAATAGCTACAAAAGCATCGTTGGCAGTAACTTTTCTTGAATCAAATTCAATTTTTGCTACAGCGCTATCCGTCGATCCATGAACCGACTCTAAGGCTACTTTATATAATAATTCTTTTAACTGCATTACGATAATTCTAAGATGATACGCGTATTTTTACGAAGTGCCTCTCCGGGTTTTACCGATTGAGATTTAACTTTCCCTGCACCGTTAACCTTTACTTTCATTCCCAAGTTTTCCAACAATGCTACAGCATCCATACCAGGCATTCCTTTCACATTAGGAATCGTATTTTTTGCTTTATGCAGTTTGGAGTAATACTCTTGGTATTTTACTTCTTGCTTTGCTATTTTTCTATTCACATCTTTCACTTCGTTGGTAGAAGGAGCATCGGTGAAAATTTTTTGTGCAATTCGTTTAAATACCGGTCCAGCCACATCCGCACCATAGTAATTGTTGTTGGAGGTATTGGGTTTATGTACGACTACAATGCATGAGTATTTCGGATTATCTGCAGGAAAGAAACCTACAAACGATGAGATGTAATGTTTATCGTTACCCCCATTTTTTCCATAGTTGGCTTGCGCAGTTCCCGTTTTTCCTGCCATTGAAAAATCTTTGGAATACAATTTTGATCCTGTTCCGCGTTTCACCACGTTTTCCATTACTGCTTTCAACTTTTTGATGGTAGCGTCCGAACAGATTTTGGGATTAATTACTTCCTTGTTGTATTTTTTAATGGTATTGTTCCACTCTTTAATTTCTGACACAAAAAGCGGTTTGATCATTTCTCCATTGTTGGCAATGGCATTGTACAGTGTTAAGGTTTGCAATGGTGTCACAGAAACGCCATACCCAAAGGCCATCCAAGGTAAGGAAATAGCACTCCAATTCCCTTTTCCAGGCTGTGGAATAAACGGAATTCCTTCTCCTTTAAAGGGTAATCCCAGTGGTTTATTCAACCCCATGCGATCAATGCGATCTACAAATTGCTTGGGGTTGCTTTTATAGTTTTCTTGCACGGCTTGCACCAAAACTGTGTTTGACGAGACTTCAAATCCGCGCCCTAAGGAAATCTTTCCATACCCCCCATCATGGGAATCGCGCACTTTTCGTCCGTGATAGGTTACAATTCCGCCATGACTATCATACACCTGACTGGTATCTACTTTTTGATCGTCCAACAAGGCGATCATATCTACAAGTTTGAATGTCGATCCCGGTTCATGGGATTCTGCAACGGCATAATTTATCGTTTCATAATAGTTACCCGATTTTTCATCCAAACCTAAATTTGAAATGGCACGCACATACCCTGTTTTGGTTTCCATCACCACCACACAACCGTGTTCGGCGCCGTATTCTTCCAATTGTTTTAACAAGGCATGGTGAGCAATATCTTGAATAAATACATCAATGGTTGAAATCACATCATAGCCATCACGAGGTTCCTTTTCATTTTCATCACGAATGGGTTTCCATTGCCCTTTTGCGATTTTTTGTTTTAAAATCTGTCCGTCTTCACCTTTCAGGTATTTTCCGAAAGCTCCTTCAATTCCGATTTTACGTACCGTTCCGTCTTCAAGAACACGCTCATAACCAATGGTTCGTTCAGCAATCTTTCCAATGGGATGTTCGCGCACCGTATGTTGATCCACGATTATCCCCCCCTTGTAAGCCCCTTTGTTGAAAAGTGGCATATTTTTCACTTCTACGTATTGC
>CAYNDK010000020.1:7520-23748 GCA_964395965.1 uncultured Flavobacterium sp.
CGGTTCTTATTGGCGCGTGCCCGGCGCAATAAGTCTTGATAATGCGTAACTGGCTTATGAAACATTTTAGACAATGCCTTGGAGAGATCTCCAACATTTTCCTCAAAATCGGTTTGCTTCGGAGCTACCGCATCAAAGCGAATGGTATAATTGGGAATTGAGGTCGCCAACAAACTCCCATCAGCTGAATAAATATTTCCTTTATTGGCTGGAATTACAAACGTTTTTACGGTGCGTTCTTTGGCCAACTTTCGATAATATTCACCCTCTACCCATTGGATATTAGTTAGTTTTACCGCAATGGCTAAGGCAATAAAAAAAATGCCCACAGCCGTCAAGTAGGTACGGTACGAAAGCGCTTTATCTTTATCTTCTATTGCCATAATCGAGCAAAAAATCCTTTTTCTTCTTTTTGTTTTACGGTAATTTTTTGAGGCGGAACTTGAGAGGGATAAATTTGACGTGTTTCCATTTTTTTAGAAATTGTCGACTCCATTCGAAGTTTCATTAATTGCGAACGACGGTCCACAAAACGGGAACGCAATTCTTTCACCTCATTATTCAGTTCTGCAATACGAAACACCTTTTGTTCATAGCGGTGTGTATTGGCAATCATTATGATGGCCAAAAAAATAAGAAACAGAATAAAGCGCCAGTTTTTGGTGGCATCTTCATTCACTAGAAAACGTGCTTTTAAAACACTGTAAATTCCTTGTTTCATTAGTTTTTCTCTGCAATTCGTAATTTGGCACTTCGTGCACGGTTATTCACTTTGATTTCTGCTTCTGAAGGCACAATCAATTTTCCAACATTCTTGAAAGGCACTGAGAAGTTCCCAAAGAAATCACGTTCGGGTTCGCCCTCAAACATGCCATTTCGAACAAATCGTTTTACCAAACGGTCTTCCAAGGAATGGTAGGAAATCACACTCAAACGCCCACCGGGATTCAACAGTTCGTTGGTTTGCTCCAAAAACTCTTTCAATACTTCCATTTCTTGGTTCACTTCGATACGGATCGCTTGGTAGATTTGGGCTAATATTTTATTGCTCAAGTGTGCCGGTAAGTATTTTGCCAACACGCCTTTTAATTCGTCTGTAGTTTGAATAGGTTTTTTGGAACGCGCTTCGACAATGGTGCGAGCCAATGCTGGAGCTTGTTTTAATTCGCCATAATCCAAAAACATATTTTTCAAAGCCACATCATCATATTCATTAATGACACGGTAGGCATCCAGTTCGTTTTGCTGACTCATTCGCATATCGAGTTTGGCTTCGAATCGCGTTGAAAACCCGCGTTCTGGCACATCAAATTGGTGTGAGGAAACTCCCAAATCTGCTAAAATTCCATCCACTTTTCGGACACCGTGAAAGCGTAAAAAGCGTTTGATATAGCGAAAGTTTTCTTGCACCAAAGTAAAGCGCTCATCATCAATAGCATTTTCCCAAGCATCTTCATCTTGGTCAAAAGCAAAGAGCTTTCCATTAGGACCGAGCCGTCTCAGGATTTCTTTGGAATGGCCGCCACCTCCGAAGGTAACATCCACATAAATTCCATCGGGTTTGATATTGAGACCGTCAACTGTTTCGTGCAGCAATACAGGATTATGATATTCCATTGTCATCGTCGTTTACATTTCCCATTACATCTTCGGCCAAATCTGCAAAGTCAACGACAGAATCATCAATTGCTTTCTCGTATAAGTCTTTATCCCAAATTTCAATAATGTTGACCGCTGAAGACAGTACCACATCTTTGGATATTTGAGCAAAAGTTGTCAGGTCTTTGGGGACTAATAAGCGACCTAAATTGTCGATTTCTACCACTTTTACCCCTGCCGTAAAGCGCCGGATGAAGTCGTTATTTTTCTTTACAAATCGGTTAAGCTTATTGATTTTTTGCATCATTTGATTCCATTCCGCCATCGGATACAATTCCAGACAAGGCTGAAATACCGAGCGCTTCAGCACGAAACCGTCCTGAAGTGAGGCCGTCAGTTGCTTTTTCAAAGGCGCAGGCACTAATAACCGCCCTTTGGCATCAACTTTACACTCATATGTACCGATTAATGAATTCAAAATGGGTATTCTAATTTGATTTGAGCAAAAATATAAAACTTTTTACCACATTTTACCACATTCTACCACTTTGTTGATAAGTTTTACCACTTCATTCGCAAATGCTTAGCGCTAAACCGCATTCAGGTTTTTTGCTTTTTTTTAAGAAATGTGGAAAAAGAGTAAAAATCCTTAATCCAGTCCTGCTTTTTATCGCAAGTGAATTCATTTTACCCAAAATTTTAACATAAAAGAGTGAATTGAATAAAACGCAAACTAACTGACGTTCGGTCGATTAGCCTTCATAATCCCAATTTTGGTTTTATCCACAGTGGTTTGTTCTTAAATTATAAAAGGCAACTCGCGTTATTGTTTTGAAAAAACTATATTTGTAACAACTCAAAAACACAGCATTCACTATGGATGTAAGCGCAAAAAAAGAAGGAAAATACCAATATTACGAGGCAGGAGAAGGCACACCTATTGTGGTGTTGCATGGATTGATGGGCGGCTTAAGTAATTTTCAAGCAGTTGCTGATCATTTTTCAACCCATGGCTATAAAGTGGTCATTCCTGAATTGCCTTTATACACGCAAAACATTTTAAAAACAAATGTAAAAGCCTTTGCGAAATACGTTAAAGATTTCATTACCTATAAAGGGTTTGACCGCGTTATTCTTCTCGGAAATTCTTTAGGTGGTCACATCGCTTTATACCACACCAAAATGTATCCTGAAAAGGTAGCCGGACTTGTAATTACCGGTAGTTCTGGACTCTATGAAAGTGCCATGGGCGACAGTTATCCGAAACGAGGTGATTATGAATACATTCGCAAAAAAACTGAAGATGTATTTTTTGATCCCAAAATGGCAACCCAAGAGTTGGTCGATGAAGTATTTGGCATTGTAAACGATCGTATTAAAGTGCTCAAAACCGTTACTATTGCCAAAAGTGCAATCCGTCACAACATGGGGAAAGATTTACCCAAAATGCATGTTAAAACCTGTATTATTTGGGGTAAAAACGACCGTGTAACACCTCCTGAAGTTGCCGAAGAATTCCACAAATTAATGCCTAATTCAGACTTGTACTGGATTGATCAATGTGGTCATGCAGCCATGATGGAGCGTCCAGAAGAATTTAATCAGCATTTGGAGACTTGGCTGAAAAAAGAACATTTATAATATGAAAGTTACCTCAGCTGAATTTATCATCAGTAACTCCGTTGTGAGTAAATGTCCGCAGGAACCCTTGCCGGAATATGCTTTTATTGGCCGTTCCAACGTGGGTAAATCCTCGTTGATCAACATGCTGACGAACCATAAAAATTTAGCCAAAACATCGGGAAAACCAGGTAAAACGCAATTAATTAACCACTTTAAAATTAACCACAATTGGTTTTTGGTGGATTTACCCGGCTATGGTTATGCCCGCGTTTCAAAATCAACAAAAGAGACTTTTCAAAAATTCATCACCGATTATTTTGAAAAACGCGAACAATTGGTTTGTGCGTTTGTATTAATCGATGTGCGTTTGGAAGCCCAGAAAATAGACCTCGAGTTTATTAACTACCTTGGTGAAAGCGGTGTTCCCTTTTGCTTAATTTTTACCAAAGCAGACAAACTTACCCGCGTAAAAGCCGAATCCAATGTAGCGGCGTATCGCAAAAAATTATTGGCCAACAATTGGGAAGAGATTCCTCCCTATTTCATCACATCATCTGAAAGTGGTATGGGACGCGAAGAACTACTCACTTACATTGACCAAATCAACGAAGAAGTTAGAAAAACATTATAAAAAAAACCGGAGCATTACACTCCGGTTTTTTTATGCTTTTAAATTTAATTTTTCAGCAAAGAAGTCAGTGAAATCCCGCATAGTATCTGCCATTTTATCATCTTGCGTAGCCCGTTGATAGGTATCGGCCAAAGCCACTAAGGTTTGATGAAAAAACACTTTCATTTCATCTACAGGCATATCTTTTGTCCATAAATCGATACGCAAGGTTTCCTTTTGTTGGTTATCCCAAATGGACAATAAGACCGCTTTGGCTTGTGCTTCCCGCACACCACCGTCTTCAGCGGTCCAACTCAAATTTTCCGGAATGCGGTTTTCATCGAGTTCAACGTTTATTTTTATTTCAGAGGTAAAACTATTCTTACTCATTTTTTTTGGGTTTGTATTTTGAGCCTTCAAAGATACGATGTGCATCCATAGCCAACAATTCTTTGGGCGTTACTTTTTCATTATTTTCTACAAATGAACGAATGATTTGCCAACCCACCCATTGCCCTATACGTCCCGGCGTTTCGTTATCGATCTCTAAATAAAACTTGGAGAAAGGCGCTAGGTTTACAAATCGGTTGGCCAACTTCGGATCTGAGCTATACAAATAGTTGTTCTGAATAAAATTCTCCCAAACATACGCCTCGTTTTCTTGACAGAACTTAAGTTGTTCAGGGGTATACCCTATTTTCTCTGCATCGGTGTAGGACGGAATCAACAGGTCTTTTAAATACAATTCTTTTCCAGCATCTACCATTAAACTGATAAAATCATCTTGTCGCGAGCGGGGTATAACTTTAAAACCAATAGCCGCCACTACGTCGGGCATCATTTGTCGAGGTTCAAAATTGTCGCGAATGTATTTGGCAATCCCTGCATAAAAAGGATGATTTTTACCCAAATACATTTCAAGCGAAACAATCAACATATTATTAGTATAAATCGCTTTGGTGGTATTGTCCATTTCTCCTATCACGGTATAAATCACCGGTTCTTTTACTTTAGGAAAATAGTATTTCACATGTTTAAACACCTCATCGATTTCGTTTTGTTCAGTACTAAAATCTTTGTACCTTTTTTCAACTTCATGGTATAATGCTTGCCAATCTTTATTCACCATTTTGTTAGTCCATACTGAATCGGGGACTTCATAGGGAAAAAATTCGGGAAATTGTTTTTTTATACGCGGTAAATCTTCGGGTTTTGACCCATAAAAAGCTTGCTCAAAACGCACCAAGTCGGTTTTAACAGGAATAGCCTCTACTTGTTTCTCGATTTTTGTTTTTGAATCGCAGCTCCCAAGCAAAATTAACATTGCGTAAACCCCTAATACTCTTTTCATTAAGACAAATTTAATTTTTTGTTAGTAAATAAAACCCTACCTTCGTTTTGTTCGTATATAAATAAGACGTTCAAAAATGGTTAATTTCTTTGTCAATTAATAAGAAACGAAGAAGTGTGATTATTCGTATAAATTAATATTTTTGCAAATATACGTTAGTTAGAACACTTTTTGGTACAACTAGACAAATGACAAAAATTAGCACACTTCGCGTGGCCGAAGTAAATGAGCATATTGTTTCCTGGCTCAAGTCCTATGCTGCAAAAGCAAACGTTCAAGGATTTGTAGTTGGAATCTCTGGCGGAGTTGATTCGGCAGTAACCTCAACACTTTGTGCCCAAACTGGATTGCCTACTCTGTGCGTAGAAATGCCTATTCATCAAGCAAGTAATCAAGTGAACCGTGCACAGGAACACATTGCTCAATTAAAAGAGCGCTTTCCGAATGTTTCGGATGCTCGTGTGGACCTGACCGCAATTTTTGAAAGTTTTAAAACAGAAGTACCCCAAAGTGATGATGAGAAAGCCTACTTCTTATCATTAGCCAATACCCGGGCTCGACTTCGAATGACCACTTTGTATTATTTAGCTGGTATCCACGGCCGTTTGGTTGCGGGCACAGGTAACAAGGTGGAAGATTTTGGTGTTGGGTTTTACACCAAGTATGGTGACGGCGGCGTGGATGTGAGTCCGATTGCCGATTTGATGAAAAGTGACGTATATGCACTTGGAAAGTTTTTAAACATTCCTGAATCAATTCAGCTGGCCGCTCCTACGGATGGATTGTTTGGGGACAACCGAACCGATGAAGATCAGTTAGGTGCCAGCTATGACGAATTGGAATGGGCAATGCTCGAAGATGCTAAAGGCCGGCATACAGACGAATTTGAAGGAAGACAACGCGAGGTGTTTGCGATTTACCACCGCTTAAACCGCGCCAACAAACACAAGATGGACCCTATACCCGTGTGTTTGATTCCCGACGAATACCGTTAAGACGAATCTTCAACGTTTAAAGTGAATTTATTAATCAAAAATAAGTTAACCCAACCACACTCTAAAACGTTTATTTATGATTACAGTTTGTCTTGCCGACAATTTACCCGTAGTACATTACGGCGTAAAATCCTATTTCAGGGACCATCCTGAAATTTCGGTAGTTTCGAATGTAGGTAGCTTCTACATGGTTCCGGATGCTTTGCGCAACCGTGAGATCAATGTATTGGTTATCGACTTGGAACTCGATGGTTTGAAAAGTATCTATGAACTTAAAGCCATCATTAAAAATTTCCCTAACACTAAGGTTTTAGTTTTTTCAAGCTTGAACGAACAAATCTATGCCCCCAACGCCATTAAAGCGGGAGCTGCAGGATATGTTCACAAAGGCTCAAAATTAGAAACTCTTGGAACCACCATTATCCGTGTACATCAAGGTTTAGTAATGATGAGTGAAAACATCAAGAAAAACTTAGCATTGATTGCAAAACAGAACAAAACGGAACGCGTGTACCGCAAACTATCCAACCGCGAAATTGAGGTTTTGCGTTACTTATCAGACGGTAAGAAAAACAATGAAATCTCTAAAATTTTAAATCTAAACGAAAAAACAATCAGTACGTATAAGCTGCGATTATTACAAAAGTTAAACGTAACCAATCTAGTAGACTTGGTTAACAAAGCCAAAACTTTGGATATCGTTTAATTCAGTCGGTGTCTCGATATCACACGGCCTAATTTCTTTGAAAAGACGTTGGTGAGACCCAAATAATCCACGATTAAAGTCATGGTTTCCGTATTATCAGAATCAGCCTCCGGGCTGATTTCTTTTTTTAGCTCATCAATGATTTGATTGACCCAATACCAACGTAAGGTTAATATCGTCTCTGTAACATATTGTCCAATCGATTGTTCTTTTGCTTTAACCAAAATATTCTTCGCTTCCCAATTGTGCAAAACCTCACGCTCTTCATTCATCAATATACTTGTAACTTCTTGAGACAATTCGGGTGCTAATTGTGCGATGTATTGATCCAATTCAAAACTTTCGTTACTGTAGAAATACTGTATCACATCTTCATAGATTTGCTTGAATCCAGCATGCGCCAATTCAATTTCATCTTCCTGCAGACTTAAATAAATGCGATGAAATACTTTATATCGGTTTAATTCTTTAACCTCAACCATCTCACCGTTTTCATCCGCTTTAATCAATACGTCTTCAAAATCATCTTCTTTGTCACCATACAAAAGCAGCATCTCAATAATCTTACGCTCCAGCAAGAGTTGGATATTCACCCCTTCAACCGGCTGGGTAGGGGTTTCGTTGCGGTGGACTTCAAATGCCTTTTGTTCTTCCTTGTGTTTTTTGCCCAACTCATCCAAGTCTTTTTTGAGCAATTGAGCCAAAGTATTGAACAGCACATCTTCTGAAATATCCATAATACGGGAACATTCTTGAAGGTATACTTCCCGCTTGATGCGATCGGGTATTTTGGAAATACTCACTACCATATCCCGAATTAAATCGGCTTTTTTTATGGGGTCATTCTTGGCTTCGTTCATTAACAGCGAAGCTTTGAATTGAATAAAGTCTTTGGCATTGGTCTCCAAATACGCCACTAAATCTTGTAAAGGCGTTTTCTTGGCAAAACTATCGGGGTCATCGCCATCTGGAAAAGTACAAACCTTTACGTTCATTCCCTCTTCCAAAATCAAATCAATCCCGCGTAATGAAGCCCGCAATCCCGCAGCATCGCCGTCAAAAAGTACGGTTATATTTTTGGTCAACCGACTAATCAGTCGTATTTGGTCAGGTGTTAATGCGGTACCCGAAGAGGCAACCACATTTTCAATCCCTGTTTGGTGCATTTGAATCACATCGGTATAGCCTTCTACCAAATAACAATTGTTGTTTTTGGCAATCGCTTGTTTGGCATGCGAAATACCATACAATACCTTACTCTTATGATACAGATCACTTTCGGGTGAATTTAGGTATTTGGCTGCTTTCTTATCATTGGTTAAAATACGCCCACCAAAACCGAGTACGCGGCCCGACATACTTTGAATGGGAAACATCACCCGCCCTTTGAACCGGTCAAAGGTTTTGTCTTCTCCGACAATGGTTAATCCTGTTTTTTCTAAAAACTCGAGCTGATAGCCTTGCGCTTGGGCCTCTTTTGTTAATGCATCCCAACCATTGGGCGAATACCCCAAACCAAACTTTTTGATGGTTTCATTGGTGAATCCGCGCTCTTTGAAATAGGTCCCTGCTATGGCTTTCCCTTCTTCCGATTCCCATAGCTGTTTTTGAAAATACTGTGCCGCAAATTCGGTCACCAAGAACATACTTTCCCGCTCATTTAGCGCTTCTTTCTCTTCATCGGTACGCTGGGTCTCTTCGATTTCAATATTGTACTTTTTAGCCAAAAAACGAATGGCTTCAGGGTAGCTGAAATGTTCGTGCTCCATCAAGAACGCAATCGCATTTCCTCCTTTTCCTGTACTGAAATCTTTCCAAATTTGTTTCACAGGCGAAACCATAAACGAGGGGGTGCGTTCATCAGAGAACGGACTCAATCCTTTAAAATTACTGCCCGCGCGCTTGAGTTGGACATAATCGCCTATGACCTCTTCAACACGAACGGCATCGTAAACTTTATCTATGGTTTCTTTTGTTATCAATTTCGAGAATTGTTTTCTTTTTGAACCCGTAAAAATACAAAAAAAGACGCCTTAAAAAAGCGCCTTTTCTCCTCAACAAAATAAATATGAAATTGCTTCAAATTATTAATTTATATCAAAACGTAGTCCAAGCGAAATGTTATTTTGTTTCACATCATTGTTTTTGAACACCGGATTCAAATCGTATTTCAAATACAAACTCGTATTGCGGTATCCCACATAGGCACTCACTCCATAAATAAAATCAGAAGCGTTAAAATTCCCACGCGTTACTTCTTTATGACGGTAATCATCCAACTCATAAATTAATTTTTGTTTGGTTTTCACTCGAAAACCTGTATATCCCCCAATACCAATTCGGAAACTGTCGTGTGTTGTAAATTGGGTCTTGTCGTCTTTTTGTTTTTTCTTGGTAAAATCAAATTCAAAGTGAACCGGTGCCACGAAATAGACGTTGCGTAATTTTCCGCGTTTTAATTCAACCGGACTGTCTACCAAAACGGTTTGACGTCCTTGATCTTGAAAAATACGGTTATCGGTAGGCACCAAATCATTGTACATCAAGGATGCTCCGTATTTCAAATGAAGAAAATTATCATTTTTGAAAACACGTGTATTGTAGGTGTAACCCACTTCGTAAAAACGCGATTGGGTATAACTCAACTCTGAATCATGAATAGATCCATCAGTCACCAGATTATTTGCTCCTAAGGCATACACAAACTGTGTCGTTGTGCGCTTTTCACCGTTGCTTTCCAATTTTTTTCTCCCTTTTTTCCCTTTCTCATAGGAAATATAAAAACCGTGTTTGGACTTGGTCGAATCTTGAGCCGCAATTTTACCATCGACTTTATCTTGCACTAGATTGCGCAATTCATCATTTAAACGGTTAACTTCTGTTTCCAATTTGGCTACCGATTTTTTAGCCAAAGCTTCTTTTTCTTGTGCTGCTTGTTGTGCATTGATTTCTCCTTTTTCTACACGAACGTTTACAGCTTCTACAGCTACTTTTAAGGCTTCTTTTTCATCTTTAGTAACCTTTTCAATTTGTTCTGCAATTGATTTTGCTTTGCTTTCAAACGATTCTTGTGCAGTGAGTTTTGACGCTATAGTACATAGCGCTACTGCTAAGTAAATTGTAAAATTTCTCATGACGTAGTGATTTTTCCTTTCGGATGATTTTGATTAATGATTGTTACTCCTGGTTTCGTGTGGCTATTGCCGATTTTGCGGATTGGTAATTACGGTTCAAACGGTCAAACATTCGCTCGCGAAACGACTGATTGAGTTCGCCATCCACCTGATCCAACAAACTAGCCGCATTGATTTTAATATTGGTTTTAGCCAACTGTGGCTGCGCCAAAGCAATGTCTACGGTTGGATTGGCTCCTGTACTAGTTTGTGGTTGTGCAGGAAGGGTTTCCTGAACCGATTGTGACTTTGGCACTGCAGTTGCCGCATAACTTTCGGTGGTGGATTGTAGTTGTTGATTGAGATTTCTTTTGTTGGGTTGTGAAGAAGTTGCCCTATTCAAACTTCCCTTATTTTGTATTGCCGTGGGTTGTTCCGCTACTGCTTCATGCTGTACAGGTGATTCAATAGCACTTTCGTTGTTAATTGAACCTGCAGACTTGCCCGACACATCACTTTCTTGTTCCTGAGCGACCCCTGTTGGTGTATTGGCATCCGGTTCAGGAAGGTCGGAGGTGAAATAAAACCCTAGCGAAAGTAAAACCAAAACGGACGCCGCAATAGCCATATAGCGAAAGTAAACGCCAAACGGACGCTTGGTTTTTTTTTCCTCTGCCACAGTCAACATCGCATCCAAGCGATCCCATGCTTGGGCTGAAGGCTGAATTTCTCGGCCTTGCAGTTGCTGTTTGATTTGTTCTTCCCAGTTATTCGGTGCCATTGGTGTACTGTTTTTGTTGGTTAAGTTGCTGTTGCAACATTTTTCTTGCGTGCGACAATTGCGATTTGGAGGTGCCTTCACTGATGTGCAGCAGTTCGGCAATTTCCTGGTGCTTGTAGCCTTCTATACAATACAAGTTAAACACCATTTTGTAACCTTCAGGCAACTGATCAATGAGGAACTGAATTTCATCTAAGGTCAACTGACTCTCGATGCTATTATGAGTTTCCTCAAAGTAGTCTTCATCGTCCATGAAGCGCACTTTCTTTTGAACCCTAAGAAACGAAATACATTCGTTAACCATGATGCGTCGGATCCATCCTTCAAAACTGCCTTTTTGCTCGAAGTGTTTCAAATTCGTAAACACTTTCATAAAAGCAGTGATCATTACATCTTCTGCTTGGTGCACATCTTTCACATATTGACGACATACTCCCAACATCTTTGGCGCAAACTTCGAATAGATTTGATGTTGCGCATGACGATTATTGTCTTGTGCTAATGCGATCCATTCGTTTTCATCTTTATGGAGGTTAATGACCTTCATGTTTTGTTTGTTCCTAAGGGTTTCTATTGGGTAAGACGCTTCAACTTCAAAAAGGGTTGCATGTGGGGGCGAAAAAAAATGATTTTTTTTGAATTTATTTTTCAACACGCTGAAATACAGCAGTATAAAAATAATTATTTTTTACGTTCAGTCACGTAATTTACCATGAGTTCGAGACTCTCTTTGTATATAGAAGCGGGAAAATAAGCCAAAAGACGTAACGCTTCTTCTTTAAAAGCAAGCATTTTTTGCTCGGCAAATGCCAAACCGTTTTTATCTTTTACAAATTGGATGACTTCTTTCACCCTTTTTTTGTCTTTATTGTGGTTTTTAATCGAATTGATGCACCAACTTTTCTCAGAGGGCGTACAATTATTCAAGGCATAGATCAATGGCAACGTCATTTTTTGCTCTTTGATATCGATTCCTGTGGGTTTTCCGATTGCGTCGTCAGTATAGTCAAACAAGTCGTCTTTGATTTGAAAGGCCATTCCGATGAGTTCGCCAAATTTACGCATACGTTCGACCTGTTCATCATCTTCCACTACTGATCGTGCCCCGAGAGCACAACAAGCTGCGATCAAAGTTGCTGTTTTTTGGCGGATAATTTCATAATAAATATCCTCGGTGATGTCAAGGCGGCGGGCTTTTTCAATTTGGAGTAATTCGCCCTCACTCATTTCGCGAACCGCTACAGAGATAATGCGCAACAAATCAAAATCTCCGTGATCGATGGAGAGCAATAATCCTTTGGACAACAAATAATCGCCAACTAAAACGGCAATTTTATTTTTCCATAAAGCATTGATGGAGAAAAAACCACGACGGCGATTACTATCATCAACAACATCATCGTGTACTAAGGTGGCCGTATGAATCAATTCAATCACACTAGCTCCTCGGTAGGTGCGCTCTTCGACTTTACCGTTATTGAGCATTTTGGCAGTGAGAAAAACAAACATCGGACGCATCTGTTTCCCTTTACGGTTCACGATGTAGTGCGTGATACGGTTTAACAACGCCACTTGAGAAGACATGGAATCACGGAACTTCTTTTCAAAAAGTTCCATCTCATCTTGGATGGGCTGTTTTATTTGTGCCGTTATATTCATGGGCCTCAAAGATACAACAATCCCCTTTGTGTAAAAATTTTTTGAATTCGCATTAAACTTTTTTTAACTTTTACATTCTTAACCCTATAACCAAAAAAATTAAACCTATGAAAACAGTAAAATGGCTCATGAGCGCAGTAGCAGTGACACTACTTGTAAGCTGTAATCGCGATGATAAGGAAACGTTTATCACAGCCGAAGAAGCGACAGTCAATGCAAAAATGGACATTGCCAACAATGATGTTACAGATCTTGTGGAAAATGAAGAGAAAAGCACCTATGACAACAGTCTTTCAGGAAAAACTACGGAGCCTTCAACCGAGGCCCTACCCTCTTGCGCAACCGTTACCCGTGTCCCAGCCTTTGGCACTGCCCTTACCCCTGGAACTTCTGTAACAAAAACAATTGACTTTGGTACTAGCGGTTGTCCGTTGGCTAATGGCAATGTGGTAAAAGGAAAAATCATTATTTCGTTTGTCTTTGAACCAGGAGCAACCACCCACACCATCAATTATCAGTTTGATAACTTCTACCACAACGGTATTAAATATGAAGGAAACAAAACGTTTACACGTACTATGACGGTTGCCACAGCGACTGTTCCAAGTCACCCGATTGTGACGATGAATATGGACATGATTGCTACATTCCCTAATGGAAATTCCTACCAACGTGTGGGACAACGCGTGCGTGAAATTATTGAAGGGTATGACACACCCGGACTATTGGCCGACAATGTGTATCAAGTGACCGGAAGTTGGACCACTACATTCCCCAACACAACTCTTCAAACCAGCACCATCACTACTCCTTTGCAAATAAAAATGAGTTGTATGGCTGTAAACAAACCCTTGATTGTGAGCGGTGTGATTTCGATTGTACGCAATGGCAATACCGGAACGCTCGATTATGGCGATGGCACGTGTGACAATACGGCTTTGTTTACCTTCAACGGAAACACATATACGATCGCTATCGGCAATTAATTTAAAGCTTATTAGTTGTATAAAAAACGTCTCGTTATATGCGAGACGTTTTTTTTTGTTTATGACTTATTCGCCAATTGCCCGCAAGCAGCATCGATATCTTTACCTCGACTGCGGCGTACTTTTACGACTATGTCATTGCGTTCTAAAGCGGTGATGTAGGCCTGAATCGCTTCCTCCGACGCTTGTTGGAATTCTCCGTCGTCGATGGGGTTGTATTCAATGAGGTTGACTTTACACGGCACATATTTACAGAACTTCACCAACGCATCCACCGCTTCACGGTTGTCGTTGATGCCGCGCCACACTACATATTCATAGGTCACTTTGCTCTTGGTGGTTTTGTACCAATACTCCAAACTTTCTCTCAAATCGGTAAGCGGGAAATTGGTTGTAAACGGCATAATCTTGTTGCGCGTACTTTCAATTGCTGAATGCAAGGAAACGGCCAATTTAAACTTCACGCCGTCGTCGGCCATTTTTTTTATCATCTTCGGAATCCCGGATGTAGAGACGGTAATGCGTTTGGGCGACATGCCTAAGCCTTCTTCCGAGGTAATCTTCTCGATGGCTTTCATGACGTTGGGGTAATTCATTAAGGGTTCGCCCATCCCCATAAACACGATATTGGACAATGGGTGGTTATAGTACAACCGACTCTCGCGATCGATTGCCACGACTTGGTCGTAGATTTCATCGGGTTGAAGGTTACGCATGCGTTTGAGGCGTGCGGTGGCACAAAAGTTACAATCAAGGCTACAGCCCACCTGACTCGACACACAGGCGGTGGTGCGGGTTTCGGTGGGAATCAACACACTTTCTACCACCAAGCCATCGTGGAGGCGTACCGCATTTTTCACCGTCCCATCGGAACTGCGTTGCATTTGGTCCACCTGAATATGGTTGATCACAAAATGCGTTTCCAACAACGCACGGGTCTCCTTGGCGATGTTGGTCATGTCTTCAAACTGGTGAGCGCCTTTGGACCACAGCCATTCATAGACTTGATTTCCGCGAAAGGCTTTATCGCCTTGTGCTACAAAAAAATCACGCAATTGTTCTTTGGTGAGTGCTCGAATGTCTTTTTTGTCTTCCATGAGGCAAAGGTAGATAGGAATTATGAATTATGAATTATGAATTAAGCGTTTCAAGTGGAAAAGTGGAAGGGGTGATGCAGTATGCAGTCGCAGTCGCAGTATGCAGTGGGTGTAGAAGTTTATGGTCCTAGTAAACTCACGTTAGAAATTTCTCAGAAGCTTAGCGGCTCAGCCTCTCAGAATCTTTAAAAGGTTTCAAGTTTAAGGTTAGGTTCTGGTAAACTCACATTAGAAATTTCTCAGAAGCTTAGCGGCTTAGTGGCTCAGGAGCTTTTCGTGCACTAGAAGTGCTGACGCAGTTTTCAGTCGCAGTCGCAGTAAGCAGAGGGTGTAGAAGTGGAAAAGGTTTAAAAGTGTAGTTGGGAAAGTGCATTATATTGCCTCATTGCCACATTTGCTTATTGCCTCATTGCCACATCGACTCATTAACTCATTATCCAAAAAGTTACTGTTTTGTTCGGAGTTTGTTCGGAAGCTGTTCGGAAGCTGTTGCGTAATTGCCCCTGTTTACCGAAGCGCTTCCGAACAAACTCCGAACAAAACCAAAAGAAAGTGTACAGATTGCAGTGTACAGTATACAGTATAGAGTATACAGTGTTCAGAT
Source organism: uncultured Flavobacterium sp. (assembly GCA_964395965.1). Taxonomy (GTDB): domain Bacteria; phylum Bacteroidota; class Bacteroidia; order Flavobacteriales; family Flavobacteriaceae; genus Flavobacterium. The sequence continues at coordinate 22,645 of CAYNDK010000020.1, forward strand.
TTCAGTGTTCAGTGTTTACTGATGACTGATGACTGCCCACTGATGACTGCCCACTGATGACTGCCCACTGATAACTGATGACTGACAACTGATGACTTTCTGCTTGTCGAATAACAAAAAAATACTACATTTATACTTTCTGATTGATTTGTACCTATCCGCCGCAATATTGGAATCATAGCATGAATTCTTCAGAGGTATAAAAGAGTTAGCACCAATTTTAACAGACGTTACCATGAAAATTATCATTAAAATAATATTCTTTTTTCTTTTATTTGGATTTAGCGGAAATGCTCAAAAAAAAGAAAGCTTTGACAAAATGTTAATTCTTGGGAAATGGACAATATATGCGACGACAGAAATAAAAATCGGAAAGACATCAGAATCACTAACAAGTTTATGCAACAGTTGTCCAGAAGTTACATTCAGCAGTGATAGGTTTGCTAAGATAAAATTTCCTAATGGTAACGTTGAAACATATGTTTGGAGAATTCAAAATAACAAGTTAATGTTTATGTTGGCTGGTAAAATTGATAATCCAAAATTCGATTCAGAATATTTGATAAAGATTGACCAAAAAAAGGAATTCTTAGAAATGGAATTGACTGAAGTGAATAAAAACTATTCGTTTATTTTGAGAAAATAAAACTGGTGCTAACAGCCGCTAGCCACTATGGCTGGTAAGTGCTAGTTTGGTGTTTGGCTTTCACGACCCGAGCTTTGCGAACGGTGCGAAGCAAAAAACATTTATCTTAGTAAGAAAAAATCGTTTCGCTTTGACCGCCACAGTCGGCTAGCGGCGGAACGTTAGCAGCAACATTAACACAACACTATGGAACCACTTATATATTATCCAACATTTGAACCTCCAACAGACGCTTGGTTAAAATTTTCTCTTTTATATTTTGAAAATTTCAGACCTATAATTCCATCTAACAGGATAAATAGAGTGAGTGATAATTATAGACGAATTATGGATGGCACAGATTTGATAAATCCATATTCTCCAGATTATACAGTTGGGTATTTAGCATCATTAAAAGCTATTGAAGAAGTAAATAAAATTTTTGATAATCGGCATCAACGAAGTATGCTATTCAATAG
>CAYNDK010000021.1:0-23522 GCA_964395965.1 uncultured Flavobacterium sp.
CATGTGGAAATGGTCGGAAGCATTGTTTTTCATTAATGAAAATCCTTCTATCACCCCCGTTGAACCAAATTGTTCGGCCACCAAATTCAACGCCAAATACGTGGTCACCAATCCGCCTAAAATCAAGAAGAAAACTTGAATCACATCGGTATAACCAATGACTTTCATGCCGCCCAACGTAATCATCAACGCAAATACTGCTAGGAAAACCATGCATAGGGTTAGGTTTAAACCCGATATACTACTGATGGCCAAAGCACCCAAATACAAAATCGAAGTAAGATTGACCAAGACATACAATAACAACCAGAACACTGACATGATCATGGCAACTTGCCCGTTATAACGCTGGTTTAAATATTGGGGCATGGTGTAGATTTTATTCTTTAAATAAACCGGAATAAAAAATACAGCCACGATGATCAAGGTTAGTGCCGACATCCATTCGTACGTAGCAATAGCCAACCCCATTTTGAAACCACTACCACTCATCCCGATAAATTGCTCGGCACTGATGTTACTCGCGATTAATGAAGCACCAATGGCCCACCAGGTCAGCGAACCTTCGGCCAAGAAATAATCTTTACTATCAACTTCTGTTTTTTTCTTTTTTCTATAAATAAATAACCCGTAGCCAACAATGATGACAAAATACAGGAAGAAGACAATATAATCTTGGGTCGCTAAGGTTTTCATAACGTGCGGGTTTTATAGTGTTGAAGGGATAAGTCACGCAAAACTGCGGCACTTTGTTCGGGAGTAATGTCGCGTTGGGCTTCAGCCAACATTTCATAGCCTACCATAAATTTTTTGACCGAAGCACTACGCAATAAGGGTGGATAAAAATGCATGTGTAAATGCCATTCGGGATGATTGTTACCATCGGTGGGCGCTTGATGAATTCCTGCCGAATAGGGGAAAGGTGTTTCAAAAAGGTTATCGTATTTCACCGTAATCGCTTGAATTGCTTCAGCAAAAGCCGTTTTTTCATCCTTAGTAAGTTCTAATAGATGCGCCATCGGACGCTTAGAAATTAGCAACGTTTCATACGGCCATGTCGCCCAAAAAGGAACTACGACAACAAAATGATTATTTTCAAACACAATTCGTTCCTTCGCTTGGAGTTCGGCGTTAACATAATCGGACAATAAGGTACTTCCGTGTTGTTGGTAATACTGCAATAAATGGTTGTGTGTTTTAGCGACTAATGTGGGAAGCGATGATTGTGCCCAAATCTGTCCATGGGGATGCGGATTACTACACCCCATAACACTGCCTTTATTTTCAAAAATTTGAACAGCATGGATATAATCCAATTGACCTAATGTTCGGTATTCATCTTGCCAAGTTGTAATCACTTTTTCAATTGAAGGAACATCCATTTCGGCTAATGTCAAACTATGGTTTGGAGAAAAACAAACCACACGGTTGATCCCGCGTTCGGGTTGCAATGTAAAGAAATTGGATTCCGGTTGGGCAAAAGCCACTTCGTCATTTAGTAAAGCCGCAAAATCGTTGTCAAACACATAGCAATCGCTGTAGTTTGGGTTCGCAATTCCGTTGGCACGAACATTTCCCGCACACAAATAACATTCAGGATCGTGTGAGGGTAGGGTAACGGTTACAGGCGTTTCTTTTTGCCCTTGCCACGGACGTTTGGCCCGTTGCGGAGAAACCAATATCCATTCCCCTAGCAATGGGTTATAGCGACGGTGCGGGTGGTCATTGCGGTCAAACTGCATCATGCTTTTTCGTATTTTGTTGTTCCTTTCGAAATTTTGATAGGATAATAGTTTAAAGTAATCCCAAATTGCTCAAAATAAGCGGTTTTCATTTGGGCTATAATTTCTTTTTCTTTTTCTTTTGGGACCAAATTAATGGAACAACCACCAAATCCGCCTCCCATCATTCGAGCACCCAAAACGCCCTCTTTTTTTAGAATCGTTTCCACTAAAAAATCAATTTCGGGGCAACTTACTTCATAATCGTTGGATAAACCCCAATGTGTTTCGGTCATGGTTTGTCCCAATAGTGCATAGTGATGATTGTTTAAGGCTTGGGCAGCCACATCAACCCGTGCAATTTCTTTGATTACAAAATGACACCGTTTGTAGATGATTACACCCAATTCGGATTTTAGACTTTCAATCATTTTCAAGGTACAATCGCGAAAAGTCCTTACTTCGGGATAATGCGATTGGATCATTTTCAATCCTACTTCTACTTCATTTCGACGGTCATTATAGCCAGAGGTAAGGTGGGTATGTTTCACACAACTATCCAAAAGCAGTAAGCTATAGTCGCCCAAATGAGCATCGTAATAGGTATAATCTAGGGTTGTACAGTCGAGTTTGATGACTTTGTTTTTTTTGCCAAATACTGAGGCAAATTGATCCATAATCCCACATTTTACGCCTGCAAAACGATGTTCGGCCTGTTGACCAATTAGTGCAATGTCTTGACGCGAAAGGTTAAGGTCAAAAAGTGAATTTAACGCAAAAGCGAAACCACACTCCACAGCAGCCGATGAGGAAAGTCCGGACCCCATAGGTACCGTGCTACTAAACGTCATTTCAAATCCCGAAACGATTTTATTGCTTCGTTTGAGTTCGTCCAAAACACCCAACAGGTAATTCACCCACATGGTTTCCACGGGGACTAAATTGTCTTCCGTAGATAAAGTATAAGATTCGTTTAAATCTTTGGCATGAAAGGAAATGGTGGAGTTATTTGTTTTGCGAAGGGCAAAGCATACGTATTTATTAATGGCAGCTGGAAGTACAAATCCATCATTATAATCGATGTGCTCTCCAATAATATTGATGCGCCCCGGAGAGAGAAAAACTGCTTCGGGAGCCTGATGATAAATCTGTTGAAAGTGGTCGCGTGTTTGACGCACGAGTTGCTTTTTCATGGCAAATTAATTCGTTTGAGTGAGGGTAATGGTTTCTGAGGCAAGTCCGTTGGCGGTCGCTTTAAGAGTAAGGGTGCCCTTGGTTTTTCCCGCTTGAACAAGCACTTGGCATTTACCGTTAAAGGCGCTGCGTTGCCAAGCACCTTCGGGACAATGATCGGGTTCGTGCGAACTCGGATCGCCGTTGCCTACACCAATTATTTTGGCATCGCCCGTGAGTTGGAATTGAATACGGTTGTCGGCCACCGGAACTTCACGTCCTTTTTCATCTACAATAGAAAGGTTAACAATCACCGCATCGGTTCCGTTGGCTTTTAATGTTGTACGGTTCGGAGTAGCAATCACACAATAGGGTGCGCCTGTAGTTTCAACCGAAGTTGTAATTTTTTTACCTTTTTTAAAACCTACAGCTTCTAATTTTCCGGGTTCATAAGGAACCGACCATTTCAAATGGCTGTTACGGGGCATGACTTTTTTACCCAAACTTTTGCCATTTAAAAAGAGTTCCACATCATCGGCATTGGTGTTGACCCAAACTTCAATGGGTTGTCCCACTTTATCAGCCCAATTCCAATGCGGTGAAATATGAATAATATCTTCATTGGTCCACCAACTTTTGTAATAGTAATAGATGTTTTTTGGAAAACCACAAACATCCATAATACCGAAGTGCGAGTTGATATTCGGCCATTTGTAGGGAGTGGGTTCGCCGCGATAATCCAAGCCTGTCCAAACAAATCCGCCCATCCAATAATCGTTCACAGCGGCAAGGCTCCACCATTCTTCGGCTTTACTGGCCCACCATGGTGCGGTGATATCTTGATCGGGAACATAGGCCCGAATCGGATCTTTTTCATAAATACCGCGTGTGGTAACCGTACTGCCCATTTCTGTTCCTAATAACGGTTGGTTGGGATGGTCTTTATGATAATCGGCGACCGCAAACTGACGGTAATTGAATCCGCGAACGGGAATGACTTCATTAACACCTGGAAATTCATTGCCCATATCGGCCGCATAGGTGCATGTGCGTGACGGGTCAAGTTCGCGTTGTTTGGCCAATAGTGTAAGCGCTATTTTTTTACCAAAATCATTTTTTTGAATCCATCCTTCTTCATTGCCAATCGACCACAAAAACACCGACGGATGATTGCGATCGCGTTTGATAAAGCGGGTAAATTGGTCCAAGTACTCCGGACTGCTATTTAACAAACGTTGTTCGTCCAAAACCAACATTCCCAAGCTGTCACAGGCTTCGAGTAGTTCGCGTGTGGGCGCATGATGACTGGCACGGTAAGCATTGGAACCTAATTCTTTTAATAATTTTATACGATAATATTGAAGATCATCGGGTAAGGCACTTCCAACGCCTGCATGATCTTGGTGGTTGTTGGTGCCTTTGATTTTAAGCGGTTTTCCATTTAAGAAAAATCCTTTTTGACCGTCAAATGCCACGGTGCGGAGACCAAATTTGGTTTCCTGTTGGTCTACTATTTTTCCGTTTTGTTTGACCACGGTTACCGCTCGATACAAATACGGATTGTCAATGTCCCAAAGGGTAGCGTTTGAAAGGGAGATTTTTTGTTTTATCGTACCTTGTTGATTGGTGGTCAAACTCAATCTTTGTTCGCTTGCTGTTCCAATTATTTTTCCTTCACGGGATTTTATAAAGGTGGAGACGGTGCAATTTGCGGGAATAAAATTTTTGTTGATTACTGTGGTTTCTAAGGTGACCGTAGCCTTTTTGCCGTTTAGCGTAGAATGCACAAAGAAATCGCCATCGGCAACATGTAGGTTGTTGAATTGATTAAGCCAAACATGACGATAGATGCCTGCGCCTTCATAAAACCAACCTTCATATTGTGTAGCGTCCACACGAACAACCAAAATATTTTCTTTGTCAGTTAAAATGTAATCCGTGACATCATAGGAGACGCCTACATATCCGCTCTGATTCGTGCCCACATAAAACCCATTTAACCAAATAGACGCATTGCGGAAGATACCATCAAATTGAAGTTCGTAACGGTCTAAACCCGGTTTTGGGGTAACCGTAAAATGTTTGCGGTACCAGCCAATGCTAGTTTCGGGATACAAGCCACCAATGGGTTTATAGCCGTGGGATTCGACATCAAAATTGGGAGAATACACAAAGGGCAAGTCCACAGCCCAATCGTGCGGTATGTTGAGTTTGGTCCAAGTGGTATCAACAAATTTTGGGTCAATTGCGGTTTTGGCAGCGCCACCCGATTTGGAGAAAATCGTAGCAATACTGTAATTAAAGTCTTTTTCAGGATTGGCAGCGTGACCTAAATGAAAGCGCCAATCGGTATCAAGGTTGGTTTTAAATTGGGCATTCGCCGAAAGGCAAACCAAAGAAATGGTAGTGAAAAGTAACGCGATTTTTTTCATGCGATTATTTTTTAAATGCTTGCAAAGCAGGTGAAGGTTGACCGTTTTCCAACCATGCATTTAAGCTGTAATGGCTCCAACTCTCAATGCCTTGAGGTTCCCAATACATTACGCCCAAGCCTTTATTGTTGGGAACTTTGCGCACTGCATTGATGGTTGCTTCAAGTAATTTATACGTATTTTCCACTTTAGAAACTTCGCCGCCTACTTCAACGACCATCACTTCTTTGTTGTATTTTTTAGACAAGTTAATCAAATTTGTTTCCAAATCGGCAATGGTTTCCGTGTAGTCTTTTTTAATCCAAAAAGGATAATATGAGAGTCCGATGACATCATAGCGTACATTTTCTTGCGTGACATGATCAAAAAAAGCATTGAATTTATCGATGTTGTTCCCTTCATCCACATGAACAATCACTTTGATTTTTGGATCCACCGCTTTGGTGGCGTCATAGCCTTTGTTTAAGAGTTGGCCCAATTGTTTCCAATTGTGGGTACAGCCGTCTGGCCAGAGTAATCCACCCGGAATTTCATTCCCAATTTGAACCCATTCTGGTGTAACGCCTGCTTTTTTAAGCGCAGAAAGCACTTCAAAAGTATGCGTATATACATCATTTAATAGTTCAGGAAAACTATGATTTTCCCATGCTTTCGGTTTGTTTTGTTTGGCAGGATCGGCCCAAGAGTCGCTGTAATGAAAATCGATCATTACACGAAAGCCTAATTTTTGAGCGCGAACCGCCATTTGAACGGTTTCCTCTTTACCGCAATGTCCGCTGGCTTTATCGTCGTTGGGATTGACAAATACGCGCAAACGAATGCTGTTCATACCTAGTTCTTTAAGAATTTGGAGGCAATCTTTCGGATTCCCTTTTTCATCTTTGAATTGAATACCACTAGCTTCCATTTGGGGCAGCCAGCTCACATCGGCACCTTTAGCAAAAGTTAATTGCTGCGCCGATGCGGCTTGAAGCCCTACCATTAACAGTGGCAAAACATGAAAAATAAAATTTTTAATCATTGTATTGTATTAATTCGCATTAAATACGCTCATAGCGGGCAATGCATTATTATTAAAGTCCCATAACGCTTGGTTTTCCCAAGAAGAGCCATTGGTAGATGTTGGTCCTCGGAAGGCAATCCATTCCGCTCCCCAATAGCAAAATCCAGCACCATAGTTGGATTGTTTTACCATGTTTTTTATGGCTGACAAAAATCCTTGTTGACCATTTGGAGTTGCAGCAAATCCGGGTGCAAGTTGGTTTGAAAGTCCGACAACATTGTTAGTGTAATCATTATATCCCAAGGTGAAAGGATAAGAGGTTTCTGCAATCAAAACCTTTTTATTGTAAAGTTGACCTAAGGTATTCATGGTGTTTTGTACATTGACCAAACTTGTACCATGCCAAATAGGATAATACGAAAGTCCGATATAATCATAATCAACAGCCGCTACTTTATTAAAGAACCAATCAGCGCCTGAAATTCCAGCGTGGTGCAACATTATTTTGGTTGTCGTGGACTTAGCCCGAACCGCAGCACAAGCTGTAGTAACTAGTTGGAGGTATTGTGTTTCATTGGTTGATAATTTGCCTTCTGGCCAAAGCATACCGTCGTTGGTTTCATTCCCGATTTGGATGATATCGGGCTGAATTTCGGTCATGACTAGAGTAGTATAAGCACTTACCGTGTTTTTAAGTGTCGTGAAATCAAAAGACTGCCAGGCAACAGGTTTGGTTTGGTTTCCTGGGTCGGCCCAAGTATCGGAATAGTGGACTGTCAACCATACTTTCAATCCCGCTTGTTTAATGCGTTGGGCAAAGGTTTTTACTTCATTTAAACCGCTATGCCCGTCAGATGGGTTTTGCCATAGTCGAACACGTATTGTGTTACACCCCGCATTTTTAAGCGTAAGAATGGGGTCTTGTACAGTGTTGTTGTATTTAAATTGAGAGCCTTCACTTTCAATCAACGGAAGGTACGACATATCGGCGGCCCGAATAAAAGTATCGGTTGGTGTTGGTACAGTTTCCGGAGTGTTTTCATTTTTTGAACATCCAAAAAGAGAAATTGCGAGTAGAACATATACATACTTTTTCATAGCGATGTGGTCTTTTTAAATTGAAATAATGTCTCTTGAAGATAGGCTTCTCCTTTTTTAAGGATTGCATTAGGAAAATGCTTATGGTTGGGGGCGTCTGGAAAATTTTGTGTTTCAAAACAGATGCCACTAAGGGGATGATAGGTTACTTGATCTTTCCCATTGATTTGGTTAAAGCAGTTACCGCCTACATAAATATGAACGGCGGGTTGGTTGGTGAAAACATCCATGCGTAACTGATTTTTTGGGCTAAAAAGGGTGGCGGCAAGTGGTTGATTTAAGACAAATGTTGTGTCGATAGATTTTGGACACTCGGAAACAGAGGAATAATCATGAATCGAACCTTTAACAGGAATAAATTTTCCCGAAGGAATAAGTTCGTAATCCGTATCTAGAAAGGTATCTGCATACAATTTGAGTTGCATGCCTTCCACACTTTGCTCGTGTCCGTTTAGGTTAAAGTAACTGTGTTGTGTTAGGTTTAGCGGAGTGTCTTGCGTTGCTGTAGCATGAAACGTAACTTTTAAAGCGTTGTTTTCGAGCAGTTGGTAGGTTACCGTTATTGTAGTCGATCCAGGATAGTTTCCTTGGTTTTCAGGTGTGGTGAAAGTGTAGGTTAAACTCGGATTTTCGTCAAAAGTAGCAGCTTTGAACCGCCATACTTGATTGCTTAAATTGCGGTTGCCCCCATGAATATGATGCATGCCAAGATTGGAATCCAATTGGATGACCTCATTATTAAGGGTTAATTTCCCTTTATGAATCCGACCCGCATAAAGTCCGACTACTGTTCCTAAAAATGGGGGACTCGGCAATGAGAATGATGCTTCATAGTCTTCAGCATTATCAAAGCCAAGCACTACATCGACATTGGAATAGTCACTCACCGGAATCTTTAGTGAAGTAATCGTCGCTCCCAAATCACTTACAGTAAGTTCCATACCGCTTTGGTTGCGTATTGTGCGAACATACACTTCTTTTTCATTTTGGGTGAAACCAAACAATCTGGCAATAGAGTGTGAGGTTAATTGCGAATTCTCATTTTTCATCCCTAATTTTTTTTGAATTTATCAAAAGTAAGCGACAAAGTTGTAAATTGCATACCAGTACCTACCGGTTTTCATAATCATCCTACCGGTTTTTTTATTTATGCGAGTAATACATATTGATAAGCAATTAGTTACCCCGATTTATAAACAGATTGTAAGTCAGGTTGAACAAGCAATTATGAATCGGAAATTGTTTAAAAACGACAGGTTGCCTTCGGTGAATAAGGTTTGTTTGGAAAATCAGTTGTCGCGGGATACGGTTTTATTGGCTTATGAAGAGTTGAAAAAGAAAGGCGTAATTTATGCGATTACAGGGAAAGGGTATTATGTGAAGACCGAAGAGTTTGATTATGAACAACGGTATTTTTTATTGTTTGATGAATTAAATGCATTTAAAGAAGACGTCTATCATGCTTTTGTGACAGCTTTAGAGGGTAAAGCACAAGTTGACATTTACTTTCATCATTTCAATTTAGGGATGTTTCGAAAGTTGGTACACGATGCTCAGGGGAATTATTCCAAGTACATAATTATGCCTTCCAATTTGGAGGGAGTAGAATCCCTTATCGGACTTTTGCCAGAGCAGGAGGTGTATATTTTGGATCAAATGCGGGATTCATTGCAACAATATCCCTCCATTTATCAAAATTTTGATCAAGCCATGTATGAGGCTTTGGTGTTAGGATGGGACCGAATTCAGCAGTATTCCCGTTTAGTCTTATTGTTTCCAGGTATGAAAGAGCCCTTGGGAATGGTGCGTGGTTTTGAACGATTTTGTGCCGACTTTCAATTTGAGAATCAAATTCTACAATCATTTACCACCCACCAACCGGAAAAAAGTACCGTTTATATCATTCCTGATGATCGGGATTTGGTTGATGTAGTTGAAAAGACACAACAATTAGGATGGAAAATTGGAAGCGATGTTGGAATTATTTCCTATAATGATACGCCGTTAAAGAAAGTTGTAGCAAATGGAATTACGACGATTTCAACCGACTTTGCAGCGATGGGACAACGATTGGCGACACTAGTTTGGGAACAACAACGCGTATTGGAAGAGAATCCGAGTCGGTTGATATTGCGTCATTCCTTGTAGCTGATGAATGTCATGTTTTCTTTTTTAAATGGATAGTAATTTTATAGGACTAAAGTGAGTAGTCGTATGAAAAAGCTTGTTCCGGTCACCACCATAATGACCAAAAATGTAATCAAACTCAATATAACAGATGACTTAACAAAGGCGGAAATGCTTTTTAAAAAACATCATATTCGGCATATTCCTGTGGTGAATGGAAACCGAATAGTAGGTATGTTGAGTTTAACGGATTTGTTGCGTATCTCTTTTGCAGATGCCGTTGATGAAGATGCTCAAGATGTAGATGTTACGGTGTATAATATGTTTACGGTTGAGCAAGTAATGGCTCGAAATTTAGTGAAGGTTTCACCGGAAACGTCCATAAGAGAAGTTGCTGAGATTTTAGCAACCAAAGAATTTCATGCACTGCCAGTAGTTATGGATGAATTATTGGTTGGTATTGTTACTACCACAGATTTAATTAAGTATTTATTGGCACAGTATTGAAAAAGGCTTCCGAAGAAGCCTTTTGTTATTGGGTAATGGATTTTAAATTTTGAATTGTTGCAATAGGATCTTCAGCGCCGAATACATAACTGCCCGCAACTAATACATCTGCACCTGCATCTACTAATTGTTTTGCGTTTTTATTGGTCACACCACCGTCAATTTCAATTAAAGTAGTTGCCTTTTTTCTTTGAATTAAGGCTTTTAGCTTTTCCACTTTCGAATAGGTATTTTCAATAAAGGATTGACCACCAAATCCAGGGTTCACACTCATAATGCATACCAAATCGATATCCTGAATAATATCTTCCAACAAGTCAATATTTGTATGCGGATTTAAAGCTACACCTGCTTTCATACCTTCCGCTTTAATAGCTTGAAGGGTGCGGTGCAAATGCGTACAAGCTTCATAATGTACTGTGAGTACATCGGCGCCTAATTTTTTGAAGGTGGTAATGTAACGATCAGGATCGACAATCATTAAATGGACATCAATGGTTTTTTTAGCATGTTTTTGAATGGCTTCCAAGACAGGCATACCAAACGAAATGTTAGGAACAAAAACGCCATCCATAATGTCGATATGAAACCAATCAGCTTCACTAGCGTTGACCATTTCGATATCACGTTGCAAATTGGCAAAGTCGGCTGCCAAAACAGAAGGCGCAATTAGGGTATTTTTCATGAGAAAAGATAATTTGTTGTGTTGTGGTACAAAAGTAGTTAATTAAAGTGATGAATTATGAGTTATGAATTATGAGTTATGAATTATGAGTTGATAGAAATACAAATCAAATCCTTGAACACTCAAGTTTCAAGCGAACAGACTGGTTTTTGTTTGCCCTGCAAAAAACAAAACTGTGGGCACTCGAGCTGCAAGTGAACAGACCGGTTTTTGTTTGCCCTACAAAAAACAAAACTCCGGTAATCAGCCGGAGTTTCAATCATCAATCAAAAAACGAACAGTTTGAAACTGTTGTTATCGTAAACATGGAGTGTCTTATTTTTAAGAATCCAAATATAGTTTTTTTATCCTAAATAGGTTTTTAAGATTTTGCTTCGTGACGTATGTTTTAAACGACGAATAGCTTTTTCTTTAATTTGACGCACACGTTCACGAGTCAAGTCAAATGTTTCACCAATTTCTTCTAATGTCATTGGGTGTTGATCCCCTAAACCGAAATACAAACGCACAACATCTGCTTCTCTTGGTGTTAAGGTTTCTAACGAACGCTCGATTTCGATACGCAACGATTCGTGAATCAATTCACGATCAGGATTCGGAGATTCACCTGAACGTAAAACGTCGTACAAGTTAGAATCTTCACCTTCTACTAAAGGAGCATCCATCGATAAGTGACGGCCCGAGTTTTTCATCGACTCTTTTACGTCATTGACTGTCATGTCCAATTCTTTAGCAATTTCTTCTGCAGAAGGTGGACGTTCATTAGATTGCTCTAATAAAGCATACATTTTGTTGATTTTGTTGATCGAACCGATTTTGTTCAACGGTAAACGAACGATACGAGATTGTTCGGCCAAGGCTTGTAAAATCGATTGACGAATCCACCAAACCGCGTATGAAATGAATTTGAAACCACGGGTTTCATCAAAACGTTGAGCGGCTTTGATCAAACCTAAATTTCCTTCATTGATTAAGTCAGGAAGTGTTAAACCTTGGTTTTGGTATTGTTTTGCTACGGATACAACGAAACGTAAATTGGCTTTTGTTAATTTTTCAAGTGCGCGTTGGTCACCCGCTTTAATGCGTTGTGCCAATTCCACTTCTTCGTCGGCGGTGATCAAATCTACCTTACCGATTTCTTGTAGGTATTTGTCTAAGGAAGCAGTTTCACGATTGGTTACCTGCTTGGTGATTTTGAGCTGTCTCATTACGTTCTCTCCTTATTAAATTAAAGTGTTCAGGTACTTATACGTAATGAATTTCTAAAAAGTTACATAAAATTTCTTTTTTCTGCCTTTTTTTTAATCCTTGCTGATTTCTCTTACAGTTTGTAATACAATCCAGTTTGAATTAGGTAATGGTAATACAATCTGGAATCTTTTGCTTTGGTTGGTAAAATTTGAATTTGAAGCCCCGGTTCGATACCTCCCGTTAATTGTTTCCAAATTGTAAAGTGCAATCCAGCACGAAGATTTAACGAAGTAGTAAATTTATTTTGTGCGTCGAGTTTGCCAATATATTGTTTTGATAAACGTGACGATTGAACTGTAATTTCATTATTGAGAAGAATCCAATTGCTAAAACCTGCGGTTGCATTAAGTGTTGCCCGTTTTAATGGCCATTGTTTGGAGAATTCAATAGGGATTTCCAAATAGCGCGAGGTATGAATCATATCAAATGAAGTCTCGTTTACCAATAAATTATTCATTTCTTGAGGGGAACGGTTTAGTGCTACATTATGTGTGTTGAATATATTGGGTGCATTTTGAATTTCTAATTGTTCCTGTTGATTGAGAATGCCTAAACCCGTTTGAACACTCCAATCTGAATTCCATTGCCATTTTAGAAGTATTCCATATCCATAATTGAGCTTCTTTTTCTCGCTATTTGCTGTTGAATTGATGAACATTGACGCATTTGAATTGAAGTCTGAGCCATAAATTTTGCCATAGCTTCCAACCCAAAATACCGCTTTTTCTTTTGTCTCACTGGAATCTTTCTCTTGGGTCTTTTTTTGTCTTTTTACTTCTTTTAATATAGCGTCACAAGCGAGATTGAAAGTAATCAAGTCATCACAATTTATAGTGTCACTCGTTTGCTCTTGATGTTCAAAGTTTTGGTCAGAATTAACAATCAAACTAGGAGTGATAATATTGGTTTCGGAAATGGACTCTGAATTAAACTTTTTAAGAGGCTTCTTTTTCTTTTTATTAAAATAGCTGCTTGTGGTTTTGTTGGATTCTATTTTCTCCTGTTTTCCTTCTCCATTTCCATTATTTATCAGCGATAAAGAATTTTCATAAGAGTTATAATTAGCATTTTTATTCTTGCTATTTTTCTCTACTTTTTTAAGAATAGAATTGTGTTGCATAGAATTATGAGCCGTATTTTTTTCTCCAAAATAAAATAGTACACCGCCCAAGTTTACCATGACGAAAAACCACCAAATCAATATACGGTTAGATTTTTTTTTGCGTGGAAGTTCGGGCTCAATTTTATGCCATAATGCCTCTGATGGAGTAATGTCCATCTGTTCCCAATGGGATTTGAAAACGGTTCCAATATCTTTTTTAGGATGCTCCATGGTGACGGTTTTGACGAAAGTGTATGATTTGTTCTTTTAAAATGAGTTTGGCGCGATGCAAATTCGATTTTGAGGTTCCTTCAGAAATTCCCAATAATTCGGCAATTTCTTTGTGGTTGTAATTGTCGAGTTCAAAAAGTGAAAAAACCATTCGGTATTGAGGGGGTAAATTTTGAATGCATTGAAGTACGATGTCCATCTCGATTTCCTCAGCCTCAATTACAACTTCAGCAATTGGATATAAATTTTTAGCCGTATCCAAAGGGACTACTTTACAGTTTTTCTTGAATTTTGTAATGGCTTTGTTTATGGCGATGCGTTTCATCCAACCTTCAAATGACCCTTTATTTTTGAATGAATTAATCGTGTGATAAATTTCAATAAAACTATCTTGAACATTATCTTCAGCATCAGCCATAGAATTACAGTACTTTAAACTGATGCTTAACAATAGTTTAGCATAGCGGTCAAAGAGCTGCTTTTGGGCTTTAAGGTCTAAATTTTGACAACCCGTGATGATATCTTGAAGTGGGAGTTCCAACGTTTTTTTTTAAATAGTCTAGAAGTAAAGAAAAGGTTGCGTCAATAGTCTATATTTTTATAAAAAGGAATTGAATTTTGTTACATACCATTCAATTTTCTGTCGATTACGTGCAAAGAATTGTAAACGATCTTTTGGCCCTGAAGTATTTATACATTTTGCATTCTGAATTTGAAGTTTAAAAAAATGAGCCGATTCTTCTGTTGTTGTGAAGTCATCTGTAACTAAATAGCTAATCATTGTAAAAGGAACAAAAAGTTTTTTACGCGTGTCTTTCTCAACCAACACATTATTATTCATCAATAAAAGTTCGTGATAATAAAGATGATAGTTAGGGTTGTTCGTAACTTGATGTTCTATTGTAGTGAGCAGTTGATTTAGGTCTTCTAATAAAGCTTGTGCATTCATCCTGTTTAATAATCCAGCTTCATGATAGTAGTCAATTTGTGATAACATACTATTTAAAGTGGTGTCATTCCAGATTTCATGAACGGTTGCCTCTGTGTAAATTTGTTTCAACTTTTGGGCATCATCCGCCAAGGGGACTTCTAATAAAAAGTGTTCAAATGGTTTCAATTGATCAGGTTGTGAAACTAAATTGAGCCAAGTATACCATTTGAATTTGGTTACTAAATTTCCACCCAACGTATAAAATAATGGGATGTCCTTTGCCGAGTAGTAAAAGGTTGCCCCCGACTTGAAGTCCTTTAAATCCAAAGAGGCATTTTTTAAGTAATGTGAAAAATCTTGTTGTGATGCAAGGGCAATCGATTTTGTACAAAGTAAATGATTGGATTGTTTACCAAGGCCGTCGAGCGCAATTGAAAAGTGCGAACTTAAAAGAAGAGCTTCTTCCATAGAGAATTTGCTTTTTTGACGTATTCTTCGATGGGCGGCATCATAACTTATCCCTAAAACATCCGCAATTTGGACATGAAGTGAGTCTTTTCCAATTTTAGCTTGGATACTTGCTAAGAGTGATTCTTGTGCTGTCATTTGTGAAAATCGCAAAAAATAATTGTAAATATAGTAAGTATCACAATTTAAATAGCAATAATCACAAATACATTTGTCCTGTTTAAATATAACAATGAAAGTATGAAGTCCTTTATCAAACGATTAATGCAACTTTATTCTTGGTGTTTTCAACGTTGTGTTGTAGGATATGAACCTGAAGGATTGTTACGCAAACAAGTTAAATACCTATTTATTCAATTTATCACTTATTTTAAAAACAACTAATATGAAACATGTACCTATTCTTTTAATTGCGTTCCGACTACTATTGGGTCCTATATTGATCATTTTGGTTACTTTGGAATTGCCAACTATTCGTCCGCTTTTGCTTAGCTTAATTTTTTTAGGATTTTTAAGCGATATATTGGATGGTATCATTGCTCGTAAAACAGGAATTGCTACCGCCAAATTAAGACGAATGGATAGCCAAACTGATATGGTGTTTTGGGTTTGTGTTGGAGTCTGTTCTTGGCTTTTAAATCCAGAAATTATCAAATCGCATCAAACAGCTGTTGTAACCGTTTTGTTAATGGAAGCCTTAACCTATGTTTTTAGTTTTCTCAAATTTGGTAGAGAAACCTGTACCCATGCCTTTTTATCCAAAATATGGGGAATAACATTATTGGTTGTATTTGTTTCATTAATCGGTTTTGCTCATGCTGGAATTCCTTTCTTCCTTGCCGTCTTCTTTGGAGTAATCAGTCATTTGGATGTTTATCTTATAATTTTGATTTTACCCAAATGGACTCACGATGTACCCAGTGCTTATCATGCGTATTTAATACGTAAAGGAATTCCTTTTAAAAAACATCCCTTTTTTAATTAATCAAATCGGTCTTTGTAGCGTTTGAATAGACTGTTCATGACAAGTAACACAACTCCTACGCCCAACAATACAAGTGCGCGTATAAGAAAGTCGGCGTTGGATAAATCAAAAAACATCAAACGAATAATACACAAACCAACAACACCCAATGAAACAAAACGGAAGTATTTTTCTTTTAGCGTTATACTCAAAACTAATAATCCAAGCGCTTCTAAAACCCACAAGAAAGTAAGCACACCTTTGTCAAAGGTTAGGTATAAAAATAAACCAATACTCAAGGTTGTAGGGTATATTAACAAACTGTTTTTTAATTTGAAATCTTCTAAAATGCGATAGGCTAGCGCAATAAAAAATCCCATAACACCCATCAATGCTATATAAAAAGGCCAGTAACCTGATTCGTAATACCAAAAACCTAAGATTCCCAAATGGAGATTTCCTATGAGGTAATAAAATATCGGGACACCGCGATGGACAACTTGTTTTCTTTGGTACAAAAATAATTGTAGTATTGCCATCATGGTCCAATAAAAGGGCATCCATTTTGGTGCCAATTGACTATAAACAAGTAATGATAACCAGGCATTTATACCCAATTGTTGTATCCATTTTAAAAGTAGGTTTGAATCAGTTGCTTTTCTCAACACTATACCAAAAATTGCTAAGGCAATAGCTGCGAATTGTGTAATCCAATTGATCCAAGTAAAACTATGCGGATTGCTATAAGCAAAAGTTAGGGAATACAGTAGAGCAATTCCTGTGAATAATTCGGTAATCCATGGAAACAGTGGAGTTCGGTTATTTTTATAAATGAAAATATGAATAATCGCTGCGGCGGAAAAAGCTAACGGACTATATATTGGGTCAGTGAGTGTGTGAACCAGAAATATAAATACGCTATAATTGAGATAGATTGTTGGGGAAAGTAATTTTTTTCCATCTGGTTTGGAACTAAAATACATACTGATTGAATACAATAACGTTGCTCCAAATGAGCCCAATACAGCAAGTAATTCAATACTACTTTGTTCAGAATTTGTTGTAAAAAACAGTTGTAGGTATCCAAGAACAAGGACAATAAAAGCATTTATGGATAAAGGCTGAAGAAAAGATATTCTATTAGAAAGAGTAAAGTACAATAGGGGTAAACAACACTGATAGACAAGGAGTAGATGATCGCTGAGGAGTAAAATTCCCGCTGCTTCAAAAACTAAAAAAAGGATGCCAGATTCTACTCCCGACTGTGTTAAAAGGGCATCGGTACAATTTTGGATTTTGGATTGCAAATCGCTCCACCACAAACCAAAAAAAAGTGAACTTGTTAGAATAATACAACCAATTAAAAGTGGGTAAGTACTTAAATCATCACAACGTATAATCATGTAGACTAAAGCTGTGAGTCCCAATCCATAATAGATGACTTTGAAAGCGCGGGGTAAATCGGCTTCTGGAAACTCTCGCTGGGTCAAGCGCCACATGAAAAGTTGAAGTCCAATCGCAATTCCAACAAGTAGAATAACGACACCTAGTGGATACGCTTTCCCCATTTGCATGGCAATTATAGAAGTTAAAACAATGCTTCCTAATGAAGAAATCAACCGCAGTACAAAACGATTTCCAAAATGTTCTGGTTTTTTCCAATTGAGATAGGTTATAACAAATAATCCAAAACAAAGTACTAACGAAGTTGTCGTGGGGTAACAATTAGCAAAAACGTATCCACATTCGATAAAAGCTAATACCACAAATAAAAGGCGGCCAATTTGGATACTCACCGAATCTTTCAGAAAAATTAGTCCGCTCCAAACTATTGCGGGAATGACTAAGGCCAGTAAAAATGAATTTTGGGAATATTGATGATAGACTAAACTTACTGTAAGCAATTGAACGATTTGGGTAAATAAACCATTAAAGTGGAGTGTCGAAAAACCAGGGAGTGTATCAAAATCACTAAATTCTTTCTTCTGTTGGGTAAAAAGATGGATTCCCAAGGCTACAATAGCCAGCGCTGAAAAAGTAAAAATAAATTGTTTATTTGAGGCCAACATTTCTGCATCAGCAAGTGCAGCCAAAGCCATAAATACAATACAAATTCCCAACCCGAATAAGGCATATTTTACTATAGTATGCGTGATTTTTTCATCCGTTTTATAGGTAAACCACACAACACTGTTGCAAAAAAGATACAAGGCAAGGACTAAAATATCTGTGCGAACTTCCCATTCATTCAAGGTTACAATCATTAATGAACCTAGGATAAAGGCCACTAAAAAATCAATTTGATACAGCCACTTGATGCCTCTTCTTTTGGCCTGACTTGCAATCCAAAAACAAACTATTGCACCTAGTAAGAGTACTATGGTTTTAAACTTACTTCCCGTAGCGTGTAGCAAAAGGCCAATGGCAAATAAACTCCAGTTAACTAAGTGAGTACTAAATCCTGCTTTGTCAAAAGTAGTTCGGTCGTACCATTTTCGATATTGCATCAACATACAACAAATCGAAACGAGAACAATACCAAGGATAGCCAATTTATTTTCAAAATGTGAAAGGGCAGTTTCTTCAGCGGTAAACCAAATGTCAAAAATTAAAAACGAACTAATTACTGTCATTAAGTGGTATTCCCATTTTTCTTTGTAGGATAATAAAATTCCTGCCGCAGCTGTTCCAGAAGCAATCAGAAACGTGAGTAGCATTTTTTGGGGAACCACACATAAAATGAGTAAACTCAATACCACATGAAGGGATAAAAAGGTCTGTTGTTTTATGCGGTAACCGATGTATAAATTCAAAATAATACCCAGTAGAATAAGTCCGTAACCAGGGATTGGTTGTGCAATAAATTGTAATGCGGGAAGCTGTGTGGCGCCAAAACAGCCAAATAAGAATAAACTCGCCCCCGCACTTCGTAACCATAAACCTGTTTTCTGCCAAAGAGGCTTCGTTTTAAGAAAAAGATACGAACTCATAAGTAGCCCTGCATACGCCCAAATAATCAGCACGCGGTAGAGCGGACTCACTTTCAAAGCCGTATAAATACTCAAATAGCCTACTCCCAAAACCATAATAGCAGTTCCTAAAATCCCTGTCCAATTATCCGCAAATTGACGTTCCCATTTTTTAAGCAATAACGAAAAAGCCGAAGGTTCGGGCGGAGTAGGTGGCGTATACGGAACAGGTCGCGCCTGCGCTTCTTCCACTTTGGGTGCGCTGAAAGCGGCGGGTTCCACTGCCATTTCTTCTTCTTCAGGTTTTATAAGGAATTCCGGGCTTTCAGTAGGTAAACTTTCCGTGATGGACAATGAAGCTACTGTCGGTTCAGGAGTGATTTCCTCAGAAATAACGACTTCAGGTTCGATTATTTCTGGCGAAGTTGCCGCAGGTTCAGGTTCAGCAATTATCGTTTTTCCTTGTAACGCCTCCAGTTGCTCGCGCAAAGTTTCCACTTTTTGTTGCAAAGCATCGCGGTCACCGGCCAGCTTAAAATAATGGTCCATCAACTGGTCCAATCGTGATTTTAGGGTTTGTTGTTTAACTAAAATATAAACTACAAGCGCAAAAAGTATAAAAATAAGGGCTTCCATAAAGTGGCGATTAATACCCAAAGATAAGGAAAGATTGTTGGGTGTAAACGTTTCTTTTATTTGAGCGCCTTCCATACGCAGCAATAAGCCTTGTGGGCGTTATTGCTGCGTATGGACCGGGTGATTCGCTGTATCCGCTGCTCCTAAAGTCACAGCGGGATGCCGCTACTCCCCCTGGCGCACTAAAGCCTTATCACGAAAATTGTAATACTGCTGATTTATCACAAAAAGGTATAGCCAATTATTGAACGAGAAGGTTCAAGATCCAAAAAAAAATCCCCAATTCAAACGAATTGGGGATTACTATTTAAAATCAATTGTGATTAACCTTCTTGATTCTGATTGTTTTCACCTTTATTGTGGAACGGTTTGCGAGGTCCACCTTCGCGTGATCCACCTTCCGGTTTTTTGTCTTCTCTTGGAGGACGTGGTAACAATTGTTTACGCGAAACTTTCTCTTTGCGCGTTTTCGGATCGATACCTAAGTATTTCACTTCAAAAACATCACCCATGTTTACAACATCAGATGGTTTTTCAGTGCGTTCCCAAGCCAATTCTGATACGTGTAACAATACTTCATTTCCTGGTGCTTGTGTGTATTCTACAACCGCTCCGAAATCAAGCATTTTAATTACGCGTACTTCATAGGTTTCACCCAATTGTGGTTTGAAGATAATCGAATCGATTTTCGCCAATACCATATCGATACCGTCTTGATTTGTACCCAAGATTTCCACAATTCCTTGCTCGTCCACTTCGTTAATAACGATCGTCGTTTGCGAAGCTTTTTGTAATTCTTGAATTACTTTTCCGCCTGGTCCGATTAACGCTCCAATGAAGTTGCCTGGAATAGTGCGTGTAATGATTTTTGGAGCATGTGCTTTCACATCGGTTCTTGGAGTTGCCAAAGTTTCAGTCAATTTGCCCAAAATGTGCATACGACCTTCACGGGCTTGATCCAAGGCTTGTTCCATGATATCATAACGTAAACCGTCAATTTTGATATCCATTTGACAAGCGGTAATACCATCAGCAGTACCCGTCACTTTGAAGTCCATATCACCCAAGTGATCTTCATCACCCAAGATGTCTGAAAGAACCGCAAAACGGTCACCGTCAGTAATCAATCCCATCGCAATACCTGAAACAGGTTTGATCATTTGAATACCAGCATCCATCAAAGCCAAAGTTCCTGAACAAACGGTTGCCATCGAAGAAGAACCATTCGATTCTAATACTTCAGATACCACACGTACAGTATAGGGACAATCTGCTGGAATCATATTTTTCAAGGCACGTTGTGCCAAGTTTCCGTGTCCAACCTCACGACGTGAAGTACCGCGTAAAGGTTTCGCTTCACCCGTTGAGAAAGGAGGGAAGTTGTAATGTAAATAGAAACGCTCTTCCCCTTGCTCTGAAGGCAAATCGATCACGTTTGCTTCGCGAGAAGTTCCTAGTGTTACTGTAGCCAAAGCTTGTGTTTCACCTCGGGTAAAGATCGCTGAACCGTGTGTTTTTGGTAAGTAATCCACCTCACACCAAATCGGACGAATCTCTGTCGTTTTACGACCATCCAAACGAATTCCTAAATCAAGGATCACGTTACGAACGGCTTCTTTTTGACATTTGTATAAGTATTTGCTCACTAAATCACCGTTTTCAGCCAATTCCTCTTCGGTGAATAAAGCGACAACTTCTTCTTTTACTAAACTAAACTTCTCGCCACGCTCTTGTTTTGAAGAAGCTTCTTGAGCGATCGCGTAGTATTTGTCATAACAAGCGGCACGAACTTTCTCGTAAACCACTTTGTCTTCTTTCTCTGCTTCGTATTCACGATAGGCAGGACTTCCGATAGCGGCACGCATACGTTCTTGTGCTTCAATTTGCACTTTGATTGCATCATGTGCAAATTTGATCGCGTCTACCATTTCTTTCTCAGAGATTTCTTTCATCTCACCTTCCACCATACATACCGAATCCTTAGAAGCACCAATCATCATGTCGATGTCCGATAATTCTAATTGTGCACGGCTAGGGTTGATTACGAGTTCGCCGTTCACACGACCCACACGTACTTCAGAAATTAAGTTGTAGAAAGGAATGTCAGATACCGCCAACGCTGCTGAAGCGGCTAAACCTGCTAAAGCATCCGGCATTACATCTTCATCATGCGACATTAACTGAATCATGATTTGGGTTTCTGCATGGTAATCATCCGGAAATAAAGGACGTAACACACGGTCAACCAAACGCATGGTCAATACTTCTGCATCACTTGGACGCGCTTCTCTTTTGAAGAAACCACCTGGGAATCGTCCTGCAGCGGCAAATTTTTCACGGTAATCTACCGTTAAAGGTAAAAAATCAATACCGGGATTAGCAGTGCGTGCAGAAACCGCTGTAGCCAATAACATGGTGTCACCCATGCGTACTACAACAGATCCATCCGCTTGTTTTGCCAATTTACCGGTTTCAATGGTGATGGTTCTTCCATCCACCAAAGTAATCGTTTCTTGGGTTACTTTTGGAATCATAAAAATTCAATTCATTTAAACATTAAGGTTAGTTGTGTTGTTGCTGTTGTTGTTAGTTGTTGTAACCCAATGAAAAACTGAAACTTTTTTCTATTTTTATTTAAAAAAAAGAGGCGCGCAGGCACCTCTTTAGTTTTGTATTATTTTCTAATACCTAATTCCTTGATGATTTCACGATATCTGTTGATATCTTTATTTTTCAAGTAATCGAGTAAGCTTCTTCGTTTACCTACCAATTTCACCAACGAACGCTCAGTGTTGAAATCGTGACGATTTTTTTTCAAGTGTTCTGTTAAGTGGTTAATTCTGAATGTGAACAAAGCAATTTGTCCTTCTGCTGAACCAGTGTTTGCAGCAGCTCCTCCGTGTTTAGCGAAGATTTGTTCTTTAACTTCTTTAGTCAAGTACATGCTAATATTTATTTAAATAATTATTATGTAGATTGGGTCGTTCCCAATTCGGTTGCAAAGGTAGCCTTATTTTTGAATTTGACAAATAAAAAAAAGGAATTAAAATAATTTGGCAACTTCTTGATTTACAAACTCCAAGAATCGTTCGTCAGCTTCTGAAAACGGGTCGAGTACATGACTGTCAATATCGATTTGACCCATATTTTGACCGCGAACAAACAACGGAACTACGATTTCTGATTTGACCGTAAAACTACAAGCGATGTAATTATCTTGGGCCGAAACATCGGGAACCACAAAGTTGGTGTTGGATTCGGCGACTTGCCCACAAATACCTTTCCCAAAAGGAATTACAGTATGGTCGGTGGGAGCCCCTACGTAAGGTCCTAGATGCAAAGTCTGCGTTTCATGGTCGGCAAAGTAAAATCCTACCCAATTGTAATAGGATACTTTTTCATTCAAAAGCGCACATAGTTCGAGTAACTTTTCATCCCGTGATTTAACGGGTTGCGATAAAATCGAGACGACTTCGGGCTGTAAATCTTCAAAATGCATTTGCGGTATTTTTTTGCAAAAGTAACCAATGGCTTTTCGTATTTTTACCTAAAATTTGTTAAAAAACTTTGAACGCAAACCGTCAGGCATACCGTCCTTTCTTATTTTTTCTCCTTCGTTTTGGAGCGACGTATCTGCTCTTGGTGTTTCTCTATGCTACGTATTTAGGTCAATTTGATGTAAAACAAAAAGAGGTTGATTCCATTACCTATGAAGTGGCCCAACAATCAAAATTTGTATTGCATTTTTTTGATGATTCCGCATCCATTGCCCCCAATCCAAAGGAAGCAGGGGTCAAATTATTCTACCGTCAACGATGGATTGCCCGTATCATTGAAGGATGTAATGCGGTTAGTGTAATGATTCTCTTTGTCAGTTTTGTGGTGGCCTTTCGAGGAAAAATGAAGTCCATGCTTTGGTTTATCCCGTTGGGAATAGTCATTATTCATTGTGCCAATATTTTGCGTATTGCCGTGTTGGCCGTGGCTTTATACCATTTCCCGCAAGCCGAACATGTTCTCCATGGGGTGCTTTTTCCCTTAGCTATTTATGGAATAGTATTTCTGTTATGGATGGTATGGGTAAATCGTTTTTCAATTTATGCACAACGCGATGAAGTTAAGTAAGCGACAAATTTTTGGGGCATTGGTATTGGTACTCCTTCTCGTAGGTATTCGTGCTGGTGAGTCTTCATTATTCTATGATCCTTTACAAATGTATTTTAA
>CAYNDK010000022.1:0-22907 GCA_964395965.1 uncultured Flavobacterium sp.
GTATGCCCTTCTTGCCACAAAAACTCAGCTGTACGCAAAAACATACGGGTACGCATTTCCCAACGCACCACATTGGCCCATTGGTTAATTAATAAGGGTAAATCACGGTAGGATTGAATCCAGTTTTTATAGGTCGACCAAATGATAGCTTCACTGGTTGGACGAACCACAAGTTCTTCCTCCAACTTAGCGTTAGGATCTACAATTAACTTTCCTTTATTTTCCTCATCGGTTTTTAAACGATAATGGGTAACCACTGCACATTCTTTTGCAAAACCTTCCGCATTTTTCTCTTCGGCTTCAAACATACTTTTCGGAACAAACAACGGGAAGTAAGCATTGCTATGGCCTGTTTCTTTAAACATTCGGTCTAATTCCGCTTGCATTTTTTCCCAAATCGCATAACCATAGGGTTTTATCACCATACATCCACGAACTCCTGAGTTCTCTGCCAAATCAGCTTTCACCACTAATTCGTTATACCATTTGGAATAATCTTCCGCTCTTTTTGTTAAGTTCTTACTCATAATGAACAAATTGGCACAAATATTGTTTAATCAAATTTTAACTTAATAGTTCGGCAAAACTAACTATTTTTGTAATGACCAACAATAAAAATGCTATAGATATGAAAACAATTTCCTTTTCCAAAAACATTAATTTCCGTTGGCTTTTTGTGGTCACAATGGGAATTATAGCTAGTTCTTGTGGATCTTATCAAAACTCATCGTATTACGATAATGACGGAATCTACGGAGAATCAAGCAATTCGCAACAGCGCGTTGCTTCAAATGAAAATGCAAACAGCAATTATTATCAAAATTATTTCAGTTCAATCAATCAAGAAAGTCAGGAATTATTTACCAATGTTGACAATTACTCAACTCCTGTAGACACTACAGCTACAGTAGAACAAACGCAACAACGTACAGCTAACGGTTACAATGGATGGGGCAACAACAACTCCTCTGATGTAACCGTTAACTATTATGGTGGAGGCTGGTATGGTGCCGGTTGGGGTTGGAACAACTGGGGATACAATGGCTGGTACGGAAACGGATGGTATGGAGCCGGCTGGGGCTGGAACAATTGGTATGGCCCTGGATGGGGTTGGAACAATTGGGGTTACGGCGGTTGGTATAGCCCTTATTGGGGGTATGGATACTACGGAAATCCTTATTACTATGGTTACGGTTATGGAAATCCTTACTATTATGGATATAACAACGGTTGGTCAAATAACTATGCCTATAACCGCGGACGTCGAAACACCATTTACACCAACAGCATTACTCCAAATTCTGGACGTAACTTTGTTGCCTCAACCCGTAATGGCTCTCGTGCTAATAGTGAGGTGCGCCCTACCAACCTAAATGTACGCCCAACATCAAGTGTTCGATCCAATACTGTGACCACTTCTGGAACGCGTCCTAACTACAATCCTAATTCAACAAGTGTAAACACGGTTAGAAACAATTCAATTCAAACTACCCCAACCCGTACGGATAGCCCAACACGCTCCTACACTCCTGCCCCTTCACGTTCTTATAGTCCAAGTGGCGGCGGAGGCAGTTATGGCGGCGGCGGATTCGGTGGAGGCGGAGGTCGTTCAGGTGGTGGCGGAGGTCGTCGTTAATTTCCCTTACAACTAAGTTACATGATTACTATGAAAAAGTTTTTTATACTAGGCCTTACTGCTATAAGCTTTGCTTCAGTACAGGCACAAGATATTACGGATGCCGTTCGTTATTCTTTGGATGATTTAAATGGAACCGCACGCTTCCGTGCTATGGGTGGTGCTTTTGGAGCTGTTGGCGGTGACCTGAGCGCACTAAATGTAAATCCTGCTGGATCATTATTTTTCAAGAACAACCTTTTAGGAGGCTCTTTGACCGACTTTAATACGGCCAATACTGCCAATTATTTTGGAACATCAACCAAAGATTCCAACAACAAACTTGATATTAACCAATTAGGGATGGTTTTTGTATTCAACGAAACCAGTAACAAAACTGGTTGGAAAAAGTTTGCCCTTGGATTAAATTATGATTCTTCTCGAAATTTGAACAACTCCGTTACTTTCAATGGAACAAATCCTTACAACTCTGTTGACCAATACTTTT
Organism: uncultured Flavobacterium sp.; assembly: GCA_964395965.1. Taxonomy (GTDB): domain Bacteria; phylum Bacteroidota; class Bacteroidia; order Flavobacteriales; family Flavobacteriaceae; genus Flavobacterium. Next base: position 2,124 of record CAYNDK010000022.1, read on the forward strand.
TGAGTTACGCCAATGGACGAACAATTAATGAAGCTGTACCCTTTGGCAATATCACCAATTATTATTTTGATGAATTGTATTACAATGAACAACAAGCCTACTTGGGATACAACGCATACATCATTGACCCATTAAACGCTACAGCCAACAACATTGATTATTACACCAATGTAGCTCCTGGTGGCAACTATTTTCATTCCTACAGTTCAAATGCTAAAGGCTACCACAGTAAACTCACATTCAACCTTGCCACACAATACCAAGACTGGTTAATGTTGGGTATGAATTTCAATTTTCATTTTGTGGATTACCGTCAAAACACGACGTTTTTTGAATCCAATTCAAATCCGAAATATGCAACCGGTGCAACGGTAGACCGCATTCGTTTTACTAACGAATTGTACACTTATGGCAATGGATTTTCACTTCAGTTAGGTGGAATTGTAAAAGTGAATAAAAGTGCTCGTTTGGGATTGTCTTATGAATCGCCAACCTGGTTAAAATTAAATGATGAATTGCGTCAATACATCGCTACTTCAGGATATGGTTTGAATGCCAATCTTGACAATTCGCAATACAACACTGTTGTAGTTGACCCGCAAATCACGATGGTTTTTGCCCCTTATCGTTTTAGAACTCCACACAAACTTACTGCAAGTGGCGTTCTTTTATTTGGCAAACGAGGATTAATTAGTGCTGATGTTGCACGCAAATACTATGGTGGATCACGCTTCCAACCTCGAAACGATTATCGTGAAGAAAATGCTACCATTTCAAGCGCACTTCAAGGTGCAACCGAATTGCGTTTAGGTGCTGAGTACAAAATCAAACAAGTTAGTTTGCGTGCCGGTTACCGTTGGGATGAAAGCCCCTACAAAAACAAATACACGGTTGGAAACTTAACGACTTTTTCTGGTGGTTTAGGATATAATTTCGGAAGCTATAAATTGGATGTTTCTTACAGCCATGGTTTTCGTTATTACAACCAACAAATGTTCAATCGCGGTTTAGTGGATTATGCGCGTACCAAAGGGGTATATGACAATGTCACTGTGAGTTTGATGTGGGAATTATAAAACCACTGTGTTCCTTATACTACAAAAGCCATCGTAAACCGATGGCTTTTTTTATGGGAATACTATTGAGACAAAAATAAATAGCCTAATTTTGCAGTCCAATTTTTTTGAAATCCTATGAGAACCAAATCGGTAAAGAAAAACAAAATCAATGTGATCACTTTAGGGTGTTCTAAAAACACGTACGACAGTGAAGTTTTAATGGGGCAATTAAAAGCCAGTGGAAAAGATGTGGTACATGAACAAGAAGGTAACATTGTAGTCATAAACACCTGTGGTTTCATTGACAATGCAAAAGAAGAATCGGTAAATACCATCTTAGAATATGCCGACAAAAAAGACCGAGGCATTGTTGATAAGGTATTTGTCACCGGCTGTTTGTCGGAACGCTACCGACCCGATTTGGAAAAGGAAATTCCAAATGTGGATCAATATTTTGGCACGACTGAATTGCCTTTGCTGTTAAAAGCACTTGGAGCAGATTATAAACATGAATTATTGGGTGAACGTTTAACAACTACCCCAAAAAACTATGCCTATTTAAAAATAGCTGAAGGATGTGACCGTCCTTGTAGCTTCTGCGCTATTCCTTTAATGCGAGGCAAACACGTTTCGCAACCCATTGAAAAATTGGTGAAAGAAGCCGAAGGTTTGGCTCGTAATGGAGTAAAAGAATTAATCTTAATCGCTCAAGACCTCACCTATTACGGATTGGATTTGTACAAGAAAAGAAATTTGGCCGAACTATTGGAGGCACTTGCTAAAGTTGAAGGCATTGAATGGATTCGTTTACATTACGCTTTTCCTTCAGGATTTCCAATGGACGTTTTGGATCTTATGAAAAAAGAACCCAAAATCTGTAATTACATCGACATCCCTTTACAACATATCTCCGATTCGATTTTGAAATCGATGAAACGCGGTACTACACAAGAAAAAACCACAAGATTGTTAAAAGAATTCCGTGAACGTGTTCCTGGTATGGCTATTCGTACGACATTAATTGTGGGGTATCCCGGGGAAACCGAAGAGGATTTCCAAATCTTGAAAGATTGGGTTCAAGAAATGCGTTTTGAGCGTTTGGGCTGTTTTACCTACTCGCATGAAGAAAACACAGGCGCCTATGCATTAGAAGACGATGTGCCAGAAGAAGTAAAATATGCGCGTCAACAAGAAATAATGGATATTCAATCGCAAATTTCTTGGGATTTGAACCAAGAGAAAATTGGACAAACGTTCAAATGTGTAATTGATCGTAAAGAAGGACAATATTTTGTAGGTCGTACCGAATTTGACAGCCCTGATGTTGACAATGAAGTACTAATCGATGCAGCTCAACATTATCTCAAAACAGGTGAATTTGTGAACATCAAGATTACCGATGCGACAGAATTTGATTTGTATGGCGAACCCGTATAATTTTTTTGTAACTTTACTTTAAATACTGAACGTAATGAAAAAAGTACTGTGCATTCTTGCACTCCTGGCAGGTGTTTCTGGTTGGTCCCAATATGGATATGGGAATTATGGTGGCTATGGATATGGATCTGGACGCATGGGCGGTTATGGTCCCTCACAAATGGGAATGCCCTCTCAACCCCGCGAACGCTCAGCTGAAGAATTGGAAGAGGAACGCGTAAAAACGGTAGATAAAAGCGTAGAAAAATTAAAAACGGACTTAAAACTTGATGAACTACAAGTCGTTATTGTTCGAAAAGAAATGGATGCCAGTTCGAAAAAAATCAATGCCATTTTGAAAAAAGAAATGAGCAATGAAGATAAAAACACTGAAATCAAAGCCATTACTGAAACGATGGAACGCAATATTCTAAATTTCTTGAATGAAGAACAAAAAAAGAAATTTAAGGATTTGATTCAAGAACGTCAGAAACAAATGGAAATGATGAAACAACGTTAAAATAAAAAACTCCTGATTTACATCAGGAGTTTTTCGTTCTTCTTAATCACCTTTATATCGAAAACTTATGATTTTGCAATCACAGTCCCTTTAAAAGTCAACACTTTTGGAGTTTCCTCTGCATTGGTAGTTACCGTAATTGTTTTAGTAAACGCACCTGCAGCTGCAGCATTGTAAGTCGCTTTTACATAACCCATTTTACCTGGCGCTACTGCCTCTTTAGTATAATCTGCAGCTGTACAACCACATGATGGTTTTACATTGGTAATCAATACCGATTTCGTTCCTGTATTTTTAAATGAGAATTCAATTGTTTTAGGTGTTCCTTGTGGAATTTCACCAACTTCAACTGTTTCTGCTTTCCAAACTACTGTAGAAGCCGTTGCCATTTTAGCAGTAGCTGTTTTTACGATGGAAACGGAATTGAATGACATTAATCCGAATGCCACGGCTGCAAGAGATAATTTTAATGTTTTCATATTTTTTGTATTTTGAATTTATAATTAAATAAGAATTTGTATTTCTATTACTGATACACATGTATCTGAGTTTTCTCTGCCGCTTTGTTAACCACTTTCAAATCTTTGTTAACGACTTGTTAACAGCACTAAATACGGGACTTTTTCCCTAATTTTGAATAGAAATAGTACGCTTTTGAAAACAAAAAACCTTAATATAATTATCGTACTAGGGATGGTCGCCACCCTAGGAATACTCGTTGCCCAATTACTGTGGACCAAACAAGCCTTCAATCTTGAAGAAAAGAAGTTTACCCAAAAAACACACATTGCGTTATTGGAGGTAGTTAAAAACCTTTACGAGGATCAAGGTAACGAACTCCCTACTAATAATCCGGTTGAAAAAATGGCTAATGATTATTATATAGTTAATGTTGCCAATGATTTCCAACCCGATATCTTGGAATATTATTTAAAATCGGAATTTGCAAAAATGAACATCACAACCGATTTTGAATACGCCATGTACAATTGCCAAAGTGATGAAATGGTCTACGGAAACTATGTTTCCTATACCGATCGAAAACCATCATCTCATACCGTCTACTTTCCAAAACACAAGAATTTAGTCTATTACTTTGCTGTGCGATTTCCTAATGAAACGAGCTATCTCCTTAGTTCGTTGCGCTTTTGGTTTATTCTTTCGTTTGCTTTAATGATTATTCTTTTTGTCTATGTCTACTCGATTTACACGATTATTCAACAAAAAAAGTACTCCGAACTGCAGCGGGATTTCATCAATAACATGACCCACGAATTTAAAACACCTTTATCCTCAATCCTACTGGCTTCTAGTTATTTAAACAAACAAGACGCAATTCGTGAAAATAAGAAGCTACACGATTACACCGAAATCATCATCAACCAAAGTAAAAAACTCAACCATCACATTGAAAAGGTATTGAATATTGCGAAAAGCGATGAATCACCATTGGCCTTACAACCTGAAAAAGTTGCTTTATTGCCTTTATTAAATGAGGCAGCAGAAGCCATCCGATTGAAAAATGATCAAATTCAAATTTCTATTTATTCTACACATGATTTTTCCATTGAAGCCGATCGTTTTCACTTTTCAAATGTATTGTACAACCTCATCGACAATTCGGTGAAGTATTGTGATGAGATACCCAAAATAGAAGTGAATGTCAGTGAAGAACGCTATGGTTTGCGATTGGATTTTAAAGATAATGGGATTGGTGTTGCTCCAAAAAATTTAAATTTGATATTCGATAAGTTTTTCCGAGTTACGGATAAAAAAAGTAATGAAGTCAACGGATTTGGCTTGGGTCTCTTTTATGTAAAAAAAATATGTACCCAACACCAATGGAAAATCAGTGCGCAAAACAATAAAGAGCAAGGACTAACCATCACGATTCTAATACCTAAAAAAAACTATGAGCAAATATAAAATCTTGTATGCAGAAGATGATGAAACCATTGCGTTTCTCACCAAAGATCACTTGGACAGTTATTATGAAGTCGACCATTTTTCTGATGGAGCTACCGCACTTCAAGCCTTTCCAAAAGGAGCCTACGACCTGTGTATCTTGGATATTATGATGCCCAAAATGGATGGATTTGAATTGGCTGAAGCTATTCGTGCCAAAGACCAAGAGGTGCCCATTATCTTTCTATCTGCCAAGACCCTGAAAGAAGACCGTATCCGTGGTCTGAAACTAGGCGCCGATGACTATTTGGTCAAACCCTTTAGTATCGAAGAGTTGATGCTTAAAATTGAAGTTTTTTTAAAACGATCGCACAAAAAAATCACCACCCCTTCCCCATTTTATACGTTGGGTAACTACCAATTTGATGCGGCCAACTACAGCGTATTCAATAATGAAGAAACCATTTCGCTAACCCAAAGAGAATCGGATTTATTAAAATTGTTTATTGACCATAAAAATCAAGTACTCAAGCGTGAAGATATCCTAAAAGCACTATGGGGTGAAGATGATTATTTCATGGGACGTAGTCTTGATGTATTCATTTCGCGCCTTCGCAAAATATTCGCCAATCAAGAGGGAATCACCATTGAAAACCTCCACGGCATCGGTTTTAAATTTAATTGCATCTACTAGCCTATGTATCCACAGTTACAAGAACGCACCAAATCAGCCATGATCGATGGTGTCATTTTAATCAGCTTAATCATTCTAACCGGAGACCTAATCCAACTCCTTCCCCATCCCAGTAATATGCTGAAAGGGGCATTATTCATCCTCTATTTTGTCTTGTATGAACCCCTCTTAGTGAGCCTTCGAGGAGGGACTATCGGACACACCCTAACAGGTATAACCATTCGTAAACACCACTATACTACGGAAAAAATCAACTTTTTTTCAGCACTTTGGCGGTATATTCTAAAAATATCCCTGGGCTGGCTATCGGTAATAAGCTACTATAGCAACCCCGAAGGACGCATGATACATGATAAATTATCGGGAGCCATTATGGTTTACACTACTAAAAAATAAAAAATGGAGTAAAGTGTCACTAAGCACCTTACTCCATTTTCTTTATTTCGTAGTTTTGGAAGTACCTTCCGCTTATTTTTTGACTACTTTTTTAACGGTACTCCCTTGTGCATTAGACAAGCGTACAAAGTAAACGCCTTGGGCATAATCTTGCATAGGAATCGAAATTTGCATCCCGTTAAACTGATTGCTATACATCAATTTACCTAGAAAATCCCGAACCTCAATTGAATGTACGGTTTGGGGTTGATTATGCAAATCAATAGTCAACACCTCGTTCACCGGATTGGGATACAATACTAAATCAGTACGATCAAAAGTAGTGTTGGCTAAGCTATTGACAAACTTCGTTTGAAAAGTATTTGTGTAAATCGGTGGATTGTAATCAAAATAGATTTCAGCACTATTCGGAATGATAGTACCCACTTGATAACCCGGATTGGGTTTGATCTTGAATGTTACATATCCTTGACTCGCCGCCTCGCTCACCGATTTTGGCTGTAAAAAGATATCGTCAAAATAAAATTTCAGCTGTGAACCGTCACGCACCAAACGGCATGGATGACTCGCTTCCAACAATTGAATACTGCCTGCGTTGAGTTGACTGTCTAATAGATTATCTATGCGCACATTTTCCGCATAAAAGTTCCCCTCATTTTGGAAATGAATCGTGTATTCTAAAGCATCATTAGGTCCAAAAGAGCTATACAGAATTTGGGGGCCGTGTCGTTCTACCACAAAATTCGGGTCATACGCCCCAACAATGATCTGACTCAAAGAAGTGGTATTATTGGCCGTAATAACATCCATCGGATTTAATGTTAACGAGGCTTGATGGGTAATCAGCTGACCCAAACTTACATTGGGTAATACATCCATGGTCATCACTATTTGTATGTCAATTTGTGATAATGGAACCAATCCTGAAAAGGTATAACTCAGTCCCTGAGGGGTGATAACAACGCCTGGATAATTCGATGAAATACTCACTACCCCCGCTCCCATTTCGAAGTTCACAGTACCCGAAGCGGAATTAAATCCATAATTGACAACGGATAAATTAACCATAAATTGAAATCCTGGACGCGGTAATGAAATTGGCACTATACTGACCGCTACATCAGAATACGGTTGGGTCTGGGTAATCGGAAAGGGCAATATTGTGGGTGGTGATGCCGTTTGTTGGTTGGCAAACCCTGCTCCTGAATAAGTAAAATAAGTATTATAATTTGGGGTTACAGTAGCATTTATCGCATAGGTATTCGTGCTATTGGCATCGTAGATGGCATTGGTAAAGGCTCCAAACTGCATGGTTTGTGGTGCCCCTGCGTTCTGACTAATTTGAAAGTTCAAAAAGGGGAATTCCAATTCGCCATTATTTTTGATCCCATCATTATTGGTATCCAAAAACGGTTCCATCTTAATACTTTTTCTTTGTGCACAAATAATTGTGGCCTTGAATCCTTCATAGTTGATTGATCCATTGGACTGAAACTGTAAAGTAATACAACCATTTTGAGAGGTCGAAAAAGTAGTTGGAGGCAATGTATTCCCTGAATATTGACCTAAAATTGGGTCTGTTGTGGAAGGGCCGTCATAGATGGTGAGCACATCAACTCCTGCTTCGGTATTGAACTGACTAAAAAGTACACCCATTAAATCATCAATACTTGAAGGACAAATAGTAATTACATAATTGCTATTGTCTTGATAATTCCCGTTCATTCCGCCATAATCATAAATATCGGTTCCACAACCTCCATTGGGTTGTGTCATAACTCCAGAATTTAAAGGCACCCATACGGTTCCTCCGGGAACAAATGGACATAAGGAGCGAACATATAAATCATAACAGGTTGCCGGATTTAAACCTGACATTGTGTATGAAGTAAAATTAACAGCAACACCATAATCTGCAGCAGTAGGTGCCGGACTACCACAAGGCGCGGCATATACTTCCCAAGCTTGTGAATTCCCATTATCATACCAATTTAACGTAAGTGTGGTCGGTGTTACATTCGTGATGTTTAGATTGGAAGGGGGTAAACAAGCATTACTCGTGATGCGAATATCATCTAAAAAAACAGTATCGCCAGCAATTGCCGCTGTTGGCTGGGTTGTTTTCCATACCAAAGCGATACTAACGGATGAACCAATGAATGCACTCAAATCAACTGTTTTTTGATCATAGTTGGTGACTGAAATCAAATTCGTTTCTGAAAAAGTGGCTAATGTGGTTGTATAACTTGAAGGCAATGCTAAGTTGGTACTTGTAGGAGCTGCACAAATTTTCACTATCAATTCAGACCCTTGATCTCCGGCTTGTTGTGTGCGCACAAAAAACTTAAAAGCACCGCCATTGGGAACTGTAAAAATAGGGGTCGTCAAATAATCTTGTGAAGTATTTCCTGCTCCTATGTTCTCTGTTGTACAGTAAGCTGATTTCAGCCCAGAAATTGCAAGTCCGGATTGGGTAATCAATCCCCAACTCGAAGTCGTACCAACACCGTTATCCAATATCCCCCATTGATTTCCATTGGTTCCCGTAGGCAACGACCATAATGTAGGATTGGTTGTCACCAAAGGATTCGTTGCCGATTCAAAGGTTTCCGTCATGGGATTCGGAAATTGTCCGCTCACGATAAACGTGAACATAAGGCAAATAATAAAGTAGCTTTTTTTCATGGTCGTTTGATTTTTGTTAAAAATAAACATTTAATCGGTAGTAAAAGCTTGTAAATGAGTATTTGTATGAAATGAATTAGTAGTTAAATTTCGCCACATTACCGAAAGAATGCTAATTAAAGTTGTAAATAAGTACGTTAATCAATCCCTACAGCGGGAGTAGTTGGGTAGAATGTTAGCGAACCCTACTTCACACGGCATTGGACAACAAGAAATTACTTCAATCGTAATCCACTCCTCCATTTATGCACAAAAAAAGCGGCTTTCCGAAGTCAAATACCCCACTACCCCACTAAAAAGGTACGATTGTGTACGCAGTTGGCGTACACCAACTCCGCATAATTCCTATAAAGTGTACGTAAAATACGTACCCCAAGTACGCTTTTTACGTACCCCGAGGGAGGGGCACCTGCCGGCAAAGTACGTAATTTACGTACCCCCAGTACGCTTTTTGCGTACCTACAATACGTAAACTGCGGCGTCGACTCAGCATTAAGCGTACTTCACCCTACTTTTTTAATAGGTAAACGAAGTTTCGTCCCCGCACGAAGCAGTCCATCGGTTCGGCTCCATGTCTTCTTCAGAGGAAATTGGGTCTAACTACGAACACATTCTAGTCGCGAACTACAACCGTCAACCCTTTTCATGCTTTATTGCATAAAAAAAACCTGCTGTAGTAGCAGGTTTCTTTTTTATAACGGGATGTTTCCGTGTTTTCTGTTGGGTACGGGAACTTCTTTGTTCTCTAACATCGCAAAGGCTTTGATCAGCTTTCTTCGCGTGTCACGCGGTAAGATTACCTCATCCACAAAACCGCGCTGTGCTGCCGTGTACGGATTCGCAAACAATTCCGCGTATTCGGCCTCTTTTTCTAATAGTTTGGCAGCTGGATCAGCGGCTTCGCTAATTTCTTTTTTGAAGATAATTTCCGAAGCACCTTTGGCTCCCATAACCGCAATTTCTGCACTTGGCCACGCAAAATTCATATCAGCACCAATGTGTTTTGAGTTCATTACGTCATAGGCTCCACCGTAGGCTTTACGCGTAATCACTGTTACTTTCGGAACGGTTGCTTCACTCAAAGCATACAATAATTTAGCCCCGTGAACGATAATTCCGTTCCACTCTTGATCGGTACCGGGCAAGAATCCGGGAACGTCTTCCAACACCAACAAAGGAATATTGAAACAGTCGCAAAAACGGGTGAAACGTGCGGCTTTGATCGAACTCTTCACATCCAAACAACCGGCCAAATACATGGGGTTGTTTGCTACAATACCGATACTGCGACCTGCCAATCGAGCAAATCCAACCACAATATTCTCGGCATAATCTTTATGAATCTCAAAAAACGAATCCTCATCGATAATTCCGTTGATCACATCGTGCATGTCGTAAGGTTTGTTGGCGTTATCGGGCACAATAGTATCCAATTGTTCGCGCAACTCCTCACCTAAGGTATACGGTAATTTTGGCGTTTTTTCTTTGTGGTTTTGAGGCATATAACTCAACATGCGCTTGATATCTTCCAAACATTCAATTCCGTTGGGAGACGTTAAATGTGCTACACCCGACTTGGTAGAATGCGTACTTGCTCCCCCCAATTCTTCCGAAGAAACTTCTTCATTGGTTACGGTTTTTACCACATTCGGACCTGTAACAAACATATAACTATTGTTTTCCACCATGATGGTAAAATCGGTAATCGCTGGAGAATATACGGCACCACCGGCACAAGGTCCCATAATCGCTGAGATTTGTGGAATCACGCCACTTGCTTGCACATTACGGTGAAAAATATCAGCATAACCACCCAGAGAGCGAACGCCTTCTTGGATACGCGCCCCACCCGAATCGTTTAAACCGATCATCGGTGCACCGTTACGCATCGCCAAATCCATGATTTTACAAATTTTCTCTGCATGGGTTTCTGAAAGTGATCCTCCGAAAACGGTAAAATCTTGGGCAAACACATACACCAATCGGCCGTTGATGGTTCCATAACCGGTTACCACACCATCACCATAGTACACCTCTTTGTCCATACCGAACTCGGTGGTACGGTGGGTCACCAACATTCCGATTTCTTCAAAAGAACCTTCGTCGAGTAAATATTCTACCCGTTCACGAGCCGTTAACCGTTTCTTTTCGTGCTGTTTCGCGATTCGATTAGCGCCTCCACCCAATTTGGCCAAGGCGATTTTCTCATTCAATACTTGTATTTTATCTTCCATGATTTCGTAACTAAGCGTTGGGCACGCGTAAGATTTTTTTATCGTTTAAATAATTTTGCAAGGCCAAATAGGCCGCAATTTCGGCTTCAGTATCCAATTGTGCTTTCAATTTTTCAGCATCGTAATACTTTTTCACAAAGCCGGTATCAAATTCGCCCGAACGGAACGCTTCGTGTTGCATCACAAATTTTCCAAACGGTAAAGTGGTGGCTACTCCTTTTACTATATAATTATCGATAGCCTCAATCATTTTTTCAATGGATTCCTCACGTGTTTTACCATACGTTACCAACTTCGACAACATTGGATCGTAATAAATCGGCACATCCATTCCTTCGGCAATACCGTTATCCACGCGAATTCCTTCACCTTCAGGTAAGCGATAGACCTCCAGATTCCCCACATTGGGTAAGAAATCATTCATCGGATCTTCGGCATAGACACGCAACTCCATGGCGTGACCGTGAATTTGCAAATCGTCTTGTTTCATAGGTAGCGCTTCTCCGCGTGCGACACGAATCTGCAATTCGACCAAATCCAATCCTGAAATCATTTCGGTCACTGGATGTTCCACTTGCAAACGGGTATTCATTTCTAGGAAATAGAAATTCAAATGTTCGTCCATCAAAAACTCTACGGTTCCGGCACCTAAGTAATCACAGGCTTTGGCTACTTTCACCGCAGCTTCTCCCATTTCTTTACGTTTTTCAGGAGTAAGAATTGCAGAAGGTGCTTCTTCCACTACTTTTTGGTGACGGCGTTGCACCGAACATTCGCGTTCGAATACATAAACCACATTCCCATGGCTATCGGCCATCACTTGGATTTCGATATGGCGAGGTTTGGATACATATTTTTCAATGAAAACCGAACCATCACCAAAAGCCGAAGTCGCCTCACTGATCGCACGTTCCATTTGTGCTTCAAAATCTTCTTCGCGTTCTACCACACGCATCCCTTTTCCTCCACCACCCGCAGAGGCTTTGATTAATATCGGGAAGCCCACTTCTTTGGCTGTTTTTTTCGCTTCTTCTACATCGACGATGGCATGGTCAACCCCAGGCACCATCGGAATATCATAATGCATCACGGCTTCTTTGGCGGCCAACTTACTTCCCATCATTTCAATGGCTTTCGGTTTGGGTCCGATGAAAATAATTCCGTTTTCCTCACAAAGTGCCGAGAACGATGCATTTTCACTCAAGAAACCATAACCTGGGTGGATGGCATCGACGCCGAGTGATTTGGCGACTTCCAATATAGTGTCTCCTTTTAGATACGATTGGGCTGAAGGTGCAGGTCCGATACAAACCGCCTCATCGGCAAATTTTACATGCAGGGCATTACGGTCGGCTTCTGAGAAAACCGCTACCGTTTTAATTCCCATTTTTTTCGCTGTTTTCATCACACGGATGGCAATTTCTCCGCGGTTGGCGACTAATATTTTGGTGATTTTCTTCATTATTCAAATTCGATTAAAAGTTGGCCCTTATCCACCGCTTGTCCTTTGACCACGGCAATCGACTTGATTTTACCGTCGCGAGGGGATACGAAACTGTTTTCCATTTTCATGGCTTCGAGAATCAAAAGAGGATCATTTTCAACTACTTCTTGCCCTACTTCTACGTTGATTTCCAAAATCAAACCGGGCATGGGTGCTTTGATGGCATTGACCACTTTGTGACGTCCACGCTGGATTCCCATACTCGTTATGAGTTGGTCCAATCCGTCGGCAATAGCAACTTCGTAAGTATTGTTATTGACTTGCACCGTGTATTTTTTGGCGATAAAATCAGCGGCTACAATTTCAGCTTTGTACGGCAGGTTATCCTTCAAGACATGAAAGGAATGAGCCCCAGTTGCCACAGCATCGAGGTGGTGAACCTCACTTTCATTTACTTCGAAGGCAGCTCCGGAGTTGACCGAAAGTTTATACGTTTTTTGCATACAATTCGTTTTTTAGGAATGTAAATTTAGGGAAACGAAATCGATTGAGCCATGACAAAAATCAATTAATTTGGCAATTTACTATAGTTATAAAAAAATTTAATAGTAGATAGGGAAAATCGCCTTTTACTTGTTTTAGAACTGAATTGAATACCATGAGAACAAAAATCCTAGTTGTAGTAGTTTGTTGTATCGGACTTACAACTTTCGCGCAAGATGAAAAAGAGTTAATGCAAGCACGGTATGTGAAAGTATACCACGAAGGCCGCTATCACGATGCAATTAAAGTTTTGGACAGCTTTTTGGTGAAACATCCCGATGATGCGATGACCTGGTTGGATCGCGCGGTTACCGAAGAAATGTATTATGACTACCGAGGTGCCATCAACGATTATAAAAAAGTGGTTCAATTAGAACCCGATGCACCCGATGGGTATTTCTTAAGTGCTTTGTTGGAAGACAAATTAGGTTGGTACCCACAAGCCATGCACAATTACACCCAAACCGTTCGTTGCGAACCTTCCAATGCCGATGCGTATTGTTTTCGGGGAGTGATTTATAAACGCATGGGGAAATTGAAAGAAGCCGAAGCTGATTTCAATCGTGCGATAAAAGAACGGTCCAATCATGACGAAGCCTATGCTGAAAAAGGATTATTGGCATTGGAACACAAAAACTATAAAAAAGCTGAGGACTATTTAACGCTTTCGGAAACGTATTTTGATGGTAATGCCAAAACGCAATTGTATTTGGGGTGGTATTATGCACATACCGGTCAACCCGAAAAAGCGTTGGCTTATTTTGAAAAATGCTTGTCACTTAACCCTTATCAAGACGGCTTTTGTTATTGGGGTTCGTTTAAAAAAACGGTCCCACCTTCCCTATTGAAAGCCTTACACCAAAAAATGGAGCAACAGCCTATGAATCCGAATTTGGGACTAATCGCTGTTTATCTCAAAGACTATGCTGCTGCAAAAAAACACCTGGAATCCTATTTCCAAAAGGAAACGGGAACTTGGCCACAAATTGATGCATTGGCACAAGCATTCTATCATTTGAACTTAAAAAAAGAAGCCGAAGCGATGTATCAAAACTACATGAAACAACATCCTGAAGCGGTAGATGTGCATTACAATTATGCCCAATTGTTTAAAAAGGATTATCCTGAAAAAGCGAAGTTAGGGTTACAAAAAGCTTTGCTTGTTCAACCCGACAACACGATCTATCAAGAAGCTTTAAAAAAATTACAGACCCCTAAAAAGAAAAAATGAAAGGAAAAAATATTCCCTTAGCCCTACTTTTATTCCTTTCCCAGATGGGATGGAGTCAGCAAAACGAACCCGTATACTTTGAAGGATTTGCTCAAGGGACAACCTATCACATTACCTATTTCGATGCCCAAGATCGTTTTTTACAGCGGCAGGTTGATTCGATTTTAAACGATTTTGATTTTTCGGTTTCCACGTATAATCCGAAGTCGGTTATTTCGAAAATAAACCGCAATGAAGCAACTGCTGTGGATGGGTATTTCAAAGTTTGTTTTGCCAAAGGTAAATCGATTTGGAAAGCAACAAAGGGAGCGTTTGACCCTACAGTCTATTCCTTAGTGAACGGATGGGGTTTTGGACCGGGAAAGAAACAAAAATTGGATCAACAGAAGATTGACAGTATTTTGGTTTTTACGGGTTTTGAAAAAATCAAATTGAAAGGGGATCAAGTGATTAAAAAAGACCCGCGGGTAAAACTGGATTTTAATGCATTTGCACAAGGCTATTCGGTAGATGTTATTGCCCGCTATTTGGAACAAATGGGGATTACTTCCTATTTGGTGGAAATTGGAGGCGAAGTCTACGCACACGGCAGAAAGCCGGACGGTTCATTTTGGACGGTGGGTATAGAACAACCCATCGACAATAAAACAGAAGCCAATCCCAACAAAGCGATTGTACGTTTGGAGAACTTAGCGATTGCCACTTCGGGAAACTACCGAAAATTTACCGTTGAAAATGGGGTGAAATTGGCCCATCATATTGATCCGAAGACGGGTTATCCCACGAAAAACAATTTATTGAGTGCTTCGGTGTTTTCCAAAGAATGTATAACCTCCGATGCTACAGCAACTGGATTATTGGTGATGGGGTTGGAAAAAGCTAAAGCGTATTTGGCAAAGCATCGTGAAATTGAGGCCTATTTAATTTACTCTGATGACGCGGGAAGATTTCAAGTGTATGAAACTCCTGGATTAAGAGAAATACTTTCAGAAGTTCAACCCTAAAAAAAAGCATCCTATAAAAAAATAGGATGCTTTTTTTACAACTAATAACTAACACTGAGTTTTATTTTTTCAAATATAATTTATGGGTTGATGTACCGGTATCATTGGTTACATTTACTAAATAAATACCCTCATTCATTGATGATAAGTCGATAGCTAATGTATTATTTTCTAGCACAGTAGAAATTTGTTTAGCATATACAACTTCACCTAAGATATTTAATACTTGTATTGAATTAACCGTTTGTCCTTCTGTTATTTCTACATTAAAAACACCTGTGGATGGATTTGGATAAACAACTGAATCAGGTCCTTTTTGCGTAAATGTTTCATTTCCAAGGGCAGGTTGCCATACTAAAGATAGCGCTGTCATGTGGGTATCAGCAGTAGGCGATTGCGAATCTACAGCAGTTCCCTTAGTAAAAGGGAAATAGCGTGTTTGGGTATTGGCTGTTCCATGTCCCCAAGTTTCTTGAACACATACACGGTACGATCCATCGGCTACAACAGTTCCTGCAGTATTGGTTCCGTTCCAAGATACTGTTTGAGAAGTAAAGGTTGTTGTCGTTGCACCCGTGGTTGCATCGGTTACATTTTGAGCTGATTTAGTTACCCAAGTTGGTAAATGGTCATTGGTTCCTGAACCCCAACGTCTTAATTTTGTTTTTACAAAAGTAGAGGTACCTGCTGTTGTTCCACAAGGCGTACAACTTTCAATCCAAACGGCAATCACATAGCGACCATCTGTAACATAATTACCTGTTGTATGCTTTGGACAGGTAAACGTAAAAGTTAATGTTCCTTGAGTTTGTGCGTTTGAGAATAAACCTGTCAGTAAGATTAATGTAGCAATTAGTTTTTTCATTTTTTTAAGGTTTTGGATCCAGTTCGAGATTAACCACCAGCTTCGCAGTTTCTGCTAGTGTTTTTTTGGCAAGAGCGGGAACGTCAATTTTATAATCTTTTAATTTTACAGTGAACCCACCTGAAAGAGTTACTTTACTTGAAGTAACTGTAACTGTCATTTTGGTTTTCACTTTTTGCGTTACACCATGAATAGTTAAATCGCCTTCTACATCATAAGTTCCTGATTTACCTGTGAAATCTAGTACTTTGCCTTTAAATGTTGCTTTGGGTAGTTTATCACTTTCCATGTAATTTTCATTGAAATGTTCTTCCATCAAAGGTGATTTGAATTTGAACGATTTCACCATAGCTTGCACAGCAATATCACCTGTAGTTTTATCAAAAATACACGACACCGTATTGCTGGTTGCTTTTACTTCATCAACTGAACTACCGACAGTAGCATCAAATTTAATTTCACCAGAACGCGTCATCATTTTCTGTGAAAAACCAACCATTGAGGTTAGTACTACGATTATTAAGGCTAATTTTTTCATACTAAAAGAATTGAATTAATTTTCAGGACAACCTTGATCTTTCCATAATCCGATCATGGTTGTTGTATTGGAAGGAAGTGCTCCGTCTGGAGGCATAATTTCGCCACAAGAACCTTGTACACGGCATACGAGTTGGCCCGTCTCAGCAGCTTCTTTTACCGATAAATAGCTATCTAATGCTGGATATTGATCACCTGTTGCATGACAGCCTGTACAAGCAGCCGCCATTACAGGTTGGATATCACGGGTGTATGTTGGATCTGTAACCAAAGCGGTTAAATCTTGAGTAGCATCGGCACTACATGCCCAAAAGCCCAAGAATGAAACCAATAGTAGAAATGAGATGTGTATATTTTTCATAGTAATTAGTGTTTAGAATACTCTGTATAAGTTAAACCCGAAGTAAAGTCCTTTTTTTGTTTCTCCTGCACGGGAGTAGTAATTCACGTCATCCATATTTTGCGTGTTTGAAAACACCAATTGGAAAATGTGTCCTCCTGTGTCAATATCCATACCAAACGTAAAGGGATTACGGTAGGGTGAATTAAACTCATCAGGTAAAGAAACACGTCCCGAATAATCAGCGGTCAAACTAATACGCTTAGAAACTTTTAAACGTGCACCGGCACCAATAAGGAATAAGTTTTCTTGTTCGCGTAAAGCATCATATAAGTTACGATGAATGTAAGTGGGTGTCAACTGTGCTGAAAAACGTTCTCCAAATTTTCTAGAAATCAAAATTTCAGAGGCAAAAGAAACTCTATTGGTAAACGTTGCTTTAGGGTAAAATTCATTGATTTTATAACTGTCAATATTTGCCGTATTGAATCCTACAATTGTTACGGGAAATCCGTCAACACGTTGATTCGCGATACGGTATTTCACACCCAATTCATACGTTTTTTCGTTGTTTGAACTACGGGAAGCTTGAATAGCTAAACCTGAGGTGATACCATAAATACCTCCAATTTTTGTTTGTGCGCCATCTAACCCAAAGAAGTTATTGATTCCGTTATTTAAATCCCCAAATCGGTGGGAAACCACAAAATACCATTCATTTTGAGCGGGCATTTTGGTCGATTGCATTTGTGCAATTTGAACGCCTTTAAAAGCTGCAGAAACTACTTCTTTCTGCGTGCCTTTATCATCCAACTCTTTCATCAAATCGTCTTGTGCCATTGCATTTTGTAAACCTAAAAGCAAGGCTAAACTTAAAGTTACTTTAAAAAATTTCATATTGAATTAGGTATTATTTACTGATACTACTTTGGTCAACTTTCAATTCGCCGAACATGTCGTCAAATCCCATTACGCGACCTTTTATTTTTAATTGGGCTCCCACTTTAACTTCAGCGGGTAATTTTTCGAAATTACAATTTACAGCTTCATCAATGATTACATTCGTCCCATCAACAGCAGAAACTTTTCCGGTAAATTCAACTGCTTTCTCTAGGTATTTTTTATTGGCAGTTTCTGCATTCGTTTGGAATTCTTTTACGATATCAGTTGCTTTTAAAATAAAAGCCGCTTTTTCACTTTTCACGTCTCTTTGCCCCATGTTGTAGGCATAATAACGTCCTCCAAAGTAGCCTAATACCACTAAGAATGCTAATAATATCAGAATCTTTAAAATTTTAGATGTATTCATTAGGTAGGATTTTATTGATATACGAAAAACAACTCAGTAGGTATTTACCCTACCCTAATTTAACTTAAAATTTGCTTAACTTGAAATTTTACACGAATAGCAACTGATACTGTAGGGATTGGATAGATTTGGAAAACCAAAAAAGTTCAAAATTTTCAAAATGGTTTTCAAAAGAGTGCTTAAACTGAGTGAATGTTAGGCTTCCGGGGGCGTCCTGAATTTGAGTCAATTGCTCCAGCAACCAATCGCCTTCAGCTTCATCCAATTGAACAGAAATACGATTCAATTTAGTGTCTATTTCCAAAACTGTCAGTTGCCAAACTTTACCTTTTTTTGACTTGGTTAGTGACTTTTTTTGAGGCAATTGACCCAACCAGATCATTTTGGCATTCGCCTTAGGTAGGTTGAATTGCTCTTCTTGCAAGGCTTTTTCGATAAAATCAGATGGAATAGTAGTTGGTGGTATTTTAAATTCAAACCAATCTTGTAGTGGATAATCCAAACACATCCCGTGCATGAAATTAAACAGTGATTTGCGCAATCCAAAACTAAAGTTATCGTGGTCAATACCTGTACTATCTTTAAATTGAATGTCATTATGCGCAAAAGTAATGGGCTGAAGATCGGGAATCACTCCATAGGCTTCGGGATTTAACCCGACTGGACTATGCGCTGTCATCGCAAATTGATGCCAGAACCCCGATTGTAAAATTCCGAGTTCGAACATTTGACGTACCATTTCTAAACTGTCCACTGTTTCTTGAACCGTTTGAGTAGGATAGCCATACATCAAATAAGCATGAACCATGATGCCACTTTCGGTGAAATTTCGGGTAACCCGAGCAACTTGCTCCACGGTCACTCCTTTTTGAATGAGTTGCAACAATCGATCTGAGGCGACTTCTAGTCCGCCAGAAACAGCAATACATCCGGAGGCTTTGAGCAGGAGACATAAGTCTGAAGTAAAACTTTTCTCGAAACGAATATTGGTCCACCAAGTAACGACTAACTTTCGTCGTAAAATTTCGAGTGCCACTTCTCGCATTAAAGCAGGAGGTGCAGCTTCATCGACAAAATGAAATCCGGTTTCACCGGTTTGAGCAATTAATTCTTCCATTCGATCGACTAAAATGCGTGCATGTACTGGCTCATACACTTTGATATAATCGAGAGAAATATCACAAAAAGTACATTTGCCCCAATAACAACCGTGTGCCATAGTCAACTTATTCCATCGTCCATCACTCCACAAGCTATGCATTGGATTGGCAATTTCAATCACAGAAATATACCGATCTAAAAGAAGGTCAGAATAGTCGGGTGTACCCACTTGAGTCTGTTTATAATCAGGCTTTAGTGTATCATTTTTATAAACGACTTGCCCATTTTCTAGTAAAAAAGTTCGCTTCCACTGTTGTTCCTCTTGGGGAACTGATAGATTATTTACCAATAATTCAACGGGGAGTTCGCCATCGTCTAAGGTAATAAAGTCAAAAAACTCAAATACACGTACATCGCTGAGTTGGCGCAATTCAGTATTTGGAAAACCGCCTCCCATTGCTGTTTTTATAGTGGGATTAAATGCTTTTATCCATTGAGCTGAACGAAATGCACTGTAAAGATTACCTGGAAAAGGAACTGAGAAACAAACCAAACGCGGTTGGATTTCTTGCAGTCGTTCTAAAAGAATTTTTTGAGTAAAACCATCAATAAAAGTGGGCGGTTGAAGTATGCTTTGGTAGAGTTCATCAAAGGAATTTGCACTGCGTCCTAGTCGTTCCGCATAACGTGAAAATCCAAAATTTTCATCGACACATTCTACAATATAATCCGAGAGATCCTCGAGATAGAGAGTTGCGAGGTGCTTGGCTTTATCTTGCATGCCCATTGAACCAAATGCCCATTCTAAATCATCCAATTGCAGAAATCGCGACGCTTCGGGCAAAAAATTCTGGCTACAGATTTGCCGAGCCAAACTTGGCTGTTTCCCTTGTAAAAAGGCAATTACAGGTTCGACCGTTTGGATATAGTCAAACTGCAAATTAAATATTCGTTGTGCGTTTTCTGAACATTGTGCTATAGCTAGAGGAACTGAAAAAAGTTGGGTGAGACCCTGTTTAGAAAAAAGCGCCAACAACACTTCCAAGCCCAAATCCATTTGGTAAGCCGAAATTGATTTGGTCGTAAGAAACCCTTTCAAATAAGCCGTAGCTGGGTAAGGCGTATTTAATTGTGTAAATGGAGGTGTGAATAGCAATATATCTTTCAAATCAAACTTTTTGACAAAAATAGAATTTAACGCACAATTAGTAATTTCAAAAGGACGCAAATTTTAAAAAACTGTACTTTTGTCTAAAAATTAACGTATGGACACCGACTGTATTGATTACCGCAGTTTGCACCAATTTTCCTTCTTAATTAAAGATTACTTGGACCAAAACCCAAAGGTGCAACCCTGGTACAATCGATATCCTAATGTGGAGAATTTTAAAGAGCAAATGGTCGAAAAATCAGCAAGTTTCACATCTGATTTCAGATCGACTCTTGTTGCTGAATTAAAAGACCAATACCACGAATTTGAAATATCTGAGAAAACAAAAATC
>CAYNDK010000023.1:0-22869 GCA_964395965.1 uncultured Flavobacterium sp.
ATTGAGTGCTTATTTATTGAATAGTAAAGAATATTCTAAGTTACCTGCACCATCCGTAGCTGGAATCGATGATCCCAATTTGATAAATAATGTTTCAAAACTCATTGACTTATCGGTACGTCGTTCAGAAATGGCGTATTCAGTGAAGAGTGAGATGATGTTTAACAATATTGATAACGAGATTGCAGCAGTTAAAAAGATTGTTTTAGAAAATGTGGCTGCGGCTAAAGTCGCGATCAAAACGGAATATGATCAGGTTAATTCAAAAATTCGTCAGTCAGAAGGAATGATTGAACGTTTGCCTGAAGATAGTCAAGATTATTTGCGTATCACCAGAAAATTCAATTTGAGTAACAGTGTGATTGACGCTTATCTACAAAAGCGTAATGAAGCTCAGATTGTAAAAGCGGCCAACTTATCCGATGTTCAATTTATTGACCCAGCCAAAGATATAGGGGGAGGATTAATTGGACCTCGTACAGGTGTAAATTATGTGATAGCGGTTTTTGTTGGTTTGTTATTCCCGTTGTTAATTGTCTTTTTGATTTTCTTTATCAATAATTCGATACAAAATGTGGATGATATCAATTCATTAACTTCTGTACCGTTAATTGGGGTAATAGGTGTAAAACGAACATCATCCAATTTAACCGTTTTTGAAAAACCAAAATCTGCCCTTTCAGAATCGTTTAGGGCATTGCGATCATCCCTACAGTTTTTGTACAAAAAACAACAAAAAGAAGGAAGTAAAACGCTGATGATTACTTCATCCGTATCGGGTGAAGGGAAGACGTTTTGTTCGATAAACATCGCCACTGTTTTTGCAATTAGCGAAAAGAAGACGGTGATTGTTGGACTTGATTTACGTAAACCTAAGATTTTTGATGATTTTAATTTGAACAACAAAATAGGAATTGTTAATTATTTGATAGGGGAAAAGACATTGGATGAAATCGTTCAAAAAACAAAGATTCCCTATTTAGACGTTATCACTTCTGGGCCCATCCCACCCAATCCATCAGAATTGATCATGGGTGAAACGATGCGTGAATTTATGGAAGAATTGAAGCGTACGTATGATTATATTATTTTGGATACGCCTCCAGTAGGTTTAGTAACTGATGCTGTTGAGTTGTCTGAATATGTTGATGTAACGCTCTATGTAATGCGTCAAAATTTCACCAAAAAAGAAATGGTGAATTTGATCAATACTCGTGTACAGCGTGACGAGTTGCACAATGTAAGTATCGTTCTCAATGGGTTTGAAAACAAAGCTAAATATGGTACGGGTTATGGTTATGGCTACGGTTATGGCTATGGTTATGGAAATTATTCGAATGGTTATCATGAGGATGATACACCCGATACCATTTTTGATAAAATAAAAGAACTCTTTTCGAAGAAAAGAAAAGATGATTAATATGGGAAACAATACTCAATCCACTATTTTAATTACGGGAGTTGCAGGATTTATTGGCTCTAATTTGTGTGAATATTTTTTATCAAAAGGGTATTCAGTTGTAGGTTTAGACAATTTTGCAACAGGGCATCGTCATAATATTGAACCGTTTCTAAATCTAGCTAATTTTAGATTTATAGAAGGGGATATTCGCGATTTGTCTACATGTCATCAAGCTGTAACAGGGGTGGATTATGTGTTGCATCAAGCGGCTTTGGGTTCGGTACCTCGTTCGATAAATGATCCAATTACATCGAATGAAGTTAATGTATCCGGATTTTTAAACATGCTTGTTGCAGCCCGTGATGCTGGAGTAAAACGCTTTGTATATGCGGCGAGTTCTTCAACCTATGGGGATTCTGTTGGTTTGCCGAAGGTTGAAGACGTTATTGGAAAACCTTTATCGCCTTATGCTATTACCAAATATGTGAATGAGCTGTATGCTGATATTTTTGGAAAAGCGTATGGACTTTCTACTATTGGTCTACGCTATTTCAATGTTTTTGGAAGAAAGCAAGATCCAGATGGAGCTTATGCTGCTGTAATTCCTAAGTTTGTCAAACAATTAGTAAAAAAAGAATCTCCTGTTATCAATGGTGATGGAACATTTTCACGTGATTTCACCTATATTGATAATGTGATACAAATGAATGAGTTGGCCATGTTGACACAAAATGAGGCCGCAATAAACACGGTGTATAATACCGCTGTGGGAGACCAAATTTCGTTGAATGAAATGGTAGGCTTGTTAAAAGAATATTTAGCAGCTTTTGATCCAGAAATTGCGCAAGTTGAGATAACCTATGGTCCACATCGTAAAGGAGATATTCCTCATTCAAAAGCAAGTATCGAAAAAGCAAAACAATTACTGAACTATCAACCGAACTATCCATTTGCAGCAGGTTTAAAAGAAGCTGTAAATTGGTATTGGGAAAATTTAAAATAACGTACATGAAGATTACAAATATTTGTTGTATTGGTGCCGGATATGTAGGAGGACCTACAATGGCTGTTATCGCAAACAAATGCCCACATATTAAAGTAACAGTTGTTGATTTAAATGAAGAGCGTATTGCACGTTGGAACGACGAAAATGTAGACAACATTCCCGTTTATGAACCAGGGCTTGGCGCTATTGTAGGAGAATCAAGAGGGAAGAATTTATTTTTTTCAACTGCTGTAGATCAAGCCATTGATGAAGCACAAATGATTTTCATTTCAGTAAATACACCAACCAAAACCTATGGAACAGGTAAAGGGATGGCAGCTGATTTAAAATATATAGAATTGTGTGCGCGTCAAATAGCTCGTGTTTCTACTACGGATAAAATTGTGGTCGAGAAATCAACGTTGCCTGTTCGTACTGCTGAAGCGATCAAAAGTATTTTAGATAATACTGGAAATGGAGTGCAATTTCAAATCCTTTCCAATCCTGAGTTTTTGGCTGAAGGAACCGCCGTTGAAGATTTATTAAGCCCTGATCGAGTTTTGATCGGTGGTGGAACAGATGAAATGGGACAACAAGCGATTCAGTCTCTTGTTGAGGTGTACGCAAATTGGGTTCCCAAAGAACGAATATTAACCACAAATGTTTGGTCTTCTGAATTGTCTAAATTAACGGCGAATGCTTTTCTTGCGCAACGCGTTTCTTCTATAAATGCAATGTCAGAATTGTGTGAAAAAACAGGAGCTGATGTCAATGAAGTGGCACGTGCAATTGGAATGGATAGTCGTATCGGACCTAAGTTCCTAAAAGCTTCAGTGGGATTTGGAGGTTCTTGTTTTCAAAAAGATATATTAAATTTGGTCTACATCGCTAAGTCATTTGGATTGAACGAAGTAGCCGACTATTGGGAGCAAGTTATCATCATGAATGATCACCAAAAAAGACGTTTTGCCAAAAATATTGTGAGTACGCTATACAACACAATTGCAGGAAAAAAAATCGCATTCTTGGGTTGGGCATTCAAAAAAGATACTAATGATACCCGTGAATCTGCTGCCATATATGTTGCAGATGATTTGGTGAATGAGCAAGCGTCAATTGCTGTTTTTGATCCAAAAGTAAGTTTGCATCAAATATTATCAGATGTCGACTATTTGGAAACACGTTCAAGTGACGAAAATGCAACGTATATACAATCATTTGAAAATCCTTACGAAGCTTGTAAAGGAGCTCATGCCATTGCCATTCTCACAGAATGGGACGAATTTAAAACCTACGATTGGCAACAAATTTACGATAACATGCTAAAACCTGCTTTCGTATTTGACGGTCGTAATTTATTAGATGCAGCTAAATTGAAGTCGATTGGTTTCCATTATCAAGGAATCGGATCATAATTTTTTTTATATGGACATAAAAATAGGAGTTATTGGATTAGGTTATGTGGGTTTACCCTTAGCACGTTTGTTTGCTACAAAATACCCAGTGGTCGGATTTGATATCAATCAAAAGCGTGTTAATGAACTAAATGATGGTAATGATTTCACCTTAGAAATTAGTTCTGAATTATTACAACAAGTTCTTGTAAAAGAATTTAATGGGGGAAATGGCTTAATTTGTTCTTCACAACTTGAAGATTTACGTCAGTGCAACTATTATATTATAACGGTTCCAACACCTGTCGACAAAAATAACCGTCCCGATTTAACTCCTTTATATAAATCCAGTGAAACAGTTGGAAAGGTTTTGAAAAAAGGCGATATTGTAGTGTATGAATCTACAGTATACCCAGGTTTAACGGAAGAAGAATGTGTACCTGTTTTAGAAAGAGTAAGTGGTTTAAAATTTAACGAAGACTTTTTTGCAGGGTATTCACCTGAACGAATAAATCCAGGTGATAAGGAACATACCGTTGAAAAAATCCTTAAAATCACCTCGGGATCTACTCCTGAAATTGGTCAAAAAGTAGACGCCTTGTACAAGTCAGTTATTGTAGCTGGAACCCATTTGGCACCAGCAATAAAAGTAGCTGAAGCAGCTAAGGTTATCGAAAATGCACAACGGGATATCAACATTGCCTTTGTAAATGAATTAGCCAAAATATTTAATTTACTAGATATCGACACACAAGCCGTTTTGGAAGCCGCAGGAACAAAGTGGAACTTCCTGAATTTTAAACCTGGATTGGTTGGCGGACACTGTATTGGTGTTGATCCTTATTATTTAGCTCAAAAAGCACAAGAAACAGGGTACCATCCTGAAATTATATTAGCAGGTCGTCGTTTGAATGATAGTATGGGCGAATATGTCGCTTCACGAATCATAAAATTGATGATTAAAAAACGTATTCCTGTTGATAATTCTAAATTATTAATGTTGGGTATCACTTTTAAAGAAAATTGTCCCGATGTTCGCAATACAAAAATTGTTGACGTTGTCAATGCGTTAAAAGATTATGGAGTAAATGTGTCTATTTATGATCCATGGGCCAACCCAGCAGAGGTTATGCATGAATACGGTTTATCAACTGTGAATCATTTGCCCAAAGAACAATTTGATGCCGTTGTTCTTGGAGTGGCACACAAAGAATTTTTAGATCTGAATTTGGATATTCTAAAAAATCCAAAGTCGGTTGTTTATGATGTTAAAGGGGTCTTGACTTGTCCAATAGATGGAAAATTATAAGATGAAAAAGCTATTAATTACTGGCGGAGCAGGATTTATTGGGTCGCATGTCGTTCGAAGAATGGTTACGCGTTATCCCGATTATCACATCTATAATTTAGATGCCCTAACTTATGCAGGGAATCTTGAAAATATTCGCGATATTGAAAAAGCGCCCAACTATACATTTGTGAAAGGAGACATTACAGATGCTCATTTTATTCAAAATCTATTCATTGAACATCAATTTGATGGTGTAATCCATCTTGCTGCAGAATCACACGTAGACCGATCGATTACCGATCCATTAGCTTTTGTACGCACCAATGTAATCGGAACGATGACCTTGTTAAATGCAGCAAAAACAATATGGAATTCTAATTTTGAAGGGAAACGATTTTATCATGTGTCGACTGATGAGGTGTATGGGTCGCTCGGCGAAACCGGTTATTTTACGGAGACAACGGCTTATGATCCCAATTCGCCTTACTCGGCTTCCAAAGCAAGTTCAGATCATTTTGTACGTGCTTATGGTGAAACTTATGGTTTGCCCTATGTGATTACAAATTGTTCCAATAACTATGGACCCAATCATTTTCCCGAAAAATTAATTCCGCTTTGTATCCATAATATCATTGAAAAAAAGCCATTGCCCATTTATGGTGATGGAAAATATACTCGTGATTGGCTGTATGTTATTGATCATGCCATTGCTATCGACTTAGTTTTTCATGAAGGTAAAAATCATGAAACGTATAATATTGGCGGATTTAATGAATGGCAAAATATCGAGTTAGTTCGGTTATTATGCCAAATCATGGATCGAAAGTTAGGTCGTACAATAGGGGAATCAGAAGCCTTAATTACGTTTGTTAAAGACAGACCTGGTCATGATTTGCGCTATGCTATCGATGCTTCAAAAATCAACACAGAATTAGGTTGGAAACCATCTGTAACTTTTGAAGAAGGCTTGGAACAAACAGTGGATTGGTTTTTGCAAAATGCAGAATGGTTACACAATGTAACGTCTGGCAATTATCAAAAATATTACGAGCAACAATACCTTAAATAAGGTAATACAACCTACACGAACTTTTTGTCTTGAAAAAAACGATAGTAGTTACGGGTATAAAAGGATTTTTAGGAAGTCATTTGTGGAATGCGCTTAAAGATGAATTTACCGTACTTGGCATCGGAAGGCAAACCGAACAATGGAATGGAACAAGGATCTTTAGTTTAGCTGATTTTCCTTCTGAGGTAGAACCTGAGTTTGTAATTCTTTGCCATGCTGCAGTTTCTTCTGGACAAGAACAATTGCCTGTTGAAGCGCTTGAAGCTGTAAATGTTGTCCAAACTCGCGCGCTTGTTCAACGGTTTAATTCGGCTAAATTGATTTACTGTTCTACCGTATCTATTTATCAAGAAAGCGAATTTTCAATAGTTGAAAAAGGAATTGAAAAGCCTCAATCTCCCTATGCCATCACCAAACAAATGGGTGAAAACATTGTATTTACAGCTCCCAATGCAGTAGTTGTACGTTTTTCTTCACTTTATGGAATTGGTATGAAACCCAACACCATTGTTCCGCTTTACATTCATCAAGCTTTACATCAAGGGGAAATACAAATTTGGGGTACAGGTCAACGAAGACAAAACTATTTGCATGTTTCAGATGCAGTGAATTGTATTGAAAAAATTTTGTGTCATTTTCAAACCGTAAACCATAAGGTTTTGTTGGGCGTTAATACTCAGGAATATTCAAATTTGGAGTTGGGTAGCACGATAGCGAAATTATGTGGAGCTACACTGCAATTCATCCGTGAAGATTTTACAAAATCATGGAGCTTTAATAATCAAATCACCCAAAAATTACTAAATTGGAAGCCTCAAGTTGAATTGCAAGAAGGACTCTCACACTATATAGCATGGAAAAAAAGACCGTTTTAGTTACCGGTATTGGAGGAAATGTCGGTCAAGGTATTTTGCGAAATATTGCTTCGTTGCAATGGCCGATACATTTAATTGGAACGGATATCGCAACCTTCTCTGCTGGAAGTCATTTGTGTCACGCAACCTACCAAGTACCCTATGCATTTGATCCAGGATATATAGCTGCTATTCAGTCAATAGTTGAACGGGAATCGGTTGATTTGATTATTCCATCAACCGATTATGAAATCTATTATTTGTCGTTACATGCTTCAGAAATATCAGCTGTAATTGCCGCGAGTTTACCTGAAACTGCAAAAATCTATTTAGATAAGTACGAAACCTATAGGTACTTAACACAACACGGAATTCCTTTTGCTACGTCGTGGTTACCCAAAGATTTTGATTTTTCTGTTTCAGAAATTATTGCAAAACCAAGAGAGGGTAGAGGGTCAAGAGGAATTTTGCTTCAACCTAATGCACCTGCTCAATTGGATGATTCCTATATGATTCAGCCTTTATTAAAAGGAATTGAGATTACGACTGCGGCATATGCAACACAAAATCAGGACTTACTGGGTGTGTTTACTATGGAACGTTCATTAACCAATGGCACTACAACTGAATCAAAAGTCGTTTTTGACTATGATGAAACCATGCATACAATGGCCAAGGCTATGATTAAATTAGGGGGGTTACGCGGTAGTTTTAATATACAGAGTATAGTAACCGATTCAGGGGACATTATTCCTTTTGAAATCAATTGTCGAATATCTGGAACAAATTCTATACGTCATAATCTTGGATTCCAAGATGTGAAATATACCCTACAAGAGTTTTTATATCAAGAACTACCCGATCAGCCCAATCCAATTCCTGGAAGGGCAACTCGCATATTGATGGATGTTATTTATCCCGATGCCCCCGATACAGCTTTGAATTTGAATACTCCACATAAAATTTATTAAGCCATGATTAAGTATGTTTTTTTTGATGTAGCGGGAACCTTATTGGGTAAGCCATTACTTTACACGAAAATTCAAGAAACATTGTCGGATTTTGGCTATGCTGTAACCCTTGAAGAATTGAAAAAAAAGCATAAGTTGTTGTCGGAGGTTATTCATTTTCCTGACCGAACAGATGCTGCATTTTACCAAAAATTTAATGCTGATTTGCTCTATCTTTTAGGAATTGTTCCCCATCAAAAATTACTTGATGCTCTTTTTAAAGCTTGTACCTATTTGCCTTGGGAAGCTTATGAAGACACCAAGGTATTGCAAGAAATTAAAGTGCCTATTGGTGTTTTATCTAATTTTAATTCCACTTTACGCGAAAAATTAGAGTCGTTTTTTGGTCCAATTTTAAGTGCTGTATTTGTTTCTGAAGAATTAGGTGTCGCAAAACCAAGTAGCGAATTTTATCAAAAAGCTTTTTCTCAATTGGAATGCCAACCCAATGAAATACTCTACATTGGAGATTCAATCAAACTGGATTTGGCTCCAGCGGAAGCATTAGGTTGTAAGGTGCTGATTATTGATCGTGATGACTTTTATCCGGCATTAAACAATAAAATCTCTAATTTAGCAACACTCACAAAATTCTTGTAATGAAGAAGTTGTCACTAGTTGTCCCCGTTTATTATGAACAAGAAGTTATTCTTCAGTTTTTAAAAGAAACGCAAGCGGAATTAGATCGTTTGCCCATAACCTATGAATATGTTTTTGTTGATGATGGAAGTCAGGATAAAACGGTTGATTTAATTAAAGAGCAAGCAGCACTTCATTCCAATATCAAATTGGTAGTTTTCTCTTATAATCATGGTAAGGCCTCAGCGGTAACCGCAGCAATTGCCCATGCCTCAGGGGATTACTTGTTGTATATGGATCCCGATTTACAAGATCCACCTGTTGAAATACCTCGTTTTTTAGCAGAAATAGAAAAGGGGTACGATTTAGTGTGGGGAATTCGAAAAGAAAAAATGGATTCCTTTACAAATAAATTGTTTTCGAAGATTTTTTGGGGTACGTTGAATAAATTCACAGGACTAAATATTCCCAAAGGGATAGCCGTTATGCGCATGTTTAATCGTGAGTTTGCGGAAGAGTTTTTGAAGTACAATGAAAGTAATCGATTTATTGAGGGTATTTTTATTCAAATTTCCAAGCGTTGGACTACCCTAGAAATAGGACAGCGCGAGCGTTTTGCGGGGACATCAAAATTTAATTTTAAACGTAAAATGCAATTGGCTTTTGATGCTATTTTTGATTTTTCAGAATTACCATTAAAAATGACGGTTAAATTTGGGATGTTGCTAGTGGGGCTTGGTTTATTAGGACTTTTAGTGCTATTTGTTCTCAAACTCTTTTTCATTCAATTTCAAGCAGGTTGGCCCTCAATTATCGCAACATTAGTAACTTTCTTCGGATTACAATTGTTTTTTATGGGAATTATTTCGTTGTATATAGGTCGTATTTACAGAGAAGTTAAACGCCGTCCCTTATATTCTATCAAAGAAAAATGTAATCTATAATGGGGAAAATACTAGGTATTATCGGAGCAGGTCATTTAGGACAACAAATTGCACATTATGCAATAGCTGATGGCCATTATGAATCGGTTGTTTTTTTTGATGATTACACAGCAGAAAAAACGTGTATGGGTTTTCCAGTGTTAGGGACTTTGCACGATGTTCCCCAAGCTTATAGGAATCAAAAATTTGATGAAATTCTGATTGGTATTGGGTATAAACACTTGGCCATTCGAAAGCAAGTTTTTCAGCAACTGGAGCCTATGATTCCATTTGGTACATTAATACATTCCTCTTGTTGGGTTGATACTACTGCAACCATTGCGAGGGGAACGGTGCTTTATCCTCAATGCTCCATAGATGCTCATGTAACCATTGGAGCGAATACCATAATCAATATCGGATGCACAATAGCTCATGATACCCAAATTGGCGCGCATTGTTTTCTCTCGCCTCGCGTAGCGTTAGCGGGTTTTATTTCCATTGAAGAACAATGTATTTTAGGAATTAATGCAACTTTTATTGATTCCATAACTGTTGCCGCTCAAACTCAAATTGGGGGAGGAACGGTTGTTATTGATTCCATAACAGAAAAAGGATTGTATGTGGGCAATCCGCACAGAAAAGTGAGATAATACTTGTGATTTCAGCAACTGAAACTTTATTTCTCGATTAAATTTACATCACTTTTTCGTTATCTTTTTAACATTTTTTTATACTTTTAGGTCCAATCATTTTGACGGTTATGATTAATCGAGTACTTTTGTTACTCAATCTTTTGAATGATGTTAGAGACCCTTATTACATCTAAAACTCGATTGCGCATCTTGGTGAAATTTTTTATCAATGCAGCAAATAATGGTTATTTGCGCGGGTTAGCAGAAGAATTAAATGAGTCGACTAACGCTATTCGAAAAGAGTTGAATAATCTCTCCGAAGCGGGCTATCTGGAAAAAGAGGCTGTACGTAATACCATTTTATACAAAGCCAATATCAAGCATCCTTTATTTACAACACTTCAAAAAATTGTACACCAGCATTTGGGGTTGGACGCAATTATTGAAATGATTGTTGCGCGAATGGGTGCCGTTAAACAGATTGTTGTAGTTGGTGATTATGCCAACGGAATTGACTCTGGTGTAATACAAGTGCAAATTTTTGGAGAAAATTTAAATGAGGATTACATTCAACAGCTTCAGCCCAAAATAGAAGCACAAATAAAGAGACAGGTAAAGTTTGAAATTGCAAATCAACCCATAGTGGAAGGGTTGTTAATTTATGAATATCAATAAAGTATGAGTCAGAACGAACCCCAATGGACCGAAGAGATCCGATCCGAACATTCACTTTTTAGCATCAATTTCAAAGAAGTTTGGCGCTACAGGGACTTATTAATAATGCTACTGAAACGAGATTTTATCACCTTTTACAAGCAAACAATATTAGGGCCACTGTGGTTTATAATCCAGCCTTTACTTACTGCATTGATTTATATTGTACTGTTTGTGCAAGTGGCAAAAATTAATGTTGGCGGGGTACCTACCTTAGCTTTTTATTTGTCAGGGGTTACAATTTGGAATTATTTTTCAGATTCATTAATCAAGACATCCAATGTATTTCAGGGGAATGCTAACGTATTTGGAAAAGTATATTTTCCACGTTTGATAATGCCTTTATCGGTTGTATTTTCCTCAATGATGAAGTTTGCCATTCAATTTCTACTTTTTGTAGGAGTAGTACTGTATTACACTTTTGTGAAAAATGAAATACACCCTAATGCATGGGTATTGATGACTCCCATTTTATTAATAATGATGGCTTCATTTGCTTTAGGAGTGGGTATGATATTCTCTTCCATGACGACAAAGTACAAAGACCTGAGTTTTTTATTAGCTTTTGGTGTGCAATTGTACATGTATGCCACACCTGTAGTTTATCCTATAACAGCTATGCCTGAAAAGTACCGGTGGGTCGTAGAAAGTAATCCGCTAACCAGTATCTTTGAATGTTATCGATTTGGTTACTTAGGAGTTGGGCATTTTGAACCCGTACGTTTGTTGTATTCCGCAGGGGTTATTTTAGTTCTTTTAATCATTGGAACAATTACTTTTAATAAGGTTGAAAAGAGTTTCATGGACACAATTTAAGTATGGGAAAAGTAGTAATTAAAGCAGAAAATATATCCAAACAATACCGTTTAGGAAAAGTAGGTACTGGAACAATAACTCATGATTTGAATCGATTGTGGTACAAGCTTCGTGGGTTGGAGGATCCGTATTTAAAAATTGGAGATGTTAATGATCGAACTTCTTCTGGAGATAGCCAATACGTTTGGTCGTTGCGGGATATCAATTTTGAAGTGGAACAAGGCGATGCTATCGGATTAATTGGTCGAAATGGTGCCGGAAAATCAACATTACTAAAATTATTAAGTAAAGTGACCAAACCAACGACAGGTTCGTTTAAAGTCCAAGGGAGAATAGCATCCTTACTAGAAGTCGGAACAGGATTTAATCCCGAAATGACTGGACGTGAGAATATCTATTTGAATGGTGCAATTTTAGGAATGCGTCGGTCAGAAATTAACCGAAAATTTGATGAAATCGTCGATTTTTCTGGTGTAGAACGCTATATCGATACTCCCGTGAAGCGCTATTCTTCAGGAATGTATGTGCGATTAGCTTTTGCAGTTGCAGCTCATTTGGAATCAGAAATTTTAATTGTTGATGAAGTATTGGCTGTTGGAGATGCCGAATTTCAAAAGAAATGTTTGGGTAAAATGGGGGATGTGTCCAAGGGAGAAGGCCGAACCGTTTTATTTGTAAGTCATAACATGGGAGCGATACAAACCCTTTGTAATAAAGGGATTATGTTGGAAAAAGGAACCATAGTAGGACAAGGACCAACAGACGAAATTGCCGCCATGTATTTCAACATCAACAATCAAGATAATGGTGTGTTTACCATTGGTAAATCCAATTCAAATGATAAGGTATATATCCAACAGGTGCGAATGTTTAACCAATTGGGTGTACAAACCAATAATTTTGAATTTGGAGACTCTATCACCGTTGAGTTAGAAATAAATGCAGCACATCAATTCAATAAGCCCTATGTTTGGATGGTGATCAAATCATCGCGTGGCCCTTTGTTTTCAGCTACGGGCATGCTGGATGGATTCCGACCAAGTGAATTTAAAGAGGGTGTAACGATTGTACGTTGTACTTTTCATCATGTGCCTTTATTAACAGGAACCTATTTTATTCATATGGGAATACGTGCAGAAAATGGTATCCAAATGCTAATGGCTTCCCAGGATGTAGCTTCTTTTAACAGTATTGGTAGTGTTGGAAATAAAGGATTGAATGGAACTTTAGCAGATGAGTTGGCTAGTTCATTACATTCTCCTTTGGTTCCCTATTCATGGGAGTTTGAAAATCAGCCTATTCATCATTTTAATCCTTACGCTAAATAATCATGAATTATTTAAAGTTACTTAACAGAGAACGTCAATTATTTGAAACGGATATAACGAGTAAAGGTGCAGCTTTACAAGAAATTGTAGGTCAATCACGGTTTTTAGTATTGGGAGGTGCGGGTTCAATTGGACAAGCAGTAGTGAAAGAAATTTTCAATCGCAATCCACTAAAACTTCATGTTGTTGATATCAGTGAAAATAACTTAGTCGAGTTAGTTCGCGATATACGCAGCACTTTTGGTTACATAGACGGCGATTTTCAAACCTATGCCCTCGATATTAATTCGGTTGCCTATGATGCATTTATTGAACAAGATGGGCACTATGATTATGTGTTGAATTTATCAGCCTTAAAACATGTTCGAAGTGAAAAGGATCCCTTTACTTTAATGCGAATGATTGAAGTAAATATTTTCAATACCACAAAAACAATTGAACAGTCCATTGCAAAAGGTGTAAAAAAATATTTCTGTGTCTCTACCGATAAAGCGGCCAATCCAGTGAATATGATGGGCGCTTCAAAACGAATCATGGAAATGTTTCTTTTAAAATACAGTGATCAAATACAAATTTCGACAGCTCGTTTTGCAAATGTTGCTTTTTCAGACGGATCTTTATTACATGGATTTAACCAACGTCTTTTGAAGAAACAACCTATAGTTGCTCCCAACGATGTAAAGCGCTATTTTATAGTTCCCGAAGAATCAGGACAATTGTGTTTAATGTCGTGTATCTTTGGTCATAATGGGGATATCTTTTTTCCAAAGTTGGACGGAAATTTACATTTAATTACTTTTCAAGAAATTGCCGAGCGGTACTTGAAAGAATTGGGGTATGACCCCTACGAAACCTCTTCAGAACAAGAGGCCCGTGAGGCGATTACCTCACTGGAAGGTACCAAAAAATGGCCGTGTTTGTTTACATCGAGTGACACTACGGGTGAGAAAGATTTTGAGGAATTTTTTACAGAAAATGAGCAACTCGATTTAGAAACGTATCAAGGATTAGGTGTGGTGAAAAATAATCTATCCATTGACGAGCAGTTATTGGATGAATTTGCCGCTGCAATCGCTGAATTTAGAACAACTAAGCAATGGACAAAAGCCGCTATTGTTTCTTGGTTTGAAAAGCTCTTGCCCGATTTTGATCATTTAGAAAAAGGAAAATACTTAGACAGTAAAATGTAAATAGATGCAACAGATTGTCGATTTTATCCAACATGAATTTGGGACTAAAGAATTTATTCCTTTGCATGCTCCTGTTTTTTCTGGAAAGGAAGCTCAGTATGTTCAAGAAACATTGCAATCTACGATGGTCTCATCTGTAGGTCAGTTTGTTGATGACTTTGAAAAAACACTGGCAATTTATACACAATCTGAAAAAGCAGTGGCAGTAGTCAACGGCACTTCAGGTTTACAAGTAGCGCTGCAATTAGTTGGAGTTGCAATGAATGATGAAGTAATTACTCAAGCGCTTACATTTGTAGCTACAGCCAATGCCATTTCATATCTTAAAGCGCATCCCGTC
The DNA here is from genome assembly GCA_964395965.1 of uncultured Flavobacterium sp. Taxonomy (GTDB): domain Bacteria; phylum Bacteroidota; class Bacteroidia; order Flavobacteriales; family Flavobacteriaceae; genus Flavobacterium. Next base: position 14,531 of record CAYNDK010000023.1, read on the forward strand.
TTTTTAGATGTAGACCGCGATACAATGGGCTTGTCGCCAAATGCAGTAGCCGATTTTTTGGATCAGTTTGCCGAAATTAGAGATAATAGCTGTTACAATAAAAAGACAGGTCGACGCATTGCGGCATGTGTACCCATGCATACTTTTGGATTTCCAGTACGTATCCATGAATTAGTTCGTCTTTGTGAAAAATGGCATATTCCTATAGTGGAGGATGCCGCTGAATCCTTGGGTAGTTTTGTAGCTGAAAAAAGTACAGGAAGTTTTGGAACCATCGGTGTTTTTTCATTTAATGGAAATAAAATTATAACAGCAGGTGGGGGTGGTGCTTTGGTAACTTCTTCAAAAGAAATAGGAGAAAAGGCCAAGTATATAACAACAACAGCAAAAGTTCCACATCCCTATGAATACGTTCATGATGAATTGGGGTATAATTTTCGTATGCCTAATTTAAATGCAGCGTTGTTGCTAGGGCAAATGGAGCAGCTGGACTATTTTTTGGAACGTAAAAGATTGCTTGCACAACGCTATGCCGATTTTTTTGCCTCAACATCAATGCGTTTTCGAAAGGAAATTGCAGGAACTACAGCCAATTATTGGTTGATGTGTGTAGAAACAGAAAATAAAGAACAACGTGATGCTTTGTTGGAGCAAACCAACGCTCAGAAAGTGATGACACGTCCCATTTGGCAATTGATGTATCGCTTACCCATGTATCAACATTGTTGGCGCGATGCTCAAATCAATGCCGAATTTTTGGAAGCAAGGATCGTAAACATTCCTAGCAGTGTTATTTAAAATAGAATGAAGATGAAACACTATTATATCATAGGATCAGGTGGATTTGCCAAAGAAGTGTATTTTCTCGCTTCAGAAGTCTTGGATTCAAATTATCAATTCGGGGGATTTATTGATAAAAACCCAAACGAAACAATGATAACTGTCCGAAATCATGAAGTCAAAGTATGGGACGAATCTGCTTTTTTAGCGCAAATTTCACCAAGTGAAAACGTTGCCTTATTCATGGGAATTGGTGATCCAAAATTGGTTTTACTTTTAGGAGAACGATTTAAAGCCTATACTTTTCCAAATTTGATTCATCCCACATTTATAGGTGATTCACTCTCAATTGGAATGGGACATGGCAATATTATTTGTGCGGGTTGTATTTTTACAGTGGATATACAAATTGGTTCTTTTAATATTTTCAACTTATCCGTTACCGTGGGACATGATACAACTATCAAAGATGGGAATGTTTTTAACCCCGGCGTAAATATTAGCGGCGGAGTGCAAATTGGATCAGGGAATCTAATTGGAACCAACGCAACTGTCCTGCAATATTTAGTGATTGGCGACCATGCTATTTTGGGAGCAGCTTCATTAGCCACCAAATCAATAGCGGATCATCAAGTTATGATTGGCGTTCCCGCAAAACCTTTAAATCGTTAACCTATGTCAGTGCTTATTATTGCCGAAGCAGGAGTAAACCACAACGGACAATTAGATTTGGCTTTTCAGTTGATTGATGCCGCTGCAGCTGCTGGAGTGGATTATGTTAAGTTTCAGACTTTCAAAACAGAATTGGCCATTTCAAAAAATGCTGAAAAAGCAGCCTATCAAATTGAAAATACGGCAAATGCATCGGAATCTCAATTTGATATGGTTAAGAAGTTAGAGCTTTCTACTTCCGATCATGAGGCTATAATTGCTTATTGTAAACAAAAAGGAGTGGCTTTCTTTTCCACGGCTTTCGATTTAGAATCCATGGAATATCTTGCATCTTTGGGATTGAAAACGGTAAAAATTCCTTCTGGTGAAGTTACAAATTTACCCTTATTACTCAAAGCCGCTTCGTTGTTTAATGAAGTACTTCTTTCAACAGGGATGTGTACAATGACAGAAATCCAAGAAGCAGTTGCTGTTTTTGAAAAGGCCGGAATTCCACGAAATAATATTACCATTTTACATTGCAATACCGAATATCCTACTCCAATGGAAGATGTGAATTTAAATGCAATGTTGACGATACAAAAAACAATGGGAACCGCCATTGGATATTCTGATCATACCCTCGGGATAGAAGTGCCAATTGCGGCTGTAGCGTTAGGCGCAACGGTTATTGAAAAACATTTTACGTTGGATAAAAATATGGAAGGTCCCGATCATCGTGCTTCTTTAGAACCCCACGAATTGATTGCCATGACTCAAGCTATTCGCAATATTGAAAAAGCGATGGCTGGTGACGGAATTAAACAGCCTTCTCCTTCTGAACAAAAAAATATAAGTATTGCTCGTAAAAGTATTGTTGCCCGAACCTATATTCCAGCGGGTACTGTATTTACTGCTGATAATTTAATTACCAAACGCCCAGGTAACGGTATATCACCAATGCGCTGGTTTGAAGTGCTTGGACAAACAGCACATCGCGATTATCAAGAAGATGAACAAATAGAATTGTAACATGAAAATAGGTATACTCACGAGTTCACGTGCCGATTTTGGCATTTACCTTCCGCTGCTGAAAGCCATGCGCGAGGAAGCACAAATGGAAATGGAAATCATTGCCTTCGGGACACATCTTTCCTCTTTTCATGGGTATACTATTGCTGAAATAGTAAATTATTCCTTTCCTGTTGTTCATCAATTAAGTACGGTATTGGCACAAGATGATGCAAATGCAATAGCGACTAGTTATGGATTAACAGTAATGAAGTTTGCCGACTTTTGGCAGCAACATCAGTACGATTATGTGCTGTGTCTTGGTGATCGATATGAAATGAGCGCCGCTGTTCAAGCAGGAATTCCATTCCGAGTTAGATTTGTTCATTTATTTGGAGGAGAGACAACCTTGGGTGCTATTGACAATATTTATAGAGATCAAATTACGTTGGCTTCGTCAATTCATATTGCTTCAACTGAACAGTATAAGAAGAGAATTGAACAAGTTTTTGGTTATCCTGTTCCCGTTTTTGCTTTGGGTTCTATCAGTTTGGATGAGCTATCCAACTTTAAACCGATACCACGAGAACATTTAGAATCTCAATTTCTATTGCCTAAATCCCCCTATATCTTAGCTACATTTCATCCGGAAACGTTGCATCCTGAGGCAAATGAACACAATATTGTAGCGATGAAAATTGCTCTTGAAACCCTTGCAAAAGAAATTCCTATAGTCGTTACCATGCCCAATGCAGATACAATGGGGTCGGCCTATCGCAAAGCATTACTAGCATTAGAACAGCAATCAAATGGGTCGATTGTATTGGTTGAAAATTTTGGTAAATACAATTATTTTTCTGCCATACACTATTGTGCAGTAATGCTTGGTAATACTTCAAGTGGAATTGTAGAAACAGCTTCTTTTGGGAAGTATACCATCAATGTGGGTAACCGGCAATTGGGAAGAGCACAAAGCGAAAATACTATTGACGTCCCATTTGATGCAGCAGCAATTATTGAAAATACACGTTTAGTTTTGAAAAAAGGAACCTATACGGGTAGTAATTGTTATCAAGGAAATAATGTGGCGCAACAAATAATTCAAATACTAAAAGCGAATGAAAAAAATTAGAGAACATCTTATTCCAGCCCATTCGAACTTAAAAGAAGCATTGGAACAACTCAATGAATTGGGTAAAGATGCTATCCTATTTGCAGTCAATGATGCGCAACAACTTGTGGGCGCTTTAACTGATGGAGATGTGCGACGTGCATTGCTTAAAGGAATTACTATTAATGATCCTATTTCCACAGTTTATCAACCACAACCAAAATATATACGTAAAGGTGAAAATGATTTAAAAAAAATTATCGCTTTTCGTGAAGGACATTTTCAAATTCTTCCTGTTTTAGATAAAGAAGATAAAGTAGTGAATGTCATTAATCTCTCAGAAATGCGTTCCTATTTACCTATTGATGCTATCATCATGGCAGGCGGAAGAGGACAACGATTAAAACCGCTAACGGATACAACGCCAAAACCGTTATTGAAAGTGGGAGACAAACCTATAATGGAACACAATCTTGATCGTTTGGCATTGTATGGTATAGATGATTTTTGGATTTCGGTAAATTATCTAGGTGAACAAATTCAAGATTATTTCGGGACAGGTTCATCCAAAAATATTCATATAGAATACTTGTGGGAAAATCAGCCTTTAGGAACCATTGGTGCGGTAGCACAGATTGAAAATTTGACTCATGATTATGTTTTAATTACCAATTCTGATCTACTCACCAATTTAGATTATGAGCATTTTTATCTTGACTTTATCAATCAAGAAGCTGATTTTTCTGTAGTTACAATTCCTTATCAAGTTCGAATACCTTATGCCGTATTAGAGTCAGAGGCAAATAAAATCGTGAGTTTTAAGGAAAAACCCACGTATACCTACTATTCCAATGGAGGAATTTATTTGATGAAAAAGGCAATGTTATCTCAAATTCCTAGGGAGACTTTTTTTAATGCCACCGATTTAATGGAGAAGTTAATTGAAATGGGTAAAAAAGTAATCTCATACCCTTTGGCCGGCTATTGGTTGGATGTAGGAAATCCCGAAGATTTCAGTAAGGCGCAACATGATATCACCCAAATAAAATTCTGATGAGACCTTTAGTCATAATTCCAGCACGAGGGGGATCCAAAGGAGTTCCAGGAAAAAACATACGGATTTTGGGTGGACGCCCCTTGATTCAACATACTGTAGCTGCAGCGCAGGAATGTTTTGATAATTCAATAATTTGTGTGACAACAGATGCTGAAGAAATTCGAGAAAAGGCCGCGATAAATGATTTGAAAATTCCTTTTTTGCGTCCAGCGGCACTTGCCACAGACGAAGCAGGAAGTTATGAAGTCCTTTTACATGCGGTTCAATTTTTTGAAGAAAAAGGGTATTCTCCAGATGTGGTAGTGCTTTTACAACCTACTTCACCATTTCGAACGGCAGCTCACATACGAGAGGCTATGGCACTTTATGAATCCAATTTGGATATGGTGGTGAGTGTTAAAGAATCCAAGCAGAATCCCTATTATAATCTTTTTGAAGAGACAAACGAGGGATGGTTGCAACGTTCAAAGATGAGTGGTTTTACCCGAAGACAAGACATCCCACCCGTTTATGAATATAATGGTGCCCTTTATATTATTAATGTAGCCACCTTAAAACAACAACCAATTAATGCCTTTCAAAAGGTCAAAAAATACCTCATGGATGAATTTTCATCCCATGATATTGATACCGAATTGGATTGGTTAATAGCCGAGAAAATCTGGGAAAAACAAAGTGGAAAATTATGAAAACCTTCAAATTTACAGGCAACTATAAGAAAGTAGCTTTTTTTCATTCTCATTCCAATTGGCCTTCACATTTGGAAACAGAACTGGAACTCATGCATTATTTCGACGCTTCTACAGAAGTGATCAGTTACCAATGTAATGATATTCTCCAACGTTGTGATGGCAACCCACACAAAGATCCTTACTATTGTTCCAAATGTATTTTAAAACGTAAAACGGGATTGCAGTTGGTTGATCGCCCTTTCCGCGAAATTCCAATTCAATTTTCAGGAAATGCCCCACACCTGAATATTGAGTTGGCTATTGACGAATTTAAACAGTTGAAACACCATAATTTTGATGTTGGTTATGCTGTTCTCTCATCGGTTGTGTCTATTTACCGCGATGCCTACCCAACGCTTCAAAAATATGCAGGTGATTTTCAAGATTTTTACGCGAGTAGTATCCAGTTGTATGATTTTTTTATAACCTCTTTACAACAAGAGCAACCTGATTTAGTGCTTATTTTTAATGGTCGTTTTGCCTACACACGTGCTTTATTGCGAGCTTGTCAGGCGCTTTCCATACCGTTTTATACCCATGAACGCGGTTCCAATCCAACTAAGTTTATGATGTATGATAATGTTCTACCCCATGATATGCAGTTTTACAATACAGTTATGCAAGAATCGTGGACGGATACCTCTATTTCTTTGGAAGAAAAAACAGCTGTGGCTGAAAATTATTACAAAGAGCGAATGGCAGGTAAAAGTCAAAGTTGGTTTTCTTTTGTAGCGCATCAAGAAAAAGAGACACTGCCCGAAAATTGGAACCCTGAAAAATATAATGTCGGTATTTTTTTGTCCTCTGAAGATGAATTTATCGCGATAGGGGATACTTGGGAGGCCGGTTTGTTTCCCAATCAATTGGTGGGTTTACAAGAAATTTTTAGTCAACTTCCGGCCAATAGTAATCGTCACTTTTATGTCCGCATCCATCCGAATTCAAAATTATCATTCGATTTTATTGCCAATTTAATGCAATTGGAAAATGAAAATGTAACAGTTATTCATCCTGAATCAAAATTGAGTACTTATAAGCTAATGTTGGAAGTTGATAAAGTTGTCTCTTTTGGTTCAACAGTTGGAATAGAAGCAACCTATTGGGGTAAAGTATCCATTAGTTTAGGACAGAGTTTTTATACATTATTGGGTGCAACCTATTTTCCGAAATCAGTTGATGCAGCCGTAGCACTTATCGATCAAGAAGATTTGTTACCCATAGATCGGTCAAAAGCATTACCCTATGCTTATCATTTGGCAACCTTTGGTTATTCGTTTAAAATTTATCAAGGGAAATCAATTATGGAGGGGACTTTCAAACAAACGGATTTAAACTCAATTGTTGGCATTAAAAATAAAATAGTAACATCAAGTATACGAAAAGCAGGATGGTTAGGACGAAAGTTATACAATCTTGAATTTCGTATGCGCTATACCCAATTAAAAAATAAATAATCATGGAAAATCAACCGAAAATATCGGTCATGATTCCCACCTATAATTGTGCGGAATTTCTTCGAAAGACATTGCAATCGGTGCTCGAACAAGATTTGGGTCCCGAACTCATGCAAATTGAAGTTATTGACGATTGTTCCTCTGATCATCCTGAGCAAGTAGTAGCTGAAGTTGGAAAAGGACGTGTGGGTTTTTACCAACAACCTCAAAATGTTAAGCATGTAAAAAACTTTCAAACAGCCTTACAACGTGCCAAAGGCGAAATTATTCATTTGCTACACGGCGATGATTTTGTGTTGCCAGGATTTTATTCCAAGATGCTTGAGATGTATACGCTTTATCCTGAAATGAAAGCCTGTTATACACAAAATTATGTAGTGAATAGTGCGGATGAAATCATTTATACAGCCAAAAAATTTCAAGAAAATTCAGGAATAATTCCCAATTTCTTTGCCTCTCAAGTGGCCGACCAATACATTCAAACCCCATCTATTACCGTGAAAAAAGAGGTGTATGAGGCAATTGGGACTTTTAATCCAACATTAACATGGACTGAAGATTGGGAAATGTGGGCTCGCATTGCAAAGCATTACACTTTTGGATATATCGCCGAACCCTTAGCGTGTTATCGGGTGCATACCAATTCCAGTACTTCCATGAAATCGGTTAAAGGTGAAAACGTTAACGATTTAAAACGAATTAAAGTAATTTTAATGGGACATTGTGACCGTGAAGAATTGCGACAACATGTTGAAAAGTCTCTGAATCGCATTATTTTTGAATATTCGGTCAAAAACTATTTGGCTGCTCTGAAGGTTGCTAAAAAATATGCCCTTTTGAATTTGAAAAATTGTATCGCCTATGCTCCCAATTGGAAAACAAGGTATTACTATACAAAGGTGTTTTTTAAAATTGCTATAAAGAGATAATATGCGTATCGAACAACTCACATTTACTAGATTTATTGCTGCATTAACGATTATTATTTTTCATTTTGCGCGGCAAGTTCCTCCATTTGATAGTGCATTTTTATCCGAAGTAGTTTTAAAATTAAGCGTGGGCGTGAGTTATTTTTATTTATTGTCCGGTTTTATCATGATTGTTTCGTATGGTTCGTTCCAAAAATTAGGTTGGATCCAATACATGCAAAATCGAGTGGCGCGAGTGTATCCAGTGTATCTTCTCGGTTTTTTATCGATGATAGCGTTGCCTCTTTTAAAAAATGATGTAAATATCTTCAAGGCATTTTTTGGGGTTACCTTACTTCAATCCTGGATTCCTGGCTATGCCATGAGTTATAATTTTCCAGGTTGGTCTGTTTCTGTGGAGTTTTTCTTCTATGCAACATTCCCATTTTTAATCAATCATATTTATCATAAATTTTCATTTAAAACGGTGCTAATCGCTGCATTATCACTGTTTATAGTATCGCAATTGCTTTTCCATTATGGATTGCATCATCCCTTTTATCAAGGCGATCCCTCTCCAAGTCATGATGTACTTTTCTATGGGCCTTATATGCATTGGAGTGAATTTATTTTAGG
>CAYNDK010000024.1:0-22656 GCA_964395965.1 uncultured Flavobacterium sp.
CAGCGGGTGCATTTCCGGTATTTTGAAAACGAATTTGATAATGCAGATAGTTTCCAATTTTGGTCGTTGAAACCGTACTGCCTTCTAAACACATTTTATCATTGGGGTCAAAGGATCCTACAACAGTTTCAGTAAACGTAAATTGATTGTCCTCTGTACTCATATCTCCAGATATCGGTGTGATTTGTGCTGTATATGAAAGTTGGTCATTAATATTTATCGCTGGAGATTCTGTTGGTGAATTGATATTGAGTGTAACCAAAATTTCACGAGTTTCAAATGGTAATAAATTCGTGTAATTCCATGTCAACACTCCGGTATTTATGGTGTTTGGATTTACACTGGCATTTAGGAAATCCATAACTGAATCATCAAAATTAAAAGTTAGGGAGCCGTTCATGATTTGATTCCCTTTATTGGCATAAATGACGCGATAGACAGCGTCAAAGCCTGGTCGTGCCGGGAAATAAGGTAAAATAGAAATTTCTAAATCGGGATTTACACCTGTAGGAGTAATGCAAAAATTGACCGGTATTTGTGTGTTGGCAGCAGTAAAAGTCACATTTTGAGAACTTGATCCAATTGTGAAATAGGGGGTTTGGAAACTAGGCGTCAAAGTGTAGGTGCCTTGTCCAACATAAAAATTGAACAATCCATTGTTGTGTGTGAATGTACTTCCAGAAGTTGATCCATCCGTAAGGTTAATTCGGATAAAATCGGGATGGATATCTGTAGTTTCACACCCATTTCCGTTGATATCCAAAGTTACAGTTCCTTGAATAGTGTTGTAGGAACCTCCAGGCACAAAGCTACAATACGAGTTCACATTCACATTGGGCCCCACAGCATTTAGGTACGATTGTACTTCATTATCATCAACACAGATATACATTAAATTGGGGAGCTGACTTAATACCATGTTGATGGCATTCCAAACACCATTTTTAGCCAATATGTTTTTTAAATTTTGACAATTAAAAAAGAAACTATTAAAGAATGGATCCACTTGAGTAGTCATATCCACAGTTTCTAGATTATTGCAATTTTGAAAATAAATATTTGTTAATTGAGTATTTGCATTTATATCGATCTGGGAAATTGGAATCGTATTTAAACTAAGATATTTTAAAAGAGTCAAATTAGATATCGATAATGATTGTAAGGGCAATCCGAAAAGTGATAAGCTTTCCAAAAGATTGTTTTGTGAAAAATCCAAATTTGCAATGGATGGACTACCACAATACAAAACTTTTAATTGTTGAAGCGGCGTCAAATCTAAACTTGTAATGGAATTACCTAAAATGAATAATTGTTCTAATTGGGTTAAATTGGATGTTGTGAAAACAGAAATCTGACTGTTGTTTTTAATATTCACAATTTTTAAATTCCCATTTTGAGACAGATTGATTTGACTAAGATTGTTGTCGCTCACCTGAAATTCTTCAAGTAACGGATTGTTGGAAACGTTTAAAGTGGTTAGACCAACTTTATTAAGTGTAAGGTATTTTAAAAGGGGATTGTTTTGAAGATTTAAGGTTGTTAAAGGTTGGGTTGGGGTATTTTGATTTTGAATGTCTAAACGAATTAATTGGGACTGCTGACTAACATCCAACTGATTAATTGGACAGCCGCAAATCAGTTCTTTTAGGTTCGTTGTACCAGTTAAATCAAGGGTAGTAATGAGATAGCTTCCTATATTTACATATTCCAAATTGGGTTTGTTATTCAAAGCAATAGAGGGCAACGAAAAAGCTCCGGGAATTGTAATCGATTTTAAATTCTGTAATGAGTTAATTGTCAATGAAGTTAAACTGCCTGTTGGTCCATCCAAAACGACTGTTTCTAAAGCTGTATTAGCGTTTAAATTCAAAGTTGAAAAATTCTGAGTTCTGATCAAAAGCGTTTTTAGTGCCGTTAAATTGGATATCGATAATGTTGATAAGCTAGGGTCGTTTTTTATTTCAAGAAACTCGATTGAAGGGTTGGAATTAAAATTAAGTTGCGTAACTGGTGTTGATAAATCAACAATTAATTTTTTTAAATTGACAAACTGCGGTAGAAACTGAGCGCTAGTAGCATTATGGCTCATCAATGTGAGTTCTTGTAAAGCCGGTAAAGTGGTAAAAGGCGAAAAAGTTGTTCCTGTATAAGAAAACAAAGTTAGTTTGTTTAAATTCACAAACGCCTCTATTCCAGTGAAATCGGTAATGCTTTGCGCAAATAAAGTAAGTTCGGTTACTGCTTGAGCTTCACTTACTTGAATTTCATTGTCACCGTTAGTATCTATGATGGGATTGGAACCACTTGGATTTAATAAATAATATTTCAATGTGGTATCTGGAATTGATACGATTTGAGCTTGGGTTGTTAAACTAAATGATAATAAACAAAGAAAGAAGATAATTTTTTTCATAAGGCATTGATTTATTAGTTTCAAATGTAGAAAAAACGTCTACATAAAAAGTCGTAATAGATTCAATTGCTAGTTTTGATTATTCAATACCAAGCTTGATTGAGTATTTATTTTTTAAATATAAAATACACAGCCAAAATCAAAAACGTAAAACCCACCAAATGATTCCAACGCAAACTTTCATTTTTGAAGAATAAAAGTGAAAAGATGACAAAAATGACCAACGTGATTACTTCTTGTATCACTTTCAATTGCAGCAGTGAAAAAGGGCCGCCGTTGCCTTCATAGCCTATTTTATTCGCAGGCACTTGAAAGCAATATTCAAAAAAGGCCATGCCCCAACTGAGCAAAACGATAGTTATCAATCCAGCGTTTTCAAACCATTTCAATTCTTTGAATTTTAAATGACCGTACCAAGCCAGCGTCATAAAAATATTGGATAAAACCAATAAACCAATTGTGATGATACTTTTCATTATTTCATTAATTTACTTAAAACACCAAAAACCCCACGAATGAAACTCGCACTCGTTACTACTTTTACTACCGATTTCCCGATGGTTTCCCCCATAGAAGGCCCTTGTTCTTCTTTTTCTTCAACTTCAGGAGTTGCCGGAGCAGTGTAAGCCGATTCAATTTTTTGCGTGAGCAATTCATAAGCGCTCTCCCGATCCAAATTTTCTTGGTACTTTTTCACCAACTTAGAGCGTTGGTTGACATCATCAATTTCATGGGGTTCGAGAATATTCATCCGACTCTCAGGCGCACGTAGTACCGTAGCGGCAAGCGGAGTGGGTATCCCTTTTTCGTTTAATGCCGTTACCAAGGCTTCCCCGATTCCAAGGGAAGTTAGTAGTTCTTCCGTGTTATAAAATTCAGTTTCGGGATAATTTTCAGCAGTTTCCTTAATAGCTTTGCGATCGTTTGCGGTAAACGCCCGTAATGCATGTTGGATTTTTAATCCCAATTGCGCCAATATCCCTTTGGGAATATCCATTGGATTTTGGGTGATGAAGTAAATACCAATCCCTTTGGAGCGAATCAATTTGATAATGGTTTCAATTTGGTCCAAAAGGGCATCGCTCGCTTCATCAAAGAGTAAATGTGCTTCATCAATAAATACGACCAATTCGGGTTGATCAACATCGCCGCGTTCGGGCATTTTTTGATAGATTTCAGCCAATAAACTTAGCATGAATGTCGAAAACAATTTGGGTTTATCTTGTATGTCGGTTAGCCGAATAATATTGACATATCCTTTTCCATTTTCATCAATTCGCATCAAATCTTCAATTTCGAAAGACAATTCTCCAAAGAAAATATCGCCTCCTTGTTGTTCCAATTCAATGATTTTTCGCAAGATGGTTCCAGTAGTTGCCGTTGAAATTTTGCCGTAATTGGCAGCGATAACTTCTTTTCCTTCTTCTGTAATATAATTGAGTACCTTTTTAATGTCTTTTAAATCCAACAAAGGCATTTTTTGATCGTCACAAAATTTAAAAATAACAGCCATGACGCCCGCTTGTGTATCATTCAATGAAAGAATACGCGAAAACAAAACCGGGCCAAATTCAGATACCGTTGCCCGAAGTCGAACACCTTCTTGAGCTGATAGACTCATTAATTCTACAGGGAAGCCATTGGGTGAATATGGGATTCCAATTTTACTGTGGCGTTCAGTTATAAAAGATTGCTCCGTTCCAGGTTGTGCAATCCCCGAAAAATCCCCTTTAATGTCCATCATCAACACCGGAATTCCTTGTGAAGAGAGTTGTTCAGAGAGTACTTGTATCGTTTTTGTTTTTCCCGTTCCCGTAGCGCCAGCAATCAATCCGTGACGGTTCATGGTGCGTAACGGAATTTCAATTTTAGCTTCTGGAATAATTTGACCGTTTAATAGAGCGGCTCCCAGCAACAATTTACCACCTTTAAAGGAATAACCTTCTTGAATTTTTGTAGCGAATAAAGTGGATGAATTCATAACAAGTTTTATTTTGAATATTGGGCTAATTTACTACAATATTACGGTGAGTGAAATTCGATTTTTTAATTATTTTTTTATTTGTAATCCAACCCTTTTATGAAAAAAAGGCTCTTTTAAATAATAAAGAGGAATATCGAATCGTTTTAACAATGTTAACTTAAGGTTAAGCGCAAAATTATTAGCACAAATATTAGTGAATCTTTAGAAAATCGGCAGATTTAGTCAAGTTTCTCGCACTGAAGGGTGTGATTTGAGAGAATGTTATAAAAGACCAAAAAAGTTTTTTTTTTTGAACTAAAAAATTAAATTTGCTCCAATTCAAGTTTATTTACAACTAATAGCTTATAAATTATTAAAAACTTAAAAATTTTTAAAAAATGGCAAACGCAAAAAACGCAAATGGGTCAAACGGCGGTAACTATTTCTCCGCTATCGTAATTGTATTATGTATCTTCGTAGGATGGTTGGTATGGAACTTCATCATGGGTGCTGGTTCTAACTTTGAAGGCGGGACAAATGAAGGTCACCCACTACCAGGTAACTACTTAGCAATGGTTTATAAAGGAGGTCCTATTGTACCTGTACTTATGGGATTATTGTTGATGGTAATTACCTTCTCATTCGAAAGATTTTTCGTGATTTCTAAAGCATCTGGTAAAGGTAGTTTAGATACTTACTTAAGACAAGTTCAAGCAAACATTGCACAAGGTAACATCGATGACGCTATCGCTGCATGTGACAAACAACAAGGTTCAGTAGCTAATGCTATTCGTGCTGCTTTAGTTAAGTATCAAGATGTTAAAAAAGAAGGTTTTAGCTCGGAAGAAGCAGCTGAAATGATTCACAAAGAAATTGAAGAAGCTACTTCTTTAGAGATGCCAATGTTAGAGAAAAACATGACAATCTTATCGACTTTAGTTTCTTTAGGAACATTAGCAGGTCTTTTAGGTACAGTAACTGGTATGATTAAAGCGTTCGGTGCATTAGCAACAGCAGGTACTCCTGACCAAGCGATGTTGGCAAACGGTATTTCTGAAGCATTGATCAACACTGCTACAGGTATCTCAACTTCTGCATTAGCAATCGTTACTTATAACTTATTTACTTCTAAAATTGATACCCTTACGTATTCGATTGACGAGGCAGGTACTGCTATCGTGAACCAATACCGTAAAATGAAAGGAAGCTTAAAATAATTTTTAGCGTAACCAATTAATCAAAAAGAAGTAATTATGGCAAAAGTAAAAATGTCCAAAAAAGCGGCGTCTATTGATATGACGGCGATGTGTGACGTTGCGTTCCTTTTGCTTACGTTCTTTATCCTTACGGCTACCGCTAAAAATCCGGAACCGCTTCCCGTTGAAACACCAAACTCAACCGTTCAATCTAAATTGCCTGAAGATAATTTGGCAGTTATTACGATTGGTGATGGAGATAAAGTGTTCTACGGTCTCAAAGGTAGAGAAGTTCGCAAAAGAGCTCTTGAATTAATGGGTGATATGTACAAAATTCAATTCAGCGACAAAGAAAAAGAAGAGTTCGCATTGATTGAAGAATTTGGTGCTCCAATAGAAGCATTAAAGCAAGTTATCGCTATGAAAGGGGCTGATCGTAACAAAAAGGGAGTACAACCCGGTATTCCTCACGATACACTAGATGGTAATAAGAATAATCAGTTGAAAGACTGGATTTATACTTCACGTCAAGCAAATATTGAAGTTCAACAAGAACAATTGAATTTTGCAATTAAAGGCGATGCGAAAGAGCAATATCCAAAAGTGAAACAAATTATGGATGAGCTTCAGAAACAAAAGGTGAATAGCTTTAGCTTAGTAACCGGTTTAAGAGGTAAAAACTATTAATCCCAAGAAGAAATGGCTGAATTAAATACCAACGACGGTGGTGGCAAGAAAGGCGGGGGCAAGGTTCGCAGTAAAAAACAAAATTCCAAAGTAGACTTAACGGCTATGGTGGACTTGGCGTTCCTTTTGATCACGTTCTTTATGTTGACAACCACCTTGTCGAAACCTCAGGCAATGGATCTGGGATTGCCTGATAAAGAAGATAACCCAAAGGATAATACAGAAATCAAAGTAGACCAACGTCGTACGATGACAATCATCTTAGGGGCTAACGATAAAATCGAATGGTTTCATGGATTACTTGCAACTCCAGAACCAGGAGGAAAACCGACACAGACTACCCATGGACGTGAAGGAATTCGTAAAGAGATTTTAAAACGGGTAGCTTCTGTTCCTCAGGTTACAGGAAATAAAGACAAAGGATTAATCGTAATCATCAAACCAACGGCTAAGGCTTCTTATAAAAACTTAGTTGATATTTTGGATGAAATGGCGATTTGTTCGGTGCCTACCTATGCGATTGTAAATGACTTTTCTCCAGAAGAAAAGGCATTGGCAGAAAAGTTAAATAAGTAATAACCACTCTTGTAGTACAAAATTTATAACGTATGAAACTAGACTTGTTAAAAAAACAATGGTTGGACATCGTTTTCGAAGGACGTAACAAGAGTTATGGTGCTTACGATTTACGTTTGAAAGACAGAAATACCAATTTAAAAGCATTTTTTATTGGTGCTTTGATATTTTCTGTGGCAGTAGCAACACCAAAGATTGCTGAGCTTATTGGTTCAGTTACCGATGATGAAAGTGCAACCATTGATACAAAAATTACAACGGTAAAATTGCCACCTAAAGAAGAGAAACCAAAGGAGAATCTTCCGCCACCACCGCCACCACCACCAAAAGTGGATCAGGTGAAATTTGTGAAGCCTGTAGTGGCAAAAACAGATGAGGTTACGGAAGAACCACCAAAAGTGGAAGATATCAAAGATAAAAACTTAGGTAAAGAAGATATCAAAGGGGATCCTAATGCTGAATTACGCTTAGAGCCACCTGGAAATGGTCCAGCTCATCAAGAAGTTGTAGAAGAGGATAATACCATTTACAACTCAGCAGGTATTGAGCAGAAACCAGAATTCCCTGGAGGTATCAACAAGTTTTACAATTTTATCAAAAACAATTATGTTGCACCTGAAGAGCCTGGACTTAAAGGTCAAGTATTTGTTCAATTCGTAGTGGAAAAAGACGGTTCATTAACAGATATCAAAGTTGTACGCGACATCGGTTATGGAACTGGAAAAGAAGCTGAACGTGTATTGCGTAAGAGTCCACGTTGGACTCCTGCAGAACAAAACGGAAAAAAAGTACGTTGTTCATACATGATTCCTATCAAAATTGAAACTCCGGAAGAATAATATATGTTTGATAATTTCGTTACAAACTATAAGAAGAAATCGCTTAAAGAGCGATTTCTTCTATTTATAGGAATTCTGTCTTTTTTGATTTATTTAACATTAGGCTTAATGATCATTTTCTGGAAGCAAATTCCTTTAGAATTAACCTACAACCAACGGTTGTTATTTGGAGGATTAATTATTCTCTATGCTTTTTTTAGGTTCATCCGTTTTTTTAATACCTCCTCAAATGAAGAAGAGACCTAGTAAAATATCAAATCTTTTCGCGCTTACTCCTGTATTCTTTTTGTGTACAGTTATTGGGGTCGGAATTGCTTTTTCTTGTAATCAAAAACAAGGTAAGCTAGAGAAGGACACTATTTTACGAGGTGAAACAACAATTTTTACTGATGAATCACTGTTGCCTATTGTGCAAGATCAACAGCTTGTTTTTCAAACAACGTATGAAGCAAAATTGAATGTGATTCCTCTTTCAGAAAAAGAAGTGATTCAAAAACTTTCCCAACAAAAATCGGGTATAGCTATTTTGTCACGAAAATTAACTACTGAAGAAGTCGCTTTTTTCAAATCACATAAAATAGTGCCGCGCACCACAGCATTTGCATTGGATGGTTTGGCACTTATTCGAAACAACAGAGAAACAGACAGTACAATTGTATTAAGTGATTTAATCACTTTTTTACAAGGAAAGAATAAAGCGTTCAAAGGTGTAGTTTTTGATAATCCAAATGCTGCAAGTGTACGCTATATGATGGAAAAGGCATCCATTCAAGAATTTCCTAAAGACGGAGTATATTCGATGAAAAATAGTCAAGAGGTCATTAAGTATGTGGCCGAACATGAAGGGATGGTAGGTGTAGTAGGTAGTAATTGGTTGTTTGAACCTGCTGCTGAGCTCGCTCCCCATGTTGCAAAAGTACATGAACTAGCTGTCAAAGGAGATAAAGGAGGGTTTAGTTACCCAACTCAAGAACGCATCGGAACCAACAATTATCCTTTGGCACGTGTTTTGTATATCATCAATTGTCAAGGTTATGAAGGACTCGGAATTGGTTTCGCGTCATTCATAGCAGGCGATAAAGGACAACGAATTGTTTTGAAGTCCGGAATTGCCCCGGTTCGGGATCCCGGACGTAAAATTGTTACCCGAAATAAAATCTAAAAACATAAAATTAAATTTTAAATACAATGAGCAAGATTAAATTTTTCAGCGTTGCTTTACTTTCCGCAAGTGCGATGGTGCAGGCTCAAGATCTAGAGCAGGCCAAAAAAGCAATAGATGCTGAACAATATGATAAGGCAAAATCTATTTTGAAATCTATCATAAAGACAAAACCTGCAGATGGTAAAGCTGCTTTCTTATTAGGAAATGTTTACTTAAAGCAGAGTGTCGAAGATTCAGCAAAAATTATTTTTGATAAAGGTCTTACAGCTACAGAAGGCGGTAAGTTTAATAATATCGGTTTAGGTCAGTTGGAATTAGAAGCTGGAAATGCAGCTGCAGCAAAAGCTAAATTTGACTTGGCAACACAAGGGATGCGTAAAAAAGAAGTGGAGGAGTATGTTTATATTGCTCAAGCTTATATGAATGCAGATAAACCGGATTACCAGGCTGCTTTAGCAATTTTAGAAAAAGCCAAATTGGCAAATCCTAACGATCCCTATGTAAAGTTGGCTACAGGAGATGCTTATTATGGTTTGAAAAATCAAAATGATGCTTACGCGGCTTATCGTGATGCCTACAATACTGATAATTCTATCCTCCGTGCAAAAATGCAAGAAGGTGTTCTTTTAAAAGGAGCAAAAGCCTATGTTGAGTCGATTAAAAAATATGACGAAGTAATCGCGATAAATCCAAACTATGGACCTGTTTATCGTGAATTAGCTGAAACGTATTATTTATGGGCAAACAATAAACCAGCAACTTATAAAGAGAATATTACCAAAGCATTGGCTAATTATGAAAAGTATATGTCAATGACGGATTATTCGCTGTCTTCTCGTATGCGTCATGCCGACTTTTTAATTTTGGCACGCGATTATAAAGCGTTAGAAGCTGAAGCGCAAGAGATGAAAAAGTTGGATAATGTAAATCCTCGTATTCTTCGTTATTTAGGTTATGCAGCCTATGAAAATGGAAATACCGATGAGTCAATCAAAGCTTTGACAGATTTTATTGCGAAAGGAACTAAAATCATCGGAGGAGATTATTACTTCTTAGGCTTAGCAAAAATCAAGAAATCAATTGGTGCCGATGGTAAAACGATTGATGCAACACTTTACAATGAAGGATTAACTTCATTGAAAAAAGGAGTTGAAATGGATATGAATTTAGCCAATGGGTTAAATGAAATCGGGAAAGCTTATTTTGGACAGAAAGTTTATGGAGTAGCTGCTGGTATTTTTGAAGCAGCAATCTTGAATACAACGTCTAAGAATTTCTTTGAAGACAATATTTATTACGGTTTGTGTGTGCATACTGTAAATCGTGGTAAAGATGCTAAAACAGCTGATATGGTTGCTTTAACTAATGCCGACAAAGCAATGGACAACGTGATTGCAGCAAAACCAGATTATCCTGAAGCTTATTTATACAAAGCACGAATCAATAGTGTGATGGCTAAAGACGATGTTATGACAGCGCAATATCAAAAGTATGTTGATTTGATTAGTGCAAAAGGTCCTGAAGAAGTTACTAAAAATAAAACGAAAATAACTGAAGCATACAATAATATGGCTTCCTTCTTTGCAACTTCTGATAAAGCAAAAGCAAAAGAGTTGTTGAATAAAACGTTAGCGTTAGATCCAACAAATAACTATGCAACTGAATCGTTGAAAGTTTTAAAGTAAGACTTTATTCAAATTAAAATAAAACCCGGATTGTTTCCGGGTTTTTTATTTATGTTAAATTTTATAGTACAGTAGGTCACACGACAATATTTTGTCATATTCGCAGTTTTTCTACAAACTAACCCTTATTTATGCCTAGAAAAAGTATTACCCTGTTCCTGTTATTTTGTTCTTCATTTTTATTGGCACAAAAAACAATTCAAATTAAAGGAAAAGTCATTGATGACGAATCCAAACTTCCCATCGAATCTGCAACGGTCTATTTGAGTAATCCCAAAGATTCTACCGTAATTGAATATTCGATTACTAACAAATTAGGACAATTTGATTTTAAAGTCAAAAAATCCAACCAACCTGTAATTTTCAAGGTTTCTTTTGTGACGTATCAAGATTATAAAATTGAAATCAAAGAATTCACAAAAGAAATTGATTTAGGTACAATCGCACTAAAATCAGCCATAAACACTTTGGACGAGGTAGTAGTTAAAAATGATACACCACCTATTCGAATCAAAAAAGATACCCTTGAGTTTAATGCAGCCTCTTTTAAAATTCGACCCGATTCAAATGTAGAATCACTTTTGAAACAATTGCCTGGTGTAGAAATAGATGCAGAAGGTAAAATTACGGTAAATGGAAAAGAAGTTAACCAAATTCTTGTCAACGGTAAACCCTTCTTTGATAAAGATGGAAAAGTAGCCTTGCAAAATCTACCTTCAAATATTATTAATAAGGTTCAAGTGACCGATACAAAAACAAAAGAGGAACAAAAAACGGGTTCCACTGCTGCATCCAACAATGCCAGTATCAATTTAACCATTGATGAGAAAAAGAATAAAGGTCTTTTTGGAAAAATCATGGCCGGAGGGGGAAGTGATAAACGCTATGAAAGCAGTGCTTTGATTAATTATTTTAATAATAAACGTAAGGTAAGTATTCTTGCATCCTCCAACAATATCAATGCCTCGGGTTTTTCTATGGATGAAATTTTTGATAACATGGGAGGAGGGCGAAATACTTCGGTATGGATGAGCGATAATGGGGCTTTTTCAATAAATGGCCGGCGTTTTGGGGGGAATAATGGTATAACCCATTCTAATCTAACAGGGGTCAATTACGCAGATGAATTATTGAAAAAAAGTCCGTTGTCAATGAGTTACTTTTTTAATGATTTGCAAACACGTAATGAAAATAGAACCAAGCAAACCAATTTCTTGCCTTCAGGGAATTATGAAACGGAGTCCTCGTCAAACTATAAAAATTCAGCTACTGCTCACAATGCAAGTGGTGATTTTGAATTTGTTATTGATTCGACTGCGAGTTTTATTATCGAACCGAAATGGTCACGGTCATTGGGGCAGAATACATCCAATTCACGCCAACAGTCGCGGGATGAATTAACGCAACTGTTAAATGAAAGTACTTCGGCGAGTTATACCGAAAACAATTCGGATAATTTTGAAAATAATCTCACTTTCACGAAATCATTCAAAAGAAAAGGACGATTTGTAAGTGTTGTTTTTAGCAACCAACATCAAAAAGAATCCAGTGCAAATTTTATTAATTCGCGTACCGTATTTTATCAAAATGGACAACCCGATGATCTGCGAAATCAACGGAATACTACTGCAAGTAAATCGAATTCTTATTCGTATGATATCAGTTTTTACGAACCTATTAAAGATTCATTGCGACTAAAGACAACAATGTATCAGGAATTTGCAAATGACTCCAACGGGCGAAGTTCCTTTGAATATGATACTGCAACTCAAGATTACACCGATTCCAATCCCAACTTAAATAATGCCTACCAATCCAAGCGACAAATTATCCGTCCTACAATCGGTTTAAGTTTGGAAAAATCAATTGTAAATTTTAATTTTAATATTGGACCACAATGGTCAAAGTTAACAACTGGTGTAGATTATTTAGGACTTAACACCCAAGTACAGAAAAATTATTTCATTCCTACCATAGAATCGTATTTGAGTATTCGTTTTACCAAATCGAAAAGTGTTTGGATTAGTTATAATTATGATAATAGTTTGCCAGCCGCTAATCAATTATTGCCGGTTGAAGATTTGGCAAATCCACTCAATACCTTTATTGGTAATCCTAATTTAGAAGCAACTCGCACCCATAATACCTACATTTCATATCGTAATTATGATTATGCAACGCGTTCAGGTTATGGGATGTATACGGGAGGGAATTATTATTCCAATCAAATTGTTGCATCTACAACCTATGATGCCAATCGAAAACGCACCACGACTTACACAAATGTAGATGGGAATTTCGGAACTTGGTTGTCGTTTTATTGGAATAAAAGTATCAAAAAAGAAAATAATAAGTTTCGCTATGAACTTCGAATGACTACCAATTATAATGTGAGCAAAGGTTTTACAGACGCAAAAATGTTTGAAGCCCAAACATTAAGTTTGAATCCAAGAGTTAGTTTTACCTACGAACTAGGAGAAAAATTAATCATAAATCCAAGTTATCAATATACACGTAATATGACCGATTACACCAATTATGTGGTCACTACGGCTAACAATTATTTACACCGTTTAAATCTTCAAACAACCGTGTTTTGGCCCAAAAATTGGGTGTTTGGAAATGATTTTGGATATACATACAATTCTAATATCGCAGACGGATTTAAAAAGGATTTCTACTTATGGAATACAAGTTTGGCCTATAGTTTTTACAATAAACGTTTCACAGCCAAGGTTAAGGTATATGATGTGTTGAATCAAAATCAAAATGCTACGCGAACCATTACCGCTACAACCATACGCGACGAACAAAATGTAGTGCTTAAACGATACGTTATGTTTTCTCTGACTTATAAATTGGATAAGTTTGGGAATGGAGAGAAGAAAGAAAGTAGACGGTTTATGATGTATTAATAGAAAAATAAAAGGCGGAAGTTAAATTTCCGCCTTTTTTTATTTACAGTTTGTTAGAAGTATTTTTTTTGCTTCATCTACACCTAAACTTATTGCTTTTTTCAAATCGCTACAATAGTCTCCTTTTAATTTTGAATTGATAAGGTAGATGGCTCTGTTGTAGAAATAGTGTCCATTAGTAGGGGCTAAACTACAAAGTGAATTGAAATCAGCTAATGCGTTTTGACCTAAAGCCGATTTGCAAAAAGCGCGATTCTCAATCGCCATCACATTATTTTTTTCAGAAAGCAGTACTTCATTAAAATAGGCAAGCGCTTCTCTTGCGTTATTCGTATTTAATAAAATAATTCCTTTGTACAGTAAAGAATTGATGTTTTTAGGTTTATGATCAAGACAAAAATTAATATCTTCTTCTGCTTTTTGAAAGTTATTGATTTGAATATAGGCAAAACCTCTATTTTCATGACCAATAAAAGAATCGGGTTTGTGTTCTAAAAACAAATTAAAGTAATTAATAGCTTGTTTGAACTGACTTTTTTTAGAAGCAATCATCCCTAAATATAAATGAGGTTCATCCGCATTGGGATTCAGTTCTAAACTTGTGTGCATGTCCTCTTCAGCCACAATAAGATTCCCTAAAGTAAAGTGATAGGTTCCTCTTAAGAAGTAATTATCATACGTGTTTTCCTTTTCTATTAATTGAGTAAGTTCTTGAATACTTCTTTGTAATTCAACTTTTTTATCGAGTTCTTGTCCAATACAGTTATTGAAAAAAAAGGAAAATAAGCAAATAAAAAGTAAAGTATAGTTCTTGATTTTTGAAGGCATTTGAAAAATAAGTTTAAGTCAAAAAATGGATATTGATCCCTAATTACTGATTACTAATTCCTGATTCCTGATTCCTGATTCCTGATTACTGATTCCTGATTACTGATTCCTGATTACTGATCCCTGATCCCTGCAACCCTACCAACTACCGCTAGCTCCACCGCCACCAAAGCCGCCACCGCCGCCAAAGCCGCCCCAGCCTCCGCCAGAAGAGGAACCGCCGCCCCAGCTTCCGCCAGAACCTCCTCGTCCTAAGCTGCTTAATATGATGATTTCGGCTAGGTCAGAACCAGAAAAACCATTACCGCCACGACCACCGCCACCGCGTTTGTTTTTCGAAGCAATTGCAATGATGATGATAAAGACAATAAGAAGCAGCACGAAGATTCCTGCCCCCAATAATTTCCCTTTTCCACCTTTACGATCGTTTTTGTATTCGCCTTTTAATACTTTGAAAATAGCATTCGTCCCCGCATCGATTCCGCCGTAATAATCACCGGCTTTGAAATAGGGTTTGATGTCGTTTTCAATGATGCGCCGACACATCGCGTCGGTCAACAAATGTTCTGTGCCGTAACCCGATGCAATATTCATTTTGCGATCTTCTAAGGCTACAAGAAGTACCACACCATTGTCTTTCCCTTTTTGCCCGATTTTCCATTTATGCCCCAAATCCGTAGCATAGCGCGCTACATCCTCACCTTGTGTGGTATTGACGACCATCACAAAGAGTTCGGTAGAGGTGCTATCGGAATAGACTTTTAATTTTTGGTACAAATCCTCCAACTGCGATTTCGACAAGGTTTGTGTGCTGTCAATAATCGGAGGTATAAAAGAAGGTTTCTCAGGAATTTCCGCTTGGGCTATGCCTAATTGATGGAGGAGTAAGAAGGCCGTTAAAAGGAGCAGTTGTGCTAATTTAAATACAATTCGAATCATCCTTTTGAAATTTCATTACTCAATTCATCAATATCGTCATCTTGATAGGGAAAATAACTTTTCAGTTGTTCTCCCGCCAAGCGAATGCCTTCACATAAGGCTTTGCAATTTTCACCTTGACGGAAATAATTTTGCATCACTTCTTTGGTGGCATCCCAAAAATTAGCGGTCACTTTTTCATGAATGCCTTGGTCACCACAAATGGTAAACTGCCGACTCTCTACAGCCACATAAATCAATACACCGTTGCGTTGCGCTGTTGCTGCCATGTTCAATTGGTGAAACACTTCCAAAGCCCGCTCCATGGCGACTTTATCTAAGGTTTTCTCCAAATGCACACGAATTTCTCCCGAAGTCGCTTTTTCCGCGTCTTGAATCGCAGCCACGACTGCTTTTTCTTCTTCGGGAGTTAAAAATTGTTCTACCGTTGACATGCGTCAAACTTATTTTTTACTGTTGAAATCGAAGTTTACCTCAGGAGCTTTTTCTGCACCTTCTTCGGCTTGGAAACGAGCCATTTCTTTAAAGCCAAATAGTTTAGCGAAAAACACACTTGGAAAGGATTTGGACTTTATGTCATAGTTATTTACAGCTTCATTGTAACGATCACGCGCCACATTGATACGGTTTTCTGTGCCTTCCAATTGGGATTGTAATTCTTTGAAGTTATCCGTAGCTTTCAACTCAGGGTATTTTTCTACACTCACTAATAAACGAGAAAGTGTACTGGAAACTCCTGCTTGGGCTTGTTGGAATTGCGCCAATTGATCCGGAGAAATGTTGCTTGGGTCAATGGTTACCGCCGTCGCTTTCGCACGCGCATTTACCACAGCCTCTAAGGTCGATTTCTCAAAATCTGCCGCTCCTTGAACGGTTTTTACCAAATTACCAATTAAGTCATTTCGGCGTTGGTACGCACTTTCCACATTCGACCAAGCGGTTTTCGCATCGGCTTCTTTGCCTACTAAACCGTTATACGATCCAATTCCGAAAAGGATTAACACTACAAGGATTATCGGAACAATCCATTTTTTCATATTTGTCATGGTTCTATTTTTTTAATTTATTTTTCAATTAGACGAACGTTTCAAGTTCTTGTTACGCGTTTTGCACAAATCGTTTTCTGCCAGCAATGATATATAAAAAGCCTACAATGGATCCCATAAAAATCAAGCCAAGAATCCAAATGAATTTGTTGACCCCTTCATTTTTGGAACTCGAAATTTCAAGGATGGCTTTGATTATGAAAGTAGCATAGCATAAGGCTCCTAAAACCATTAATTTTGCGGCATGTTCATATCCATTCACTAATGAATATACGCCCAACAAGGAAAATAGATACGATCCGATAAAGCCAATTACTACTAAATTTTTCATTTTATAATCCGTTTTTGATTTTGGTTAATTCTGATTTTACACCTTCCAATTTGGCAATGATCTCAAATTTGTCTAAGGTCTTTTTCTGTTTTTCTTTCAAATGGGTTTTAGCGCCTTCCAACGTAAATCCGCGTTCTTTCACCAAATGGTAAATCAATTGTAGATTTTTAACATCCTCCTGCGTAAACATGCGGTTGCCTTTCGCATTTTTTTTGGGTTTTAAAATGTCAAATTCTTTATCCCAAAAACGGATCAAAGAGGCATTCACCCCAAAAGCCTTGGCCACTTCTCCAATGCTGAAATACAATTTGTCTTTTGATAATTCAATGTGCATACTGCGTTTATTTTTTTACTCAACCTAGTCGAGTGATTGGTTTTCTTGATTTGCAATTTTCGAAATCACCACATATTCTGCCGCCGAAATATTGCCATAATAAAAATTAATCGGATTCACGGGTTTCCCGCCTTTGTGCACTTCATAATGCAAATGCGGTGCTTCACTGCGTCCCGTGCTACCTACATAGCCAATGATATCACCACGTTTGACGCGTTGGCCGGGTCGCACTTTGTATTTGCTCAAATGGGCATACAACGTGAGGTAGCCATAGCCGTGACTGATTTCAATGTGGTTTCCGAATCCCGACAAACTGTTGTCCGCACGTTTCACCACGCCATCACCAGTTGCATAAATCGGGGTGCCTGTTCGGGCCGTAAAATCCATACCTTCGTGCATTTTACGTGCTTTGGTAAACGGGTCACTACGGTACCCAAATCCCGAAGCCATATGTTTTAAATCTTCATTTTTCACTGGTTGGATGGCCGGAATTGAGGCCAGCAACTTGCCTTTTGCCTTTGCCATTTTCAATATTTCATCCAATGACTTGGATTGTAGGGTTAGGGCTTTGCTGATTACATCTACTTTTTTGTGGGTATTAATAACCAAATCGGAATTATTGTAACCTTCCAATTCTCGGTAACGATCTTGGGTAATAATTCCCGCTCTGCGTTTTTCCATTGCAATCGGATTGGCATTAAAATATACCCGATATAAATTATTATCGCGGTCCTCAATATTCGCCAAAACTGCATCCAATTGCTCAATTTTCTTGTTTAAAATCGAATAACTGATTTTCATATTATCGATTTCTCTCCGTAATATTTTGTCTTTTGGTGTTTCAAAATAGGAGGTGTTCATCAAGATTACAAAACTCAAAAATCCAAACAACGCCGATGCCGCTAGAAACAATAGAGCGTACCCCACCTTGGTACGTTTTTTTGACTTTATCTTACGATAGGCCAAACTCTCTGAATCATAATAATATTTTACTTTCTTAGACATCAGGTAATTTACTATTTTTGTGCCGGCTACCGCAGACGGTGGTTATACGAACAAATCTAAGAAATGTTTCGCACAAACCTGAAAATTGTTCGCTGACCTTGCTTGAGTAATTGATTATCAGTAAAATGAGTCTGATTATTTTTTTATTTTAGCCCACTGCGAAATACTAGGCAAATTGCAAAAAAACGTTACTATTCTATAAAGGAGTATCAGTTTATAAACGTTTGCTTCAGCTAAAAACTGTTTACAAATCAACTTTATACCATATTACATGAAATCTCAGGACATTCGTAAAGCGTATCTCCAATTTTTTGAAAGCAAAAATCACTTAATTGTACCTTCTGCACCTATCGTGTTGAAAGATGACCCAACTTTGATGTTCAATAACTCAGGGATGGCGCAATTCAAGGAATTTTTTCTGGGTAACGGAACGCCAAAAAGTCAGCGCATCGCAGATACCCAAAAATGTCTTCGCGTTTCGGGAAAACACAATGACCTTGAAGATGTAGGGTTTGATACCTACCACCACACCATGTTTGAAATGTTGGGGAACTGGTCGTTTGGTGATTATTTCAAAAAAGAAGCCTTGGCTTGGGCTTGGGAATTCTTAACCGAAGTCTTGAAGTTGGATAAGGATCGTTTGTACGTTTCTGTATTTGAAGGAAACCCTTCTGAGAATGTACCTTTTGACCAAGAAGCCTTCGATATTTGGAAACAATATGTGTCTGAAGACCGCATTATTCTCGGTAATAAAAAAGATAATTTCTGGGAAATGGGTGATCAAGGACCGTGCGGACCCTGCTCCGAAATCCATATCGATTTACGTACGGACGCCGAACGTGCAGCGGTTTCAGGTCGTAGTTTGGTGAACGCCGACCATCCACAAGTCGTAGAGATTTGGAACAACGTATTCATGGAATTCAACCGCAAAGCCGACGGGTCATTGGAAAAATTACCTGCTCAACACGTTGATACCGGAATGGGATTTGAGCGTTTGTGTATGGCTATGCAAGGTGTCACTTCCAACTATGATACCGATGTGTTTACACCATTAATCCAAAAAGTGGAAAATATCACCGGATTGAAATATACCTCCAACGAAATCAAATCGATTTCTGAAGAACAAAATAAAATCAATATTGCCATTCGGGTAATAGTGGATCACGTGCGTGCCGTAGCTTTTGCCATTGCCGACGGTCAGTTACCATCCAATACCGGAGCGGGTTATGTGATTCGTCGTATTTTACGTCGTGCGATTCGTTATGGCTTTACCTTTTTAAACCAAAAAGAGGCGTTCATCCATCAATTGGTGGCGGTTTTAGCCGATCAAATGGGCGAATTCTTCCCAGAAATCCGTTCACAACAACACTTGGTGACCAATGTAATCAAAGAAGAAGAAGCATCGTTTTTACGTACGCTCGAACAAGGATTACAGTTGTTGGATAAAGTGGTTGCTGAAACTTCAGGTAAAGAAGTAAAAGGCGAGAAAGTTTTTGAATTGTACGATACCTTTGGTTTCCCAAAAGACTTGACAGCTTTAATCTTAAAAGAAAAAGGCTATTCATTCAACGAAGCCGAATTTGATTCGGAATTGGCTAAACAAAAAGCGCGTTCGCGTGCTGCTTCAGAAGTGACTACCGACGACTGGAAAGTTTTCATAGAAGGCAATGTAGAAACGTTTGTCGGTTATGATCAAACTGAAAATGAGGTGAAAATCACCCGCATTCGTAAAGTGGATTCCAAAAAAGACGGTGTTTTATACCAAATCGTTTTGGATGCAACGCCATTCTATCCGGAAGGCGGTGGACAAGTGGGCGACAAAGGGTCACTTGTTTCCGCTAATGAAGTCATCGAAATCATCGATACCAAAAAAGAGAACAACCTTATTTTACATTTCACCAAAAAATTACCGGAAAATGTAAATGCAGCTTTTGTGGCTAAAGTCAATACCGAATTGCGTACCGCGACGTCTAAAAATCACTCTGCAACGCATTTGATGCACTTGGCGTTGCGCACCGTTTTGGGAACCCATGTTGAACAAAAAGGGTCGTTGGTGAATCCAAACTATTTGCGTTTCGACTTTTCACATTTTGCCAAAGTCACCGATGCGGAGCTTCGACAAGTAGAAGACTTTGTTAATGCGCGTATTGCCGAACAATTGGCGTTGGTGGAATACCGTAACTTGCCGATTCAAGAAGCGATGGCTAAAGGGGCTATGGCGCTTTTTGGTGAAAAATACGGTGATACCGTTCGCATGATCGAGTTTGGCGAAAGCCGTGAGTTATGTGGAGGAATCCATGTGAAAAACACCGCAGATATCTGGCATTTTAAAATTGTTTCTGAAGGTGCTGTAGCTGCGGGTATTCGTCGTGTTGAAGCGATAACTGGAACGGCTGTAGCCGATTTCTTTGCTCAACAAGAAGCGGCGCTGACTCAAATCAAAGAAACGTTGAAAAACCCACAAGACACCTTGAAAGCGGTAGTGAGTTTGCAAGATGAAAACGCCAAATTGAAAAAGCAAATCGAGCAATTGTTGAAAGATAAAGCCAAGAACTTGAAAGGAGAATTGGCGACTCAATTGCAAACGGTGAATGGTGTTCGTTTCTTAGCCACACAAGTGGATTTGGATGCCAATGGAGCTAAAGATTTGGCGTATGAAATGGGGCAAAATCAAACCGATTTGTTCTTGGTATTTGCCACAGTAACGGATGACAAACCGATGTTAACCTGCTACATTTCCAAAGAATTAGTGGATAGCAATGGATTCAATGCCGGTCAGGTGGTACGCGAGTTAGGTAAATTCATCCAAGGCGGCGGGGGCGGTCAGCCGTTCTTTGCCACAGCAGGTGGGAAGCATGCTGCCGGAATTCCAGAAGCCATAGAAAAAGCGATTGCTTTTGTACAATAAATATAGCCTCCCTTCGGGGAGGTTTTTTTATACCTGAATTCGTATTTTTGAAAAAAATAAATCATGCAGTTGCACACAGTTATTCCGGTTCAAAACCTTTCACCTTCCCTAAATTATCAATCGAAGATAATAAGTATGGGTTCATGTTTTGCCGAACACATGAGTGCCCAATTGGAGTATTTTGGTTTTTCAACGTTAACCAATCCTTTTGGAATTATTTTTAATACGATTTCGATACAGCAATTAATCAAACGTATTGTTCATCAGGAGTTTTATACTTCTGAAGATGTCTTTTTACACAATGAACTTTGGCAATCGTATGAAATTCATTCTGCGCTGAGTGGAACAGATCAAACATCCTATATAAACGAATGTAATCAGCGGTTAGTGAGTTCAAAAGCTTTTTTGCAATCGGCTACGCATTTCATTCTAACACTTGGAACTTCTTGGGTATATAGACATAAAGGACATGTTGTAGCCAATTGTCACAAAGTTCCCAATTCCCATTTTGAAAAAAGTCTTTTAAGTACTGCTGAAAACACGGAAGCATTGCGACAAATTATTGCATTAGTGCGTCAGCTTAACCCAAATATTCAGTTCCTATTTACAGTATCTCCAGTGCGGCACATTAAGGATGGTTACTTAGAAAATCAAATTAGTAAAGGCAATTTATTGCAAGCTGTATATACTAGTTTGCAGGAGGATGAAAAGGTGTATTATTTTCCCTCTTACGAAATCGTATTGGACGAATTAAGGGATTACCGTTTTTTTGCAGCAGATTTAATTCACCCCAATGCTTTAGCCATTGAATATATTTGGGAGCGATTCACCCAATCAGCTATTTCTACGGATGTTCATTCTATTATGCAAGAAGTGCAAGCACTTAAACGAGCACTACAACACCGTCCATTGCACGAATCTACACAAGCATGGAAGCAATTTGTTCAGCAATTAGAGACTAAGGTGAACAACTTTGAACTTCGTTATCCTCACATTTTACTGCGTTAATAGCAATATACGAAAAGTGTCGTATTTCTTTCCATTGGTATTGCCTCTATGTTTGTATTCAATCTCAAACACAAGTCAATGCAATTTTTTCGCTTTTATGTATGTCTTCTTCTTTTTTTAGGAACATCTTCAATGGTTTCAGGCCAAAAAAGGAGTCTAGAAAACGAAACTGAAGTAGCCGCCCAAGTTAAACAAGAATTGGATGCTTTTTTTTCATCCCCAAACTTTTTGAATTATAAAGGCAAAAAATATCCCGATGTAAAAGGAAGCTTTGTTGTAGAGGTCAGTGTAAGCGATAACGGGAAAGTAGTTACTTTTTTTAAAGTGAGTAGCGATATTCAAAGTGCAGATTTTTTAAATGATATCTCCAATTCGATTCTTCATTATCGATTTAACTTCAGATTGCCAAAAAAGCAGCGTCAAAAAGTTCGCTATACCTATACGTTTTAATTCAAAATCAACCTAAAATACACCATGAAAAAACTAACAATTTCAATGGTAATGATCTGCTTCATGGGAAGTAGTTCGTTACAAGCGCAATTGGGCGGACTGTTTGGAAAAAGTTCGGCCGGAAAAAAATCAGGTAGTTTTGCTACTGTTTGGGAATCAGAGTTTGACAATCGGGCGACTCGATTGGCGGTAAATAATGGAGACGGTTCCTTGATATTGGGAACTGATGATAATTCAGCAACAGTACTGGATGCTTCTGGAAAAGTAGTATGGAGTGGCGATTATAAAAAAATCACGACCAACAAAACAAACAATAGTGAATACCAATATGGGATTTGGAAAGATAAAGGGGGCTATTTATT
This sequence comes from uncultured Flavobacterium sp., assembly GCA_964395965.1. GTDB lineage: Bacteria > Bacteroidota > Bacteroidia > Flavobacteriales > Flavobacteriaceae > Flavobacterium. Next base: position 22,651 of record CAYNDK010000024.1, read on the forward strand.
TCTTTT
>CAYNDK010000025.1:0-22360 GCA_964395965.1 uncultured Flavobacterium sp.
GGGTGTACTCCATCTAAAGAAAAACCTCCACCCGTAACATATACAGAAGTCACATTGAAACCATCTTTAGAAATTCCTCCATTAGCTACTTGTGTCAATAGCGTATTTGCATCTACAAGAGCCAATCCTTTTGCCGAAGCAATAGCAGCAATCGAAGTATTAAAAGCGGTAGTTGCTGTTTTTACTTCAGCAGTTTCTGTAGCTGTTAATGTGGTATTATCTTGCATTGGATACGACACTCCCACCGTATTAAAAGGAGATGGAGCACTTGTCGTTGTTGTACCAATAACTGTTCTAGCAGGTAGAAGAATATAATCACGAGAGCCTGCAGTGTTTTTAGCATGACGCGCTCTTCCGTATAAACTACCCACGAAAGTTGCAGTTGTAGGACCTAAAACCGGCGACAAAGCACTTGTAATAGGACCCGATAAATCAGCTAATGATTCATCTGCAATTAATAAAGGATTGGCCTCAGTTGTTGAAGCGTTTCCATCATCAGCAACCAATGTTTGGAATCGAGCTGGTTGGCCAATAGCAGCACATATTTGATTCACTGCACCAAACAAGGTATTCAACTGACCAGCATTTGCTGCAGGTAACCCAGGGATAGGATTGGTAGGAACAGTAGTAAAGTAAGGAACTGACGTTACATCTGGAATATTACCTACAACACCTTTAGCTCCATTAGCCGTTAACCCATTAACTAAAGTTGTATAAACATTGGCAAAAACATTTGGATCAGTAATATCGTTACTTCCATAAGTTGCTGGATTCAAATTTCCAACTTGATTTACACCCGTACCACCTGATGTTGCATAAGCTAACACATCATTATTTCCAATCCATAAAGAGAAGAAAGTAGGGTTTTGAGCCACTGCATCAGCCAATACATTTGTAGAAGGTGAAGAGGCAAATCGAACAAAATACGGATTGGCTTGACCCGTTAAAACACCTGCTGCATTACCATAACCGTTTGCAACTAAATGAAAACTTTTAGCTCCTGGTACACCCATATTATTAAAGGGTCCAGTCAGCACATTGGTTACTTCTGTAGTTGGAGTTCCGGGAACATTAACAGGACCCGAACCGTTAAAATAAAGTCGGGTTCCTTGTATCTGAGTACCTCCAATCAACAAACCTCCTAAATTATCATTGGTGTAAGGAATTTTGAACTCACCACCACCTACTAACGCAAATTTTTGCGCCAACAAGTTGGGATAGGAACCTTTTTGCCCTTCCATAAACAACGCATTATCGGAGAAACCAGCAGTAAGTGAATTTCCTAAGGCAACATATTTTGTAAAGTCAGCTGTTCCAGCGGTAAGTGGTTTACCGTCTACCGAGTTTTTATCGGCAACAACATCATCGTCATTGTTACAGGCTGTGAATGCAAGTGCAACCAAAAACAGCCATTTATAATTTTTTATCATGAGAAAAGATGTTTTTGAATTAAAAATTAGGGATTAATGGTTAACGAAGCGAAATATTGACTTCCGATCATACCGGCACCAAGAACTTGTTGGTATTCTTTACCTCCAAGATTTGTTGCCCCTACTTTAATAATGGCTTTCAATTTTGGCAATGCGTAATTCAATTGTGCATCTATTACGGTTGCTTCATTGATATATCCGTCTACAAAAGTTGATTCCCAACGGTAGCCTGTATTCCATCTTCCGCTGATGTTGAAACCTAAATTACCAATCAACTTATCATTACTGATACTTGCTTTCACACGGTGTTTTGGCGTATTAAAACCAGCTTCAAACCCAGGATCTTTTCCTTGATCAAACTCAAATTGCGCATAGTTATAATTAGCAGAGAATTCAAAATTCTTTGGTAATTTATAACTAAAGCCTCCACCAAATCCAAGAGAACGTACTTCTACTTCAGTATTTGTATACAATTGGAATACACGTGTATTTCCTGTCGCTAATGCATCAACAGATTGTGCTCCTGTATCCGTTGGACCTCCTAAAACATTTGGAGAATCTTGAGCGGTACCGTACAATGGCGCAACAACATTTAAGTTACCAATAAAGTTGTTGTAAATATTATAGTAAGCCGTTAAGTCGTAAGAAAGATTCTTGATCTGACCTCTGTATCCTAATTCGAATGCTTTTACTGTTTCTGGTTTTACTAAATTCACATTTGCTTTTCGCAATAAAGCTGCTGCTGCAACAGGATCTGTACCTGCCAAGGCTCCAAATTGAGCGGCAGACTCAGCTGTATAGGAATTGTAATAAGCATTATTACCATTAATTGTTGTTGTTGTTCCTCCCACAATAGCTTGACCAGTTGCAGAAGTTACCGGTAATGTTTCAGAATAACGAATTAAGTTATCAGGAGCTGAACCTAACAACACTGCACTTCCTACATTAAATCCGATGTATTGATCTTGCGTTGTTGGGTTACGGAAACCAGTTTGGAATGAACCACGGAAGTTGTGATTTTTTTGTTCTCCTGCAGAGTAAACCAAAGACACACGCGGTGAAAAGTTACCATCAAAATTTTGAGATTTATCATAACGGATAGAACCTGTAAATTTCAAACGATCTTCCATGAATTTTTTCTGTACTTGAGTGTACAATCCATGCTCTCTGTATAAGATATCGTTACCTTTATCTGTATAGATACGTCCAAGAGAGTTCAATTCATACATACGGAATGAACCACCCACTTGAATTTCTGCAAACTTGATTAAATCTTTAAAATTATAGTTTGCATCTGAATGGTATAATTTTGAGTCGTCTACTAATTTTGACCCAGTTAATACATCTGAATCTGCAATTACACGATTAAAAGCTGCTTTAAATTCAGGTGTACCTGGAATTAAACGCCCTGTATCAGCCACATTACGTGCAGCTGCATGCGCTTGTGCTGGAGTAGCTCCTGCCAATGTAGATTGTACATAGGTTGCCGCATATTGACCAAACCATGTTGCATCCGATTTCCATTGACGGTTAACATTTAGTCCAGTAAACAACATATCATAAGAATTACCACCACTTTCTGTAGTGAAATAACCACGAATAAAATAGTTCTTTCCTTTGAATTCCAATTTATGTTGTTGCATGAAGAAGCCATTCAAATAGTAACGGTTTGCTCCTTGATATACGGTATTACCAAATCCAAATTTACTTTGCCATATAATCTCGTTATCATTGGCCCAAGGCTTGAAATGTAATGAGAAATCTACTTTTGAATTTTTCACACGGTTATCCGTTAAATCTACCTCATTATATCCTGTACGACTTACATTGTAGTTGGGTAAAATTTGTTGAAAAACCGAAAATTGAGCAGGCGTAATAACCCCCGCATTCAACATTCCAGTGGCAACACCACGAATGTTTGTTGAAGCTTCGTCACCATACACATTGATTCCATTATAGTTATGGTATGTACGATCAAGACCTACATTATTTACTAAATCTTTATCTCTATAATCTGTAGCATACCATTCTGTTCCTTTCATGAAAGAGAAATTAGCTTTGGCTGCAAAATGTTTAGAAAATGCATGTGCAACACGCACCCCATAATCCGCATAATCACGAGATCCTGCAGCTTTTTGATTGGTTTGTCCATACTTTACATAAGTAGATATTCCTTGACTTGTAAAAGGACTTTTACTGGTCATGAATAAAATACCGTTGAATGCATTAGCACCATATAAAGCAGATGAAGCCCCTGGTAATAATTCTACACTTTGAACATCAATTTCAGAAATACCAATTAAGTTTCCTAAAACAAAATTTAACAAAGGCGAAGAATTATCCATACCGTCTACTAATTGCATGAAACGAGTATTGGACACTGTAGCAAAACCACGCGTGTTGATGGATTTAAAAGACATACTACTTGTATTCATGTGTACCTCTTTCAAATTTTCTAGTCCATCATAAAAAGAAGGTGAAGCAGTCTTTTTAATATCTTTCACGGTCATGCGCTCAATGGTCACCGGCGATTCTTTTATACGCTCTGGTGTTCGAGAGGCAGAAACCACAATTTCATCCAAACGGGTATCCTCACTTTGTAAAGAAACTTCTACTTTCTGACTTGCTGAAGTAATCTCTACATTCTGAGAAGCATAACCAATACTGGAAATCTCAACTGTGAAAGGGGGTTTTTTAGAAACTTTCAGTGTAAACTTACCGTCAACATCCGAAATGGTTCCAGAAGACTCTCCGGCAACTTTTACGTTGGCACCGGGAACAGGTTGGTTCTTATTATCCTTGACCGTACCTGTAATTGTTGATTGTGCCATACTCACTGCACAAAACAACAAGGTTACAAAAAGATGATAAATCTTCATTTGCTATTATTTTGTTGGTTTATGTAGCCAAAATACGAATATTTTTCAAATTATTAATTATGCACGCATAATTTTTCATTAATGGCAATATTTTAAAAATTTTTAACACAGAGTCATTAAAAAAAGTCGATTTTCGTTAAGCCAAACTGCTTTTCTCTTGTAAATTTTACATCAGAATTAAAGTTTTATAATGTAATCCATAAAAAAAGCAGGACCTATGCCCTGCTTAATTTATTTTGAATTGTTTTTACAAACCTATTCTACGGTAACTGATTTTGCTAAATTTCGTGGCTGATCAACATTACACCCTCGTAAAACGGCAATATGATAAGACAATAATTGTAATGGAATAGTTGTAATCAAAGGAGATAACGCATCCGATGTTTCAGGAATTTCGATTACGTGATCCGCTAATTCTTTCACTTGAACATCACCTTTGGTAACAATTGCAATAATTTTACCACTACGTGATTTAATTTCTTGAATATTACTTACCACCTTGTCATAATGTCCTTGTTTTGGAGCAATCACAACTACAGGCATCTTTTCATCAATTAAAGCAATTGGTCCGTGTTTCATTTCTGCAGCTGGATAACCTTCCGCATGGATATAAGAGATCTCTTTTAATTTCAAAGCACCTTCTAATGCAACTGGGAAATTATATCCACGACCCAAATACAAACAATTAGAGGCATCTTTATAAATGGCTGCAATTTCTTTTGAAATATCATTCGTTTGTAAAGCTTCGTTCACTTTATCTGGAATCAATTCCAACTCTTGTAAATAGCGGAAATAATCAGAATTTGACAAGGTTCCTTTGGCTTTTGCCAAACGTAAAGCCAACATTGTTAACACGGTGATTTGTGTGGTAAAGGCTTTTGTTGAAGCCACTCCGATTTCTGGTCCAGCGTGTGTATAAGCACCTCCATTTGTTTCTCTTGAAATCGATGAACCTACCACATTACAAACTCCAAAAACAAAAGCGCCTTTTTCTTTCGCTAGTTTTATCGCCGCAAGTGTATCAGCCGTTTCACCTGATTGTGAAATTGCGATAACTACGTCCTTAGCGGTAATAATTGGATTACGATAACGGAATTCAGAAGCATACTCCACTTCCACTGGAATTCGCGCAAACTCTTCAATGATGTATTCAGCTACAAGTCCAGCATGCCATGAAGTTCCACAGGCTATAATCAAAATACGGTCTGCGTTTAGGAATTTTTCAATATTATCCTCAACACCTGCCATTTGAATCAAACCTGTTGAAGAGTGTAAACGACCACGATAGGTATCTTTAATCACGTTGGGTTGTTCATAGATTTCTTTCAACATGAAGTGATCATACCCCCCTTTTTCAATTTGCTCCAAATTCATTTGAAGTTCTTGAACATAAGGATCGACTAAAGAATCGTCTTTAATTTTTCGAATTTTTAAAGGTTTATGCAAACGTACAATTGCCATCTCTTCATCTTCAAGATAGATTGCATTTGAAGTATATTCGATAAAAGGAGAAGCATCCGATGCAATGAAAAATTCATTTTCACCTACACCAATTGCTAAAGGACTTCCTAAACGTGCAACTACAATTTCGTCGGGTTTATTTTTATCGAAAACACAAATTGCATAGGCACCTACTACTTGGTTTAAAGCAACTTGAACTGCCTTACCCAATTTCAATCCGTCTTTCTTTTGAACATCTTCAATTAAATTTACCAATACTTCAGTATCGGTATCGGATTTAAAAGTATAACCGCGATTAATTAATTCTTTTTTTAACGGCTCATAATTCTCAATGATTCCGTTGTGGATAATGGCAAGATTACCCGAATTGGATAAATGCGGATGGGAATTCACATCATTTGGCACACCATGTGTTGCCCAACGCGTATGCCCCATACCAATAGATCCATTGGTAGAAATTTCTTGATTGGCGCGTTCCTCCAAGTCAGAAACTTTTCCTTTTGTTTTTGATACTTTTAATTCAGTTCCGTCATAAAGCATTACGCCGGCACTATCGTATCCTCTATATTCTAGACGCTTTAACCCTTTAATTACAATGGGGTAAGCCTCTCTATGTCCTATGTATCCTACAATTCCACACATAATCTGTTTATTTTTTAGTCAGGTTTGGTATAGTAAACTTGCAATTTCATTCGTTTTGAATCCGGTACATTAGGATTTGAACCATAAAGAATCGTTCCTAATGGATTGACTACCGTCATCGTTGGTATGTATTTATACTGTTTTGTTCCAATAGTGTAAGGCGTTTGTAAATACGTTCGAGTCACACTATTAATATTTTCTGTAACAACTAAACCAAGACGTACGTTTGTTGAATCTTTATCGATCAAATTACGCAAATGGTTTGTAATCCTTACTTTATAATAATCACCGCGGCCATCTGTACCTTTTACTAGAATTCCGCCATGAATATATTTGTTGTATTTAGTATTCACTGCTGTGGTTAAATCATTGTAATAGTCAACAACTGGGCGACTATTATCCAAATCATATAAAATCACACGATTGGGTTCAAGTGCATTAGTCATAGCCGTTTTGTCAATATAGAACAACAAGTTGGCTTCGTTAATCAACCATTTTTTTCCATCACTAGGATGACGTAAATGATCCAATTCATCGGGAATCCCGTTGGGAGTATTTACCACATCACCATTAGAATTGTATTGGATATTATCTGTTGAATTGAATAAGTTTACAATCCCCATCGAACCTTTACCACCTTTTAATTGAATACTCTCATCGCCAACAGTCATGTTGGGCGTTGTATTGGGATTAACATAATCGGTATCAAAGAAATTTACGGTATGACCGGAAAGGTTGATTACAATTTTTTTACTGACTTTTTTGATGCTAGGATCAGTCAAACTGTTATCATATGCGGTTTGATTCGTATAGTCTTTGTAAATCACCGTAATTGTACCTCGTGCCAAGTTCAATCGCGCCATTACTCCTTGATTTTCGGCACCTGCAGCTGCCTCAGCTTTAAAATATAGACCTCTAAAATAATTTTTAAACGTATTACTATTCAAAAGCACACCAGCGGGAGCATTGATAATTTTATTTTGAAAAAAGGACTTATTCAAATTTAAAAAAATACCTGGAGCTAAGGTTTCTTTAACGGCACCACTTGGTTTTTTAATCTTAATCGGCTGGTCACTTACTACAAATTGGTCATTCTGACTGTAATCCGTTGTCGTAGGTGTTGTTACATTGGTATTGTCATCATTTAAACGCAGCGAACTGTTAACTAAAGCTGACTCAAATTCGGCTTGTTGACTGGAATAATATTTTTGTGTTTGCTGTAAATTCGTTGAAGGATCAAAATCTTGAATAAAATACCCGGATTCGTAAACACTCAATTTGATTTTGGGTGATGCCACGTCTTTCTTATACTGCGGCAATAAGGAATCGATTCTATAAATCTGATCTCCTGTATCTGCATCCACATCGGTCACTGCAGCGAAATATGGAATGTACAAATAGACGGAATCAATAGCATTTGGTGCAAAAAACTTAGGATTGTTGTTTTCTAACTGCAACTGCGCAACAATACTTGCTTTTGTTTTTCCAAAGACAGCATTGTTGTAATACCCTAATGAATTAATTGGTAAATCATTGGTTTGAACATCTCCGGTACTTTTATTGTAAGCTACAACATCAAAAGCGGTTTTATTCAAACCAAAATGCTCATCCCCAACAATATCTCCACCAACATTTGAAAAGTCTTTGTCACAGGCAACGAGTGTCAACAAAAATCCCAAGGAAAATGTATAGACTATTTTCTTTAACTTCATAAATTAAAATTATAACATTTCTTTATAAAAAGCCGTATATGCTTGAGCAAAGGCTTCTTTTGGGGTGAAAGGTAAAAAAGGTTTTCCTGAAGATTCTATAATTTTTGTTAAACCTGCCTCTAAATTTTCAGACCCTACAATTACAGCATCTGAGTGATCTACAGCCACTTTCATCCAATTCTCATAATTAGGTTCAGCTAAAGCCGCAACAGATTCATGGGGTATAGAATCAAATTTAACTTTATCAATAGCCAAATGATCCAGTAAACCCTCAAAACCCGTATTGTAAACAGAAGTAACAATTTTGGTTTCAGAAAATAATGCTTCGTCTTTGTAATAATGTTTCATGTAAACAGGAAGCATTGAAGCCAACCAGCCATGAACATGGATAATATCCGGCACCCAATTCAATTTTTTTACGGTTTCAATGACTCCTTTTGCAAAGAAAATGGCACGTTCATCATTGTCAGGATACATAGTTCCATCTTCATCAGTAAACGTTGATTTTCGCTTAAAATATTCATCATTATCGATAAAATAGACCTGAATGCGTTCTTTAGGAATTGAAGCCACTTTAATAATTAAGGGCATATCAACATCATTAACCACCAAATTCATCCCTGAAAGGCGAATTACTTCATGCAATTGGTGTCTACGTTCATTAATATTGCCATAACGCGGCATGAAAATACGTATCTGCCCCCCTTGATCGTTAATCATTTTGGGCACATCATACGACATTAATGAGACTTCATTTTCAGCCAAATAGGGCACCACTTCAGATGATACATACAATATCCTCTTGTCTTCCATAGGGTTGTTAATTGTTGGTTTTGGTAATACTGTTGTTTAAAAAACATGCAAAACTACAAAATTTTATGGAGTTTTTAACGAAACGTAGTAAGTTTGTACCCTATTTTATAATTGATTTTCATGTTGGTTTTTGACAAAAAAGAGGCGCTTGTTGCCCATTTGAGTGCAATTCGCACACACAACGCTACTGTAGGATTTGTTCCTACCATGGGCGCCTTGCACGAAGGACACCTTTCTCTTCTTCGCAATGCACTTGAAAACAACACCTTTGCAGTGGTTAGCATTTTTGTTAATCCAACGCAATTCAACAATCCTGAAGACTTAAAAAAATATCCACGCACACTACCCTCAGATATTGAAAAAATAAAAACGGTTTCTGACAATTGCATTGTGTACGCACCTTCCGTTGAGGATATTTATGAAGGCAATACACAAGCTACCTCCTATTCCTTTGATGGTTTAGAAAATCAAATGGAAGGTAAATTTAGACCCGGTCACTTTGATGGCGTTGGTACCGTTGTGAAAAAATTATTTGAAATAGTGCAACCACAAAATGCCTATTTTGGAGAAAAAGATTTTCAACAACTACAAATCATAAAAAAACTGGTTGAAAAAGAACAACTGCCGATAACAATTGTAGGCTGTCCCATTTTTCGTGAAGCCAATGGACTTGCTATGAGTTCGAGAAATGAGCGATTAAATTCGGAAACCCGTGAAAAAGCGGCGTTTATTTATCAATCATTGCTTAAAGTAAAATCCCTTTTTTCATCCAAAAGCATTGCTGAAATTAAAGCAACAATTGAAACTGATTTTAAAATGCAATCTACTTTTGAACTCGAATACCTAGAAATTGCAGACGAAGCAACTCTTGAAAGTTCAGAAATCAAATCGGACACTAAATCGTATCGGGCTTTTATCGCAGTTTTTGCAAACAATGTCCGACTTATTGACACGATTTCATTAAATTAATTATACCTTTGCCCCCATGCAAATTCAAGTAGTTAAATCTAAAATTCACCGTGTTAAAGTAACCGGTGCCGATTTGAATTACATCGGCAGTATCACCATTGATGAAGCTTTAATGGACGCTTCCAACTTGATTGAAGGTGAAAAAGTAGCTATCGTAAACATCAACAACGGCGAACGTTTTGAAACTTATGCTATTAAAGGCGCTCGTAATTCAGGCGAAATCACTTTAAATGGTCCAGCAGCTCGCAAGGTTCATGCTGGTGATATCATCATTATTATTTCTTATGCGCTTTTGGAATTTGAAGAGGCAAAAACATTTAAACCATGGTTGGTTTTCCCTGATGAAACCACCAACTTATTGAAATAATTTCATTTGAAAACATCGGTTAAAAATTTACTGCTTCTGTTTGTTCCGTTGCTTGTGGGTTGTGGTATTATTTACTATCAATTTTCTTCGCTCACCAATAACGAAGTAAGCAATATCAAAAACAGTTTATTACACGCCAACTATTTTTACATTTTACTTTCATTATTGATAGCCGTTTTGAGTCATTGGTCAAGAGCCTATCGTTGGAAATTTGCCCTTGAACACCTTGGTTATCCCACAAAAATGTCAACCAATTTCTTAACGGTTTGCGTTTCTTACCTAGTCAATTTAACCATCCCCCGTTCTGGAGAGGTTACTCGCGCAGCACTTTTAAAAAAATATGAAGATGTACCTTTTGACAAAGCATTCGGAACCATAGTTGCCGAACGAATAGTCGATTTAGCTATCTTTTTCATTTTTGTGCTTTTAGGGTTTGTACTACAATATGAAAAACTTCATCAATTCTTTATTGACCAAAATGTATCCTTGCGCACGATTGCTTATGCCGGCATTGGATTACTAATTGCTGGAATCCTATTTCTTTTAATTTGGATTTATGCTGAATGGGCGATATTAATTAAACTTAAAAAGAAGTTATCAGGACTAACAGAAGGTATTTTAAGTGTATTGTACATGAAGAAAAAATGGTACTACATTTTTCATTCCTTTTTCATCTGGTTTTGCTATTTAATCATGTTTTATATACCGATTTTTGCATTACCTGAGACAGAGAATATTTCTTTTAACATTGTTATTATGGGATTCATTTTTGGTAGTCTTGCCATCGGATTTACGAATGGCGGTATCGGAGCTTTCCCTTTTTCAATTGCACTTATTTTCGGTCTTTATGGTATTCCTGAAGAAACCAGTATTGCCTTCGGTTGGTTGGCTTGGACCTCCCAAACATTGCTTACTATTTTCCTCGGATTAATTGGTTATCTACTTTTACCGCTTCAAACTAGAAAATAATTGTTATATTGGTAGTCTCTAATCCAATAGATCAACCAAAAACAAGCATGAAAAAAACACTTCTGATTTTAGCTCTAGCCCTGAGTCTAAACGGATTTGGTCAAGTTATTAAAGACAGCATTTTCTCTAATCGACTGAATAAATACCGCTACCTTTCGGTGGCCTTACCTCCTTCCTACGATCAAGACAAAAAAAGAACCTATCCTATCTTATTAGCATTGGACGGAGATTACTTATTCGACCCACTTTTGGGAACCTTAAAGTATGGTTATTATTGGGATGACCTCCCCGAAGTAATTCTAGTCGGCCTAAACCATTCTGATGACAAAGAAAGGGAGGAAGAATGCAAAATTGACGAAACTACGGGACTACCCGAAGGAATTGGCGAATCATTTTTCGAATTTATTGGTGGAGAACTCATGCCTTATCTTCAAAAAAGTTTACGAATTGCACCATTTAAAATTGTTGCCGGGCATGATGTTACCGCTGGATTTATGAATTTTTATCTTTACAAAGACAACCCCGTTTTCAATGCTTATATCGCTTTGAGTCCGGTCATGCCTTTGGAAATGGAGACACATATCGCCGAACGTATGGCTACGTTCAAAACCAACATGTTTTATTATGTAGCTTCTGCGGATGGCGACATAAAATCCATTCGAGATAAAGTTAGCACACTAGACACCAATTTAAAAACAGCAGCCATAAGCACCCTAAATTATCGCTATGATGACTTTAAAGGATGCTCTCATTATTCTTTAGTACCCTTTGCAATTCCGAGTGCCTTGTACCAATTTTTCTCCGTGTATCAACCCATCTCTACTCTTGAATTTCAAGAAAAAATCGTCACACTCCCATCCGGTTATGTCGATTATTTGAAAAACAAATATGAACTAGTTGATAAAGCATTGGGAATGAAAATGAATATTCGCCTCAATGATTTCAAAGCTATTGAAGCAGCGATTGTCAAAAATAAAGCTTTTAATGAATTTGAACAGCTCGCTCAATTATCACGCAAAGCCTATCCAAAATCAATGTTGGCCGATTACCATATGGCACGATTTTATGAAAATAATGGTGATTTGAAAATGGCCTTAAAACATTATCAAAATGCCTTCCAACTTCAGGAAATTGGCGACTTAACAAAAGACATGATGCTGGATAAAATGGAAGAACTCAAACCTCAAGTGAAGAAAAAATAAGCCCTTCCCCAACTACTCAAATGGCCAAAATAAAAACATCCTTTTTCTGTCAAAATTGCGGCACCCAATACGCCAAATGGCAAGGGCAATGCAATGCCTGCAAAGAATGGAATACTATTGTAGAAGAAATTATTCAAAAAGAAGAAAAAGTCGCTTGGAAACCCACTTCCGAAACTAAAAAAGCACCCAAGCCACTTAAAATAAAAGAAATCGATTCGTCACAAGAAATTCGGTTGAATACAGGTGATGGCGAACTCAATCGCGTGCTCGGAGGCGGCATTGTTCCCGGCTCTGTCATCTTATTGGGTGGCGAACCCGGTATCGGGAAAAGTACATTATTGTTACAACTTTCCCTCATGCTTCCTTATAAAACCTTATATGTTTCGGGAGAAGAGAGTCAGAAACAAATAAAAATGCGTGCCGAACGCATTAACCCCAACAACGAAAGTTGCTTCATTCTTACCGAAACCAAAACACAAAATATCTTTCGTCAAATCCAGGAAGTCGATCCCGAAATCCTGATTATTGATTCGATTCAAACGCTACACACCGATTATATCGAATCCACCGCCGGAAGTATTTCGCAAATTCGCGAATGTACTGCCGAATTGATCAAATTTGCCAAAGAAACCAATGTTCCTGTTATCCTAATCGGCCATATCACCAAAGACGGAAACATTGCCGGACCCAAGATTCTCGAACACATGGTGGATACGGTTTTGCAGTTTGAAGGCGACCGTAATCATGTGTACCGCATTTTGCGTGCCCTAAAAAACCGTTTTGGTTCAACTGCCGAACTCGGAATTTACGAAATGCAAGGTTCGGGTTTACGCGAAGTGTCCAATCCTTCGGAAATCTTAATCTCGCACCGTGAAGAAGAACTTTCAGGTACTGCCATTGCCTCTACCTTGGAAGGGATGCGACCGTTAATGATCGAAATTCAAGCCTTGGTGTCCACAGCTGTTTACGGAACGCCACAACGCAGTACAACGGGTTATAACGCCAAACGCTTAAACATGATTTTGGCGGTTTTGGAAAAACGTGCGGGCTTCCGCTTAGGGACCAAAGACGTATTTTTGAATGTTACCGGAGGGATTTCAGTTGATGATCCCGCTATTGACTTGGCGGTAATTGGCGCCATTCTCTCTTCCAATGAAGACATCGCTGTAGGCAAAGACGTTTGTTTCGCTGGGGAAGTCGGACTCTCTGGAGAAATTCGGCCCGTGAACCGCATTGAACAACGGATTCAAGAAGCCGAGAAATTGGGTTTTACCACCATTTTTGTTTCGAAATACAACAAAATCACAGTGCCCAATGCCAAAATCCGCATCGTACTCGTTTCCAAAATCGAAGAAGTAGTCAGTGAATTATTTGGATGAAACGATTGAACTTTTCTCGTAAAAAAATTAGAACCATTAGCTTTAGTATTCTCGGAATACTTGCATTAACAATTGTTTTGGCTTTTGCCTTTCGCAATGCCATTTTGGAACAAATTATCGCCAAAGCAGCTGTTAAAATGCAAACCGACTACCAATGCGAATTGGTCGTGAAAAACCCACATTTTGAAGGCTTAAACCATATTGAAATCGAAGGTATCAGCCTTACGCCGCATCATGCCGACACTTTGGTTTATATCGGACAGCTACGTTCCGGTTTTAATCTTTGGAAATTATTCACAGGTACGCTACAAATCACCGATTTGGAAATCAATCGCGGTTATATTCAATTGGTGAAAACAAAAAATGGGTCCAATTTTGACGCTTTCCTTCGCAAGAAAGAAAAACAAAATACAACAACGACTTTGGATTATGCCGAATTGGCCAATCGTCTGTCGTCCCGATTCTTAAACCTGATTCCGACCCAAATGGAGATTACAGGTTTTGCTCTTAAAATTAATGACAAAGGCCATAAAGTGCATTTGGATTTTACCCAATTGGCCTTGCACAACGAACAATTAAAAACCGTAATCCAACTTACCGAAGGCGCCATTCATCAACAATGGCAACTTTCTGGATTTGCCGATCCACGGAATCGTAAAGCCGATTTGATCTTTAAAAATCAAAAGAACGACACGTTAGTTCTCCCCTATTTACAACATAAATTTCATTTGAAAACTGCCTTTCAATCGGCGCGCTTTCATTTGGATAATATGGGAATGGACAGCGGCGATTTTCATACTGACGGATTTGCCTCCATTCAACAATTGGTGCTTAACCATCCCAAAATTGCCTCCAAAGACGTGGAAGTCGCCAATGCCCGAATGGATTTTCATTGGATTATCGGGGAACGCAGCATTGCTTTGGATTCGAGTTCGCTCCTCACTTTAGGCAAGTTAAAATGCCGTCCGTATCTTTTTTATGAAAAAGAAGAGGGTAAAACTTATGCGCTCCAACTTCACATCCCAAAAACCAAAGCCCAAGACTTTATCGATGCCTTACCCAAAGGATTGTTTTCCCATTTTGAAGGGATGAAAACCATGGGGAGTTTTAGTTATTCGCTGGATTTTAAATACAATGACCAAAAACCCAATGAAGTTGTTTTTGAAAACAAACTGCAACCGGAAGGGTTAAAAATCGTGCTTTATGGAGCAGCCGATCTCAGTAAAATCAACACTGAATTTGTCTACCGTGCTATGGAGCGAGGTGTGCCCCAGCGTCCCATTTTGGTGAGCATCGACAATCCGATGTATACACCGCTTTCTGAAATTTCGCCCTACTTGCAAAAATGCGTATTGACCAGCGAAGATCCTTCGTTTATGCACCACCGCGGATTCATTTCAGAAGCATTTAAACAATCCATTGCCAAAAACATTCGTACCAAAAAATTTGCCCGAGGCGCCAGTACGATTAGTATGCAGTTGGTGAAAAATGTCTTCCTTACCCGAGAAAAAACGCTTTCGCGAAAATTGGAAGAAATTCTATTGGTGTATATTTTAGAAAACCAACGCATCGCTACCAAAGAACGCATGCTTGAAGTTTACTTCAACATCATTGAATGGGGTCCTGATGTGTACGGAATTGGAGAAGCCGCTCAGTATTATTTTCAAAAAAGACCCGCAGACCTCACGTTGAAAGAATGTTTGTATTTAGCAACAATTATTCCCAAACCCAAAGGCTTCATGTACCGCTTTGATTCCAATCGGGAACAAAAGAAATTTGCTGTTCAACAACAAGACTTTTTGACCAAATTGATGCTGCGTCGCCAATTGATAACCGCAGAAGACACCTTAGGATATCATCAACCTTTACATTTATCAGGACCAGCCCAATATCGTATTAAAGGGAATGTGACAGACACAATTTCAATAGATAGTTTAAAAATTGAATTTCCTGAATTTTAAAAACTATTTATTAGTTAGTTGCCGTATCAACTTTTCAACATACGATTCGATTAAGAGTAAACCTTCATAATTAATATACATTTCATCATCGTTGATTGTATGATAATCTGAATGAATCCCCGTTGAAAAAGAAAGACACGGAACACCTTTTTCAGCCCAAAATTTGAGGTCACCTTCCCAAATTTTATCGCTTTCTTGTGTGTTGATTTGTCCATCAAAAGAAACTGACTTAAGCCATTGACCTTGCAAGGGATTTAACGTGTTTATGCCATAAATAGAAAGTATTTTATGGGTAGGATCTAAACGTCCAACCATATCAAAATTTAAGGCAAAATCAATCACGTATCCTTTGTTTTGAATGAACTCATGAAAATTTTTCGATCCAAAAAGTCCAATTTCATGGGCTGAATAAGAAACAAAAAGGTAATTGTATTTTGTAGTACTCCAATCCTTAATTTTTTGGGCAAGTAAAAGTAATAAGGCAACACCAGAAGCATTATCATCAGCCCCGTTATGAATTCCTTTTTTTCCATAACTTCTTGAAATTCCTTCTCCGAATCCCAAGTGATCATAATGTGCTCCAAGTAGAATAGTGGTTGGCGCATGATTATCGATAAAACAATATATATTTTGTGCGAATTCAGCATGCGAACTGTCCTTTCTTATAAAATTGAACAACTGCAATTGAGGCTCAAATCCCTTGTTGTTTTTCAATTGTTTCAGAATCGCATCTGCTGCCCATTTTTCGTAACGCGTTCCAGCGGGTCTTCCTTTTAAGCTATCATTTGCCAAAAAACGAATTATTTCTTGACAATAAACGATGTCTTTTTTGGGAACATTGTTTTGCGCTATCCCAACTTGAGTGAATACAAGAAAACCAATGAAAAAAAATAATCTCATTTAAATAAAAAAACTTTCCTGTAAAAATACAGGAAAGTTATAAGTTCATTGAATTAATAAAATTTAATTTGACGTTGTAGCATTTGCTTTAGCCATTTTTTCTTCACGAGTAGGTTGCAAAGCACGCGGGTAATTTTTATTGATTTGGAACGTAGTTCCATCCCACCAGATACCTTCGCCGCTATGGTTTCTGTCACTATCATTAAAAAGCACTTGATCCATTTTTTGATCAAACGATTTTTCTTTTACAAAAGCTGGTGTTGCAGTATCAGTAGCATCAATACGATCGCCCACTGCAATCCATGAAATTGTAACTGTTGAGTTCCCAGAATTTAGTTCGCGAATAGTAAAACCTTCTTTAGTCACAGACTCTATGTAAACTCCATTACATTGCCCCATTGGAGTAACAGTAACTACAGGACTATCTCCTAATAATTTTGCATACACACTATCAAATAAAATAGTTGCTGTACCATTAACTAATTCGGCTTTACCTTTCTTGTAAATTACGGCTTCAGTAGATGTAACAGAGTAAGCAGGAGTCTTCTCTGTACCTGTAGAAACTAACTCAATATTTTTACCTGAGGTGTAAACATCTCCAATATTATAGGCGGCAAACAAACTTCCTTTATTGAATTGACCAACTATATTTCCACGACTAATACTTCCTATCATACCGAAGAATCCTCCTCCTATACCTGCATCCAAATTATTAGATGCATAACCTGCCCCCGATCCATAAGCATTAGACCCATAAACACCAAAGAAAACACTTGCGCTACTTTTATATCCCAAAGAACCCCAATAACTACCGTTAATTTCAGAACCTATAGTTCCTCCACATCGTGTAAAATCATTATAATTCCATCCTCCTACACCAAATGTGTACAAATCACCCCAAAAACTATGTCCGGCTGAACCTGTATTCGACGCAGCTTGTGAATAGCTAGTACCATCATTCTGACTGTTACGGTTACGATAGCCCATCAAAGTGTGTTGACCATCTCCATTAGCAGTAATTTGTTGGCGATAAACATAAAGTTGATTAGAGGCTTGTGGACTAAAATTAATTGCGGCTGATGTTCCGTTATCTTGAAAAGTAGAGTTCCCTAAAGTAGTTGAATTTGTCCACTTTGTAATATAATTGGTATTCCCAGTTCCTGAAATTCCGCTTGCTATTTCAATCAAGTTACCTGATGCATCTGCTCCTACAGCACGAGTACCTGTTCCTGCCAATGAAGTAACTCGTTCGTTGGTAGATATCGATGTTCCAACAACAGTATGTGTACTGGTAGCATCATTCCAAGTATTATTTGCACTACCCGCTGCTGCTCCACTATTGTTGAAAATTAGTTGCTGATTCGATCCTCCTACAGGGCCGGCTGGACCTTGAGAACCTGTTGGACCCGCTGGACCCGCTGGACCTGTCAATCCTTGTGGACCGACTGCACCATCATTTCCTGCTGGACCTTGTGGGCCTTGAGGTCCCGTTGCTCCTTGTGGACCAACAGCGCCATCATTTCCCGCTGGACCTTGCGGACCTTGTGGACCTGCTACTCCTTGCGGACCCGCTGGACCCGCTGGACCTGTCAATCCTTGAGGTCCAACAGCACCATCATTTCCGGCTGGACCTTGTGGACCTTGAGGGCCAACAGCACCTTGTGGACCAACAGGACCCGCTGGACCTGCTACTCCTTGCGGACCGACTGCACCATCATTTCCGGCTGGTCCTTGGGGACCTTGTGGACCCGCTACTCCTTGCGGACCAGCAGGGCCAGTTAACCCTTGTGGGCCTTGAGGACCTGGTGCTGAATTTGCAGCATATAATGCATAAGGTGTACTCATAAGTTCACTCACACCAACAATTGAATAATTGGTTCCTCCTGTAGGATCTGTTTCTGTCTTTATGTAAAAAGGTCCAGCCCCCCAGTTTATTGATGCCATAGAACCCGAAATAACAGTTCCTGTTCCAATCGCAAAGGTCGCTAAACCGTTAGCATTGGTTGTAGCTGTATGAGACTCGACATATTGAGCAGCTCCAGATACAGAACCTTGTAAAATACTAACACGTACAGAAACATTTGTGTTTGTAACTAAAGAGTTCGTATTATCGCGAACTACTGATTGATAACTCATTTTTTGTGGCGCTTGAGCAAAAGCAAAACCACTTAATAATAAAGCGCTAACTAAAAGTATTTTATTTTTCATGTTGTGTTTGTTTACTGGTCGTTTTTAATTAGTTTAAAGGTTTTAACACGCTTATTTCCATTAATTATGGAAACATAATAACAAGCGCTTGGATAGTGTCTAACATCTATGACCGTCTCGTCCGAAGTGATTTTTCCTGTAAAAACAACTCTACCATTACTATCGGTAAGTTCGTATTCCTTATCAAAACCAAATTTGGACACATCCAGTGATAAAATCACAGAAGTTGAAGTAGGATTGGGGTAAAGCATCACTGAAAATGAATCATCAAATTCAGGTGCTGAAAGAGCAAAAATTTCAAAAGGCTGTTGTACACCTTGTGTCAGAATTCCTGAAGAACCTTCGAGTGATTGATAAGCAACTTGGCTTACAGAATAACTCACTGAGCCTCCTGCACCTGTTGCGTCTCCACCTGAAGCCACTACATCTTTCTGACCAAAACTCAACGCCGAAATGAAACAAAAGAAAAGTTGTGGAATGTGTTTCATAAGCATTTTGGTTAAAATTAATAGACATATATACTGATTAGAACTATAAACAACTGAATTTCATAAACTTAAACTAATTTAACCACTTAAAAGGCATATAATATATTGTAAGATTTTACTTAACTACAATTCAAATTTAACAAATAAATTAGTACGAAATACAAACTGAAGTTAATTTATTGTAATTTTTTTAATACTATTAAACTTACAATAATAATGTGTGTTAAATTGAGTTACTCCAATGCCAACTTAAATAGTAAACAAACACTTTAGTCTCTTTAAGAATAAATCAGTACTAAACACTCTCCAACATTATACGATTTCAGTCTTACTATCGTTAGTTTAAAAAAACACTATTATGCCAACTAGAATTTTCACCATTACATTGCTTTGTCTTTGTTTTGCATGCCAAAAAAATGGTGTGCTTCGCGAATCGTATGATTTTCCTGAAAATCATCAATGGTTAAAAACAGAGAAAAAAACATTTTCTATTACTGTAAAAGATGCCGGTAACTACTCCGGATTTATCCAAGGTAGTTTTGTTTATGGGTCGCAATTCCCAAAAATTCCAATAACTATTTCCATTACAAAAAATGCAGTTTTAGAAAAACAATCAATCGATTTTAAAATAAAAAATGAAAAAGGTGAAGATATAGGCGATTGTTCTGGAGATGTTTGTGACCTTAAACAATCGTTATTTACAGGGAAACATTTTGAACCTGGAACCTATACATTTACCCTCGAAAACACGTTTGAATTTCCGTATTT
The DNA here is from genome assembly GCA_964395965.1 of uncultured Flavobacterium sp. Lineage (GTDB taxonomy): Bacteria > Bacteroidota > Bacteroidia > Flavobacteriales > Flavobacteriaceae > Flavobacterium. The sequence goes on from CAYNDK010000025.1 coordinate 20,149, forward strand.
CCCCAATATTATTGCACTCGGAATTTCCTTAGAAAAAGAAAAGTAAACTCCGTTTCCAACCTTTTTGTACAATGGCTCCTCTTAGATGAAAAGCCTTTGTATGAAAAAACTATTCTTCCTTCCCTTGTGTCTTATCCTTTGGAGTTTCACCCAAAGCGATACTCCTTTGGACAAATATTTGACCCGAATCACTGATCCTGAAATCATCAAACGGGATTTAGCCACGCTAACCGTTTGGAATTCCAATCCCAAAAAAGAGAGTGATCAAAAAATCACGCCCGAAAGTCAGTGGGAACTGCTCTACCGCTACCAATCGGGATGGCACGAAAATAGTCCCAACCAACGCTATGACATTTCGGAACTCGCCGTGGGTAATCCTGGAAATATAATTTCGGGCACTATGCTATTGGATTTTGTGAAATTCTACCGCCAAGACACCTTGCTCTACAGCGGTGACCCGCTCATGGTCAACTTCCTTTCGGAAGCACGTGGCGCGCCGTATAATGGGAAATGGGTGGTGTTTTCCTTACGCGATAATCGTATCTGTTTACGCTATGTGCACAGTTACCCCAACGGCAATCAATCGAGTTGGTACCACAAAACCGAATACTACTTCCAATTGAAAAAATAACCATGAAAGCCTTTCTTTTCCTCATATTATGTTCGGGTACTTTATGGGCCCAAAAGCCTGTTTTTGCACAGGCCGAACTCCAATCGGCAACCGTATATTTCTCCGGTGCCGAACTCCGCCATAAAACCAGCGTTACCTTGCCTGAAGGAACATCAGAATTGGTAATTTCCAATATCGCTAATGCATTGGATGAATCGTCGCTGCGCATCAGTACACCAAAGTCGGTTACCGTTTTGGCCACCCAATTCACGCAACACTACGCCACCGAATTTGATCCTGAATACGAACGTCCCGAACTCGCCAAAGTCCACGACAGCATTCGCTTTTTCCAATCCAAACTCCAATCCATTATCATCCAAAAAGGAGCTGTGGAAAAAACAATTGCCTTGTTGAATGCTAACACCAAGCTGAGTGGCGATAATATGGGGATTGTGACTCAACAATTGGCGAATTATTCACTCTATTTTCAATCCAAACTCTACGAACTTTCCTGGGAAGCCTTTGTGTTGGGTGAAAAACAAGTCAAGTTCCAAAAGCAACTGGATTTTTGGAACCAACAATTAACGCCCCAACCCAATTCATCCGTTAAATCCAAAGGGCAATTGGTGTTGTATCTTAACACTACACAAGCGGGAACGCATCCAATCCAAATAACCTACACAACAACCTTGGCGGGCTGGGAACCTACCTACGACCTCAAAGCGACTTCCCTAACCCAACCTTTAGCATTGGTGATGAAAAGTCAGTTGTGGCAAACCACAGGTATCGATTGGAATTCTATCAAACTCACGCTCTCCAACGGAAATCCGGCCACTCAACACGAAGCACCGCTACAACAAGCGTGGACGTTGGTTTACCGCAATCCGTATGGACGGAAAGAAAAAGTGGCTATACAGCAAAATGCACCTGTTTTGAATGCGCTGCAAGGACAAGTAGCTGGAGTCAATATTACTGCAGAAACAGGTAATCCAGGTTCAGAAAACAAAATTATCATTCGGGGATATTCTTCTCCAAATACTAACGTCGAACCCTTATACATCATCGATGGCAAGCCAGCCAGTGCAGATGATTTTAAAAATCTTCCTGCCAATGCTGTAAAAAGTGTGGAAGTCCTAAAAGATGCGAGTGCAGTTTCCATTTACGGAAGTCGCGCCAGTTACGGGGTTATTTTAATTACCACCAAACAAAACGTTTCCGATTATACCGAAGTAGTAGAGCGTGAACTCAACGTTTCGTTTGACATTGATTTGCCGTATGCTATTTTATCCAATGGAAAGAAACACGGTATCGAAATTAAAAATCTTGAGATTCCGGCGAACTACCAATTTTATTCCGTACCAAAAATGAATAAGGACGTGTTTTTAATGGCGGAGATCACTGATTTTGGAAAATATAACTTGTTACCTGGAACCGCCCAATTGTATTTTGACGATACTGTTGTAGGCACTACCCAACTCAATCCGAATGAAACCCAAGATTCGTTGCATGTCTGTTTGGGTCGGGACAAAAAAATCACTGTTCTCAGAGAAAAAGTGAAAGCAAAATCAGCGACTAAGTTCTTGTCGTCTCAAAAAGAACAGC
>CAYNDK010000026.1:0-21634 GCA_964395965.1 uncultured Flavobacterium sp.
GTATTAACATTTGTGGTTAAATTGTTGATTCATATCGCGATATGTAGTCTGTGTTTTCAATTTGTAGAAAAACCATTACGAACCAAAATTAAAAATTGGAAATTTAATTTCAGTGTTTCATGATGCGTACTCTATTTCAAAAAATACTTCAAAAATTTCCACAAATCGAGTTTCAGTATTGGGCTTGGCGCACGCGTAAACAACGTAATGATGTCCCTACCTACAAGGTTACAACCATGGAGGAAACGATTCGAGAAATTGCCCAATTTCAAAAAAGTATAACTCGATTTGGTGACGGAGAGTTTAATAATATTTTAAAAATATCAAAACCCCATTATCAAGCGAATGACGATCGTTTAGGGCAAATATTGCAACAAGCATTAGTAACTCAACGCGAGGATTTGATAGTTGCAATTCCGGGACCATTAATGTCAATAGCCACCGAGACGTTAATGTCAAAATACTTTTGGTTGGGATATCTAAATAAAAATGGCGATAAGCTAAAACTGTTATTAGATTCGAAAAGAACGTATGGAAATGCTGGAATCTCCCGGTTTTATTTGGGGATGAAAGATAAACAAAGAGCACACGCTATTGCTAAGTTACTTCAAACAATTTGGGATAAACGCGATGTTTTAATTGTCGAAGGTGAATTTTCACGAATGGGGGTTGGGAATGATTTGTTTGATAATGCCAATTCTATTCAACGCATTTTGGGACCATCAACCAATGCATTTGTCCAGTACGATGCCATTTTGGAAGCAGCCGTTAAATATGGTAAAGAAAAATTAATTTTACTAGCATTAGGGCCCACTGCAACCGCAATGAGCTATGAATTGGCTTGTCGTGGATGTTGGGCTGTAGATATTGGTCATGTTGATGTTGAATACATGTGGATGAAAATGGGAACAAACAAAAAGCTCCCTATTCAAGGTCGTTTTGTGAGTGAAACACGAGCGGAGGAAGATTATTCTATTCCGAAAGAATATGAACAACGGTATTTGGATAGTATTGTATTAAAAATTGGCATTTAAATGATCACTCTTTCTCTTATCATACCCGTATATAATGTCAAGCCTTACCTTCAAGAATGTCTTGAAAGTATTATTTGTCAAAAACAATCCACCATTGAAATAATTTTAATCGATGACGGATCCACTGATGGTTCTTCGGCAATTTGTGAAACCTATGCAACGCAATATGATTGTATACGTTGGATTCAACAACCCAACTCTGGACAGTCAGTAGCAAGAAATAAGGGTTTATCTCTTGCAACAGGCGATTATGTATGGTTTGTTGATAGTGATGATCGAATTACAGAACATGCCCTGTCAATTTTACTTAATCAGTTAAATGCTTCTACTGTAGATATCCTTGGCTTTAGTTTTGAAAATGAAGTTGAGGGTCAAATTAAATCCTCTGATTTGAATCATTTTGAAACGATTGCTCCTTGTCATCCCAATGAATTTTTAAAACAAACGCATTATTTTTTTACCAGCCCTTGGGTACGAGTTTTTAGAAGAGCTTTTTTGGAACACTATGCAATTCAGTTTAAAGAAGAAATTGTTCATGAAGACGATTTTTTTAATTACCAGTGCATGAATTATGCGCAAACGGTTCAAAAAATTCCAGAGGTGTTGTATTACTATAGAATTCGCTCCAATAGCACAACGACATCTGTACACTTTGCAGTAATACAAAAACGAATTCAATCCCTCTTTTTCGTAATTGAACATTTGTCTGAGTTTTCGAATTTGGATAAAATTTATCTCGAAAACCGCAAATTAGCCTATCAAAATTTTATTCTATCCATTGCTGAAAAATACTGTAAAACCAGAGCAAGTTTTCGTTTGAAAGTAAAGATGATGGCATTAGTAAAACACAAAATTCCGAAAGTTACTATTACTCGAGCGGATTTCCATCATTCTAAAACAGTTTGGTTAAAAAAGAAAATCTACAACATAAGTGCATTATTGTATTGTGTTTATCTTGAATTGTTAAGATTTAGGTACCATGAAAATTAGTGTTATCATCCCCGTTTACAATGTCGAAGCGTATCTTGAACGTTGCCTACTTTCGGTGCTTACGCAAGACATTACGCCACATAGTCTGGAAGTAATCGCTATTATTGATGGAGCAACGGATCAAAGTGGAGCAATAGTAGCATCATTTGCTGAAAAATATACCTCATTAAAAGTAATCACCCAGGAAAATAGTGGTGTGTCTGTGGCACGAAATAAGGGTTTAGCGCAGGCGACGGGTGCTATTGTCACGTTTGTTGACTCAGATGATTACCTCGAACACAATGCGCTTTTATCCGTTGTGGATTACTTTATTCAAAACGATTTAGATGTACTGTATGCGCATATCCAAGCAGTAGACGAACAGTACCAAAAGGTAGATTTGGACTATAAAGTTGGAATTGAAGGTGTAGTAACCAACGGTTTTCAACACCAACGGCGAACTTTTCCACCCACTTTTTACCGAAGAGCATTGATTGGAGATATTCATTTTACACCTGGAATTACGGTTGGGGAAGACACGGTTTTTAATGCAAAAGTTCATGCGCTGGCACAACGTTGTAGTTATTTTGATCAACCGTATTACAACTATTTGTTGCGTGCCAATTCAGCCACAAAAACCATTCGCTCAGAAAAAGCATTTTGTGGATTTTTATTGGCAATAGAAGAACTTCAGGCATTTAAAATGGAATTTTTCTCAAGTCACCATGAGGCTAAAACTTACTTTGATCAACAAATTGCTTTATTCCTTGATCGTATTGCTTTTAACCATCTTTTGCCAAATATGAACAAAAACTATTATGACACGACAGTTCATTTGTGTCAGAAATATAACTTGCAATATTTGTTAAAGGATTTGTCTTCAAAGTATAAAGGACTTGATCAAGGTTATACCACTTTTAAACGTATCCAACAGTATTATCGATTACGACAACGATTCATTTCTATGGCATGGCGTTGCAAGCAGTTTTTCTTTGCTAAGAAATCGTAATGTTTCGGGATTAAATTTTAACAAATCAACGGAATTAGTATCTTTACCGTCGAACCCAATTTGAAGCAAAACCTCGTGAAAATTAGCGTAATCATCCCTGTTTTTAATGCGGAAAAACATATTGCTACGTGTTGGGCTGCACTTGAACAACAATCATTTTCCGATTTTGAAGTTATTTTTGTTAATGATGGTTCTACCGATCAAACAGAGTCGCTGTTGATGCAACTTCAAAGAAGTAGTGAGAAGGTTTCCATTTTTAACCAAATAAATCAAGGAGTAAGTGCCGCTCGAAATCAAGGATTGAAATTGGCTAAAGGTGAATTTGTGAGTTTCATGGATGTCGATGATGATTTATCTCCCGATTTTTTTGAAACACTATTGGAAGCTGCTGAATCGTATTACTGTGATATTGTTTTTTCGGGTTTTAAGCGTGAAATCAAGGGTAAAATGCATGTTGAAATTCCTTTTACACTTTGTAATATTCGTTTGAATGAAGCGCAAATTTTTCAAAAAGTTATTCCGGAGTTTGTTCGAAGTAATCGGTTAAATTCAGTGTGTAACAAACTTTTTCGTCGGAGTATTCTCGATGACGTATGTTTCCCAGTAGGAATGGCATTAGGCGAGGATGGCGTGTTTTGTCGACAAGCAGTTCAAAAGGCAAAAGCATTGGTGGTGTTAGAATATTGCGGATATATCTATAAAGAAACAATAGGTAGTGCCACAAGAGATGTAAAAAAACACAATTACTTTCAAGCCGCTATCAATGATTGTGAAGCACCAACGGGATTAGAATCGATTCCTAATTATGATGCTTTACGCGCTGAAAAGTTAATCAATCAAGTGCTTATGTGTGTTGGGATTTATACACAATCTAAAAATGGTTTATCGCTCAAAGACCAATGGAAGTTGTTGGGTGAAATGCTTGCTCATCCGCTTGTACAATGGGCATTTTCAGAAGTACCTCCAACATTTTGGTCTTCAAAATCGGGCTTTAAATTACATTTATTACGCTATATCAAAAACCAACAACGGTTGCGTTTATTTTTGGCATTGCAATACACTCATTTTAAAAATAAAAATTAAGAATTTGAAAATTTTACTTTTTTACCACGGAGGAAGTTTGAATCGCGGTTGTGAAGCTATCGTGCGATCAGCAATAGGTGTTATAAAAAAAGAATACCCAAATGCAGTTATCGGATTGGCTTCGATGGCTCCAGAAACCGATACTTTGCTCAAGGATCAATTGCAAATTCATGATGCCCGCCGCATAACCATTCCCAAATATTCTTGGTCTTGGATTAAAAGTGCCTTGAGTGTAAAGCTTTTCAACGATGAAAAGCCCATGCATCGCTTTCAAAATGTAAAACTCTTGGATTTAATTCCACAATACGATATGTTTTTATCAATTGGAGGAGATAATTATTGTTATGGCGAGCAACCCTGGTTGTATGTAGTGGATGAAGAAATAAAAAAAGCAGGTAAAAAGCTAGTACTTTGGGGCGCCTCAATAGGAGCTGAAGATTTAAGTCCGGCCAAAATAGAAGATTTGGCCCGTTTTGATCGCTTATTGATCCGTGAATCGTTTTCATTCAACGCACTGACACAAGCTGGACTTTCCAATGTGTCACTTGTTGCCGATGGAGCATTTACCATGGAACGCGAAGAATTGGAATTACCAGATACGTGGCAGGAAGGAAATACAATTGGATTCAATTTTAGTCCCTTAGTTTATAAATTAAATTTAGAGTCTAAACAAGCAGCCTATGCCTTGGTTGATCATATTTTAGCAACCACAACAGCAACGGTTTGTTTTACACCTCATGTCATCATACCCGGAAATGATGATTTTGAAATAATGCAAGAATTCTTTCAGCATTACCAGGCTACTGGGCGCGTTTGTTTGTTGCCTGGAACATTGAATGCTATTCAATATAAAGGGTATATTAGTCGAATGCGCCTATTTATTGGAGCACGAACCCATGCAACCATTGCAGCCTATTCAACACTAGTGCCTACGATGGTGTTGGGATATAGTGTAAAATCAAAAGGAATCGCCTTTGATATTTTTGGAGAAGAAAAATTAGTGCTGGATAAAAAAGAATTGGCAAATGCCACCCAATTAAAAGCTAAATTTGATGAGCTTTTGCAGGAAGAAAAGACTTTGAAATCCATTCTAGAACAACGTATACCTTATATTCGAGAAATGGCCTTTAAAGCAGGAGCCTTACTCAAAGAACTTTAATAGATTCGTATTTTGGCTGATAAAAAATCCGTAGCGATAGTAATTCCTTCTCTCTCCTCTGGTGGTGCAGAGAAGAGTTTGGTTAATTTATTGAATGCTTGGGATTTTGATCGGGCTGCGGTATATCTTATTGTTTTAAAACGTGAAGGAATCTTACTTGATTCTGTTCCTACAGCGGTGCATTGGGTGGATTTACCAAAGAATTACCATCGATTTACACAGTCACTTCCTAAGTCCTGCTGGTGTTTTTTTAAAACATTCCAATGGGGCCTTTTATGGAATCGAATACGATACACTTGGGCAATACGTCAAAGTAAAAATGTGCATCACGGAGAACAAACGAGTTGGCCCTTTTTGCGTTCGTCAATTGGGGTACTCCCTCAAAAATTTGATGCTGCCATTGGCTATTTGGAAAAAACTTCCCTGTATTTTACGGTTGATTGTGTTGCTGCAACAAATAAAGCAGGTTTTATACGTACCGATTATAGTAAATTACAAACCGATTTAAAATTAGATCAAAATTATTTTGAAGCCTTATCAGTGCTGTTAACCAATGGAAATCCAGCTTTGCAACAATTGCTAAAAACATTTCCACAATTAAAGGTTCCAACAGATGTGGTATTGAATACGGTTTCCGCACAATGGATCATGCAACAAGCTGGAACAGAAAGCCCTTTTAAAAAGGAGACCATTCATCTCGTTTCAATTGGACGCTTGGATCTTGTAAAAGGATATGATTGGGCTATTCAAGCTTGTAAAATTTTGATTGAAAAAGGATATGATTTGCAATGGAACGTAATTGGTGAAGGAAGCTATCGATCGTCAATGGAGTTGCAAATAAAAGAATTGCAATTGGAAAATCATTTTCTACTTTGGGGTGAGAAGTTAAACCCTTATCCGTTTTTAAAATATGCTACTCTTTTTGTGCAATGTTCCCGCTTTGAAGGGCGAAGTAGTACAGTAATAGAAGCGAAGATTTTGCACAAGCCTATTGTAATTACCAATTTTGAAACGGCAAACGAACTCATACAATCGGGTGAAAATGGTTTAATTGTAACTCAAAATCCAGAAGCTATCGCTGAAGGGGTTGAGAAAATGATAACTGACAAAGATTTTAGCGAACGTTGTATTCTTCAATTACAAAATGAAGGTACTTATTCGACAAAGAACGAAATTGAAAAACTCTATAAATTGATCAAAGTTTGAAAAAAAAGCTTCTTTTTGTCATGAACAACTTGGAATGTGGAGGTGCTGAAAAGGCATTAGTTTCCCTGTTGAATGAAATGGATTATGAACGGTATGAAGTTGATTTGCTTTTGTTTTCGCAAAAAGGGATGTTTCTCAAACAACTTCCGTCCAATGTTCGGTTATTGCCTGCTCCAAGTGCGTTTCAATTTTTTGACACACCTATAAAACAGGTAATTTTGCATGCTGTAACGCGGTTCGATTTTTCCATTTTATGGGCTCGATTTCAAATGAAAAAAATACTGCAATCTGAAAAAGTTCCCGCCGTTAAAGAACAGCGCATTTGGCCAATTCTACGTTCGGTACTTCCCGAAAATAAAGGCAGTTATGATGCAGTGATAGCCTATTTACAAAAAACACCTATTTATTATGCTGTAGATAAGGTGGATGCCAAAGTTAAAATTGGATTTATTCATAACGATTACACCCATTTACAATTGAATGCAACTATTGACCGACCCTATTTCGATCAATTGGATGTGATTGCTTCAATTTCAGAGTCTTGTGTAGCTATCCTTAAAGATGTTTTTCCTGAATTTGCTCAAAAGATTAAATTAAAATACAACATTGTTTCCAAAGCTATGATTCAACGCTTGGCCGATGAAGAAGTCCCTGAGGAGTTTAGTGGAAATACCATAGTGAGTGTAGGACGTTTAAATTACCAAAAGGCATTTGATGAAGCAATTGTATCCAGTGCACTTTTAAAACAAAAAGGAATTGCTCACCGCTGGTATGTATTGGGTGAAGGATCTGACCGACCTGAATTGGAGCGAAAAATTAAAGAATATGGCGTTACAGAAGAGTTTATTCTTCTGGGACTCCGAGAAAATCCCTATCCCTACATCAAAAAAGCTACAGTATACGCACAACCCTCTCGATTTGAAGGGAAATCGATTGCTATTGATGAGGCAAAAGTCTTACTTAAACCCATTGTTGTCACCAATTTTCCTTCAGCCAAAGATCAAATCATTGATGGAGTTACCGGAATTATTGCCGATTTAAATCCTGAAGCTGTGGCGTCACAACTAGAACGACTTCTTTTGAATCCCGATTTGCGTTCACAATTATCGGAAAATCTTAAGTCGGAAAATGTGGTAGGTAAAGAAGAACTTGTTAACTTGTACCACTGGATAGATAAGGAAAATTTATGATTTGGATACCTTCAGTTTTTGTACTGATCGTTATACTATTTTTAGCAGTTGACGGTTTTTATCAATTAAATTTATGGCAAAGTCGCATTAAGATTGGGCGGTATGCCAATCGTTTGGTTTGGGAATCAGCGATTAAAAAGAAAGCAGTTGTTTGGCTCAAAAAAACGCCAACAGCCAAATTAACCGATAATGAACGGTTGATACTTTGGGATATGATTCGGGGGAACTACCGCCGATCTACCATTCAAATTTGGCAAAAAGCAGCGTTAATTATTGGTTTAACGGATTATGCCGAACAAACAAACGACGATCACTTACGCAAACAAATCACGGCATTTGTCAACTTACAATTTACTTCCGAAAGAACTTGGAAAAGTAAACCTACAGAGATTGATTGGGTAATGATGGCACACGCCATTATTCGTATTCCATGGCTAGAGGTTGCAACGTTCAAACCAGCATTTGATGAAACCATCCAATTAATTGAGAGTCTCAAAGGTTCAGATGGGTTGATTTCTTATAAAAAGCATACACAATCCGTTCGTTTTGTTGATACTTTGGGATTTATCTGTCCTTTCTTAACCGAATATGGTAATCGATTCCATGCTCCACAATATATCGATTTGGCAGTAAATCAATTATATGGATTTCATAAAAATGGAATGATGCCTCAATTTTTTATTCCCTGTCATACCTATACGACACAAACTGCAATCCCAGTTGGATTGTTTGGTTGGGGTAGGGGATTGGGTTGGTATGCTTTCGGTCTACTGGATACCTATCAAGCTTTACCCGAAGCGCATGCTTCCAAAAAAGAGTTGGAGATTGCAATTCAAAATTTCGCCATGGCAACACTTCCTTTTCAAAATGAAAATGGGAGTTGGAATTGGTTAATTTTTGATGGAAATGCTCGAAGAGATTCTTCAATAACTGCTGTGATGGCTTGGTACCTTTCAAGTATCCCCGATCATTTACAAAATGAAACAACGAAAAAAGGCGCACAAAAAGCAGTCGAATATTTGATGAAAGTTACCCGTAGAGATGGTGCTATAGATTTCTCTCAAGGGGATACAAAAGGCATTGGGATTCATGCCCAAACTTTTGAAATACTTCCTTTTACTCAGGGATTTGCCTTGCGAATTTTAAGATAATAGTCTATGCGATTACTCTATATCACCAATGGAATTGATGGGTCGGGAGGCTTAGAACGAGTACTCTCCTTGAAAACCTCATGGTTGGCAGAGACTCAGAATTATGAAGTGCATGTGTTGGTGTTGAATGAAGCCATGCACCAACCTTTTTTTAATTTTAGTTCCAAAATTCAATTTCATTCGATAGCTGTTAGCGGAAATCCATGGCAGTACTGGCGTTCCTATTCCAAGGGTTTGATCGCAAAAGTAAAAGAAATTCAACCCCAAGTTATCGTAGTCTGTGATGATGGGTTGAAAGCCTTTTTTACGCCCTTATTTTTAAAAAAATATGCTCCGATTATTTATGAGAGGCATGTTTCACGCTCCGTGTTTTTAAGAGCGAAAAAAGATTTTAAAACACGAATCATTCAAACAGTACAATCATTCGTAATCAATAATTTGGCTAAAAAATTTAATTGTTTTGTAGTCCTAACTGAGGGGAATAGAAAAGAATGGCCATTGACCAATTTAGAAGTAATTCCCAATCCGCTGCCCTTTTATCCCGATTCAGTGGCTACTCAAAGAACGAAAACGGTTTTAGCTGTTGGTAAACAGTCCTATCAAAAAGGCTATGATTTGTTGCTCAAATCTTGGTCACAACTAGCGCCTCAATTTCCTGAATGGCAGTTGCATATTTATGGTAAATTAGATCCCCAGCAAGGATTAGAGTCTTTGGCAACTAAATTAACAATAGCTGAATCGGTTCAATTTTTTCCCCCTTCTAAAACAATTGCTGAAAAATACAATACAGCTGCAGTTTATGTCATGTCTTCACGATATGAAGGATTTGGAATGGTACTTATTGAAGCGATGGCTCATGGCTTGCCGTGTGTAACATTTGACTGTCCCTATGGACCTTCAGATATTGTTAAGCATGAGCAGACAGGGTATGTTGTCCCAAATGGTGATACTGAAGCTTTGGCCAATCAATTGGCAACGCTCATGAACAATGAATCCCTGCGTGAAATGATGGGGATACAAGCGCGTAAAGAAGTGTTAATTTATCAAATGGAACCAATAGGTCAACGTTGGATAAACCTATTTAATTCGGTTGTATCATGAAAAAAATAGTCATCTTAGTTGATCAAATGCATTCCCATGGCGGAATCGAAAAATTAGTTGCATTAAAAGCGAACTTTTGGGCGACTCAATTTGGCTATTCCGTTACGATTTTAGCTACAGAACAAGAAAATCGACCCCTTCTATACCCCCTTGATAAAGAGGTTCAATTTGTAGATTTAGGGATCGATTATAACCGTAAAAAAAGTTATTTTTCTTTTCAAAATTTACGCAAATTTCTTTCAAATATTTTTCGTGTTCGAAAGTATATTAAAGCTACACAACCCGATTTTGTTCTTGTTGCCTCTCATATTCCCATTACCTATTTCATACCTTTTATTAAAGGAAATGCTACAGCCATAAAAGAATTTCACTTTACCAAATATTACCGTTCTCGTCAAAAAGGAATAAAAGCAAGAGTACTAACCTTTATTGAAGGGTTGTATGATTATTTAGCGGTATTAAGTCCAGAAGAGCAACAGTTTTATCCAGTTTCTAAAGCCATTGTATTGCCTAATCCAAAAGAACACGAGGCTGTTGTAAATTTTGAAAAAACAAAATTCCATCAGCGTTTCCTCTTTGTGGGGCGGTTGGCTCCTGTTAAACAAATTGAACATTTATTACAAATTTGGGATCAGTTTTCACCACAGCATCAAGGATGGGAACTGCATATTTTTGGTTCTGGGGATTCCCAATATGTGGACCATTTACATGGATTACATGCGCAAATGAACTGTAATTCGACTTGTTTTTTTCGAGGGGATTCAAATGCAATAGGTCAGGAATTGCAAAAGGCTGATGCGTTGTTAATGACTTCAGCTCAAGAATGTTTTCCAATGGTAATTCTAGAGGCACATAGTAATGGAGTTCCCGTAATTAGTTATGATGCTCCTACAGGTCCGCGGAATTTAATTCAACACAATAGGACTGGAATGCTCGTAGAATTAAATAATATTGATAGTTTTGTACACATGATGCATACATTTGTTTCGGCTGCACATCAAATCAAGGAGTGGTCAATCCATGCGCAAAACAATGCCAATCAATATGCTGTCGAGGCAATGATGGAGCGATGGCGAGCGTTAATTTTTGAAAAATAATATGCGAATACTCTATTTTATTGGACAAATATTCCTTTTGCCACATATCCTTGTTTTTCTTTTTTCAAAAGAGAAAGAGGCAATTGTCGCTGATGTATATGCACGTCGTGATGACTCAAAAAAAGGATGGGTTGTACTTTATGATTTGTCGTTTCTCCTGTTGACCAACCGGTATTTTAGGACATTATTTTACCATCGCACAAGAGGAGTTTCCTCTAAGGTTTTACGCATTTTTTATCCTAAACATTCCTCATTTACGATTGATCGATTTACCGTAATTGGTCCCGGATTACAACTGGCACATCCTTATTCTACCATTTTGAATGCAGAAAAAATAGGCACTGGAGTTTATGTTAATCATTTGGTGACCGTTGGTGAAAAGAATGGACAACGCCCCATCATTGAAGATCATGTACAATTGCATGCAGGTTGTATCGTAATTGGGGGAATAACAATTAGCAAGAATGCAATTATAGGCGCGGGAGCAGTGGTTACAAAAAATGTACCTGAAAATGCAATTGCCGTTGGAAATCCCGCTCGCATAATTCAAAAATAAATAACGTGAATACACTTATACCGTTAAACTTATACAATCCGTTATTTTTCCATATCATGTTTTTTTTCATGATGGTGGTTTTTTTGCAATCGACTTCGGTACAAATTGAATCTTCACAAAATTTAACCTCCAAAAAATCATTTGGAGTGGTGATTTTACTTTTTGTTTTACTCTATATGGGCTTGAGGCCTGTGAGTATGGTGTTTGGTGACATGTGGATTTATTTTAAAGAATTTAAAGCCTTTACTTTTGGAAAAATACCCAAATACCAAGAAGATATTGTTTTTGAATTCATAATGTATCAATTCAGTCAGTACGGAACGGCGGGCATGTTTTTCTTTTTTTGTGCTTTTCTCTACGTAGTGCCCTTGTATTATGTTTCCAAAAGCTATTTTAACGATTATGCATTCTATGCTTTTATGATGCTTGTGGGTTCGTTTAGTTTCTGGGCTTTTGGGGTTAATGGTATTCGGAACGGAATCGCAACAAGTCTATTTTTATATGCAATAACCCGAAGGAGTCAAGTGGTAATGCTACTGCTTTTTATCTTGGCGATCTACATACACAAATCAACCAGAGCCATCATTTTGGTCTATTATTTAACATATTTTGTAAAAAACACAAAATGGTATTTTGCTTTTTGGTTTGCCGTTATTCCGATGTCCTTGGCCCTAGGTGGTTTTTGGGAAAATTTCTTTTTAAATCTTGGGTTGGGTGAGCAAACAAAAATGGAAGCCTATTTGGGAGAATTTAACCAAGCCAATGAAGGTGTACAATTGAAAGTAGGATTTCGATGGGACTTCTTGATTTATAGTGCAACAGGAGTTTTTGCTGCGTGGTACTATATCATTAAATCCAAATTTGTTGATGTGACTTATTCTCGATTGGTCAATATGTATCTGTTCCTTAACGGGCTATGGATTTTGGTTATTCGTTCGAGTTACTCTAATCGTTTTGCTTATTTGTCTTGGTTTATGTTGGGGCTTATTATTATTTATCCGCTTCTAAAATCAAAATTTTTCAATAATCAACATTTTGTAGTTGGCTCGATATTAATTGTTTATTTCATCTTTACCTATCTATTAAATGTATTTTTAGTATAAAATGAAAACAATCACAGTATTTACACCAACGTATAATAGGGCTTATTGTCTAGGGCAATTGTATGAAAGTCTCTTGCGACAGACAAATAAAGATTTTTGTTGGTTAATTATTGATGACGGTTCTTCAGATACAACCAACGAATTGGTTCAAGGGTGGATAGCTGAAGGGAAAATTGAACTACAGTATTTGTACCAAGCCAACCAAGGAATGCATGGGGCACATAATACAGCCTATCAAAACATTCAAACACCGTATAATTTTTGTATCGATTCGGATGATTATTTACCCGATGATGCCATAGAAAAAATTTGCCATCACTTACCGGCTATTGCTTCAGATAATTTTGCAGGATTGATCGGTCTTGATTGCGACCCCACGGGAACAGTAATTGGTTCAACTATACCAAAGCAATGGAAACAAGGGGGATTAAATGCTTTGTACCGAAATGGTGTTACAGGGGATAAAAAAGTAGTGTTGAAAACAGCAATTGTCAAACAGTTTCCACCCTATCCGATTTATCCGGGCGAAAAATTAGTGCCACTTGGTACTTTGTACGTCCAAATTGATCAAAAATATCAATGGTTATATACCAATGATGTTTTGTGTGTGGTAGAATATTTACCTGACGGTTCTTCCCATACTATTTTTAAACAATACAAAGTGAGTCCGAGAGGTTTCGGTTATTCGCGGCTAATACGTTTACAGTATCCTGATACCTTTAAAAATCATTTCATTCAAGCCATGCATCTGGTTTCTTCTGCGATTTTTGCAAGAGATGTTAAACTCTTGTTTCAATGCCCTAAACCCGGCTTGTTACTACTGGCTTTAGGACCAGGCATTGCGTTGCATTGGTATATACGATTAAAAGTAAAATAGTATGCGCATATTACAGATCATAAATGGATTGGGTACGGGAGGCGCAGAGAAATTGCTTGTTGATTCTGTATTGGAGTTACAAGAAAGAGGTATTTCCGTTACAATTTTACTATTGAATGGTACTGAAACTCCTTTTTATCATAAACTGAAAGAAGAATTTAAAGGCGAACTTATTTCACTCGGAAAAGGATCCGTATACAATCCTTTTTTAGTGTTTAAAATGATAAAAAAAATAAAGGGTTACGATTGTATACAAGTACATTTATTTCCCGCATTATATTGGGTTGCTATTGCCCATTGGTTGGGAAATTGTAAAGTGCCATTGGTCTATACCGAACACAGTACTACCAATAATAGACGCACAAAATGGTATTTTAAAAAACTGGATCAATTGATGTACTCGCGGTACCAGTGCGTTGTTGCCATTACTCCCTTAGTAAAACAGAATTTACAAAATCATTTAGGTCGAAAGACTCCTGTTATCGATGTAATTCCTAATGGTGTTGATATTCAGCGAATTCAAGCTGCAGTTCCGTATTCAAAAGCGGAATTAGAACTTCCAGATGATGCACTTGTTTTACTTCAAGTAGCACGGTTTTATGAGCCCAAAGATCCAATGACACTTTTAGAAAGCATGCGATTACTCGACAATAAAACGTATCTTTTACTTGTTGGAGATGGCGCTATGCGAGGGGAATTAGAATATTTTGTTCAGGAAAATGGATTAAGTGATCGGGTACGTTTTTTAGGTGTACGAACAGATGTTGAACGATTGCTAAAATCAGCAGATATAGTACTTTTGAGTTCAAAATATGAAGGGTTGTCGTTAGCCGCTATTGAAGGGATGGCTTCTGGCAATCCATTTATTGCTTCCGATGTGCCAGGAATTAGCGACAGTGTAGGTGGAGCAGGACTTCTGTTCACGCAAGGCGATTCATCAGATTTGGCTTCAAAAATCAAAGAAGTTAGTGAAGATGCTGTGCTTAAAAGTCGGCTGATCAGGCAATGTTTAGAGCGATCAAAGCAGTATGATAGTGCTTCAATGGTCAAAAATTATATAGCTTTATACCAAAAATTATAGTGAAAAAACTGATTCGTATTACGACTGTTCCATTATCATTGGATAAATTGCTAGAAGGACAATTGCATTTCATGAGTGATTATTATGAAGTTGTTGCCGTTTCCTCAGAAGTAGATTATTTGAAAAAAGTAGCATTGCGTGAAGGAGTTGGTTATTTTCATCTAGAAATGACACGCAAAATTACCCCTGTAAAAGATATTATAGCTGTTTTTCGCTTGTATCGCTATTTGCGAAAGCATCAGCCTTTTATTGTACATACGCATACACCCAAAGCGGGTTTGGTGGGAATGTTGGCAGCAAAGTTCGCGGGTGTGCCTTGTCGATTACATACTGTCGCAGGTTTACCTTTATTAGAATCAAAAGGAATCAAGCGAAAAATATTAAATTTTGTTGAGCGAATTACTTCGTATTGTGCCACAAGGGTGTATCCCAATTCCGATGAATTACGCAAGATTATGATTCAAAATACATTGTGTAGTCCAATGAAGTTAAAAGTCATTGGTGCTGGGAGTTCCAATGGGATTAATTCAACCTACTTCAGTCGAACCCAAGAAGTCATGGATCGCGCTACACAAATAAAGGCGTCATTAGGCATTACTGATCAATTCGTTTTTATATTCGTGGGGCGTATCGTAACTGACAAAGGTATTAATGAGTTGTTGCGTGCTTTTCAACGGGTTAAAAAAGTAGAATCGGAATGTAAACTACTATTAGTTGGTCCTTTAGAACCCGATTTAGATCCGTTGAGTTCAGAATCTTTAACCCTACTACAAACGGATCCTTCGATACTATCCGTGGGATATCAAAATGATGTTCGTCCTTATTTTGCCTTAGCTCATTGTTTGGCTTTTCCAAGTTATCGTGAGGGTTTTCCCAATGTAGTTTTGCAAGCAGGAGCGATGGAGTTGCCTGCAATTGTTTCCAATATTAATGGATGTAACGAAATAATTATTCCCCAACAAAATGGGATGATAATTCCGGTAAAAGATGAAGAGGCTTTGTATACAGCCATGCTCGAAATGGTTCAAAATAAGGAGCGTTATCAGCACTTTAAAGACAATGCTCGGTCTTCCATTACACAACGCTATGAGCAAAAAGTAATTTGGGAAGCTTTGTTGGAAGAATATCGTACCTTTGAACGAGATTGAACGTCATGTATCCAAAAGTAATAAAACCATTTTTTGATCTACTTTTTGCCGCAATTGGTTTAATTGTGGCCTTGCCTATTTTGATAATAGTTACATTGCTTTTGACTATTGCTAATCAAGGAAAACCATTTTTTACGCAGAAGCGCCCAGGTAAGAGGGGCGAAATCTTCACCATTATCAAGTTCAAAACAATGAACGATAAAAAAGACGATAATGGGATGTTGTTACCCGATGCAGATCGACTCACAACGGTTGGTCGATTTGTGCGCAAAACTTCCCTTGATGAGGTGCCACAATTATTTAATGTGCTACTAGGAGATATGAGTTTTGTAGGGCCTAGGCCGTTATTAACCCATTATTTGCATTTATATAATGATTTCCAAAATCGAAGACATGAAGTAAAACCTGGAATTACAGGTTGGGCTCAAGTCAACGGAAGAAATGCCATTTCGTGGGATAAAAAATTTGAATACGATGTTTGGTACGTCGATCATATTTCTTTTATTTTGGATATAAAAATTTTAATTAAAACAGTTAAAAAAGTACTCATCAGTGAAGGAATTAATGCTGCTGATGCTTCAACTATAGAACCTTTTGATGGAAACTAAGACGGTATTATTTGGGGCAAGTGGCCATGGTAAAGTGGTTTTGGATACGCTAGTACAAATTGGTCATTCTGTTGATGTTATTTGTGACGACCATCCAAAAGTAGCATTGATGCATGGAGTGCCAGTCGTGACTCCTGATAAAGTTGATTTTACAAATGCAGCCCTTATTTTTTCAATAGGAAATAATAAAGTACGCCATTTGTTGGCTCAAAAATATCCAGGGCCTTTTTTACAAGCGATTCATCCAAATGCAATAATTTCTTCAACGGTTACTTTGGTTGAAGGTACAGTAGTGATGGCTGGAGCTATTATAAACACCGATTCAAGTATTGGAAATCATGTGATTGTAAATACGGGTGCAATGGTTGATCATGAATGCCGTTTGGATGATTTTGTACATATATCACCCGGTGTTGCATTAGCGGGTAATGTAAGTGTCGGTGAAGGGACCCATGTTGGGATTGGAGCATGTGTGATACAAGGAATAAAAATAGGAAAGTGGTGTACAATAGGAGCAGGAGCAGTAATATTGAAAGATGTGCCTGATTATGCTGTTGTTGTAGGAAATCCAGGAAAAATAATAAAATACAATGAACCTCATGTCTAAATCTAAAATTTGGTTATCCTCTCCACATATGGGAGGGGCAGAACAAGCGTTTGTAAACGAAGCCTTTGCAACAAATTGGGTTGCACCATTAGGTCCCAATGTCACAGGTTTTGAATCTGATTTAGAGCAGTACTTAGGGAATACTCATGCCGTAGCTGCATTGAGTTCGGGAACAGCAGCATTGCATTTGGCTTTGATTTTGGCAGGAGTTACAGCGGGAGATGAGGTAATTTGTCAATCCATGACTTTCTCAGCTTCGGCCAATCCAATTGTTTATTTGGGAGCCACGCCAATTTTTGTGGATTCAGAGTCTGAGACTTGGAATATGTGTCCAAATGCTTTGGAAGCTGCGATTAAAGATCGAATTGCCAAAGGGAAAAAGCCCAAAGCAATCATTGGAGTGCATTTGTATGGTATGCCTTTTCAAGTTGAAGCCATAGTAGCTTTGGCAAAAACCTATGAAATTCCACTTATTGAAGACAGTGCGGAGGCATTGGGTAGTCGATACAAAGGTCAGTTCTGTGGCACTTTTGGAGATTTTGGCGTATTGTCATTCAATGGAAATAAAATCATTACCACCTCTGGTGGTGGCGCTTTGGTTTGTAAAAATCAAGTGGATAAGGAAAAAACAGTTTTTTTAGCCACACAAGCTCGCGATCAAGCACCTCATTATCAACATAGTCATATTGGATACAATTACCGATTAAGCAATATTTGTGCTGGAATTGGCCGTGGACAAATGCAAGTTTTGGAGTCCCATATCCAAAAACGAAGAGCAATGCATCAATTTTATGCGGATTTATTTGTTAATATACCAGGGATAACCCTGTTTTTGGAGCCCAATTCCGATTATTTTTCAAATCACTGGTTGTCAGCAATTACTGTAGATCCAATAAAATTTAATGGATTAACTCGAGAAGATCTTCGTTTAGCATTAGAAGCAGAGAATATAGAGTCGCGTCCTTTGTGGAAGCCTATGCACTTACAACCGATCTTTAAAGATGCGCCTTATTATGGTGGTGAAATTGCAGAAAAAACATTTGATCAGGGATTGTGTTTACCTTCTGGATCTAATCTTACTGAAGAGGATCGTGACCGAATCGCTTCTGTAATTAATGTGCTTTAAGTTTTTTTTAAGAAATAAAAAGTACTAAATTTACCTCAGTTAATCTTTAGGATTGAAGGATCAGGAAAAACATAATTATTTAGCCCTATTTCTTAGAGCTTTCAGCGATATTAATACCGGTTTTAGTTTTAAAAACCTTGGGTATTTACCGCGTTGGCTCATTTTGTTATTGGATGTTTGCATCGTTATAACTTCAGGGGTTTTTACTTACTTTTTATTCAAAGGACTTCGTTTGTCCTACGTGCCTGATGAACACATAGTGTTTGCTATGTTGTTTTATGTTTTGATTAATGTTTTTTTCTTTTGGTTGTATCGAACCTATTCAGGGATTATTCGCCATTCTTCATTAATTGATGCGTTGAAGTTGTTCTTTTCTCAATTTTCAACATTTATTGC
Source organism: uncultured Flavobacterium sp. (assembly GCA_964395965.1). Lineage (GTDB taxonomy): Bacteria > Bacteroidota > Bacteroidia > Flavobacteriales > Flavobacteriaceae > Flavobacterium. The sequence goes on from CAYNDK010000026.1 coordinate 18,502, forward strand.
CATTTTGGTGTTCAATTTTATCGTAATTGTTTTTACGAAAAGTAAAGTTTATCTCACCACGGGGGCCTTTATTAACGCGGTTTTGTCGTTTAGTTTTTTGTTTTTCTTCCGACTTCTAGTAAAGCAAATATTTGATAAAATTTTTAATTCTAATTCTACAGAACAGAAAACCAAAGCGATCATTTTTGGGACAGATGCTAATGCTACTGCAGTTGCTAATGCATTGCTCTCAGAGCGACCAGGTCGATTTTCGATTGTAGGATTTATCGATAAGGAGAATCAAAATTTTACCAAACGAATTCTCAACTTACCCATTTTACAAATAAAAAAAACCATTCCGGTATTATTGCGTTCCAAAGGTGCTGAAGCATTGATAGTCGCAGATCGTTCATTGACTAAAGATGAACGTTCAACACTTGTGGATGAGTGTATTGAATACGGTTTTAAAGTATATACTCTTCCCGTAGTATCTGATTGGGATGATACGCGCGAAATTTCTAAAAAGATTAAAAACTTTGAAATTCATGATTTATTAGAACGCAAACCCATCACTTTAGATACACGTTTAATTTCGAATAATTTAAAAGGTAAAACCATATTAGTAACGGGGGCTGCAGGTTCAATAGGAAGTGAAATTGTACGTCAAGTTCTTAATTTTCAACCGAAGCGTATTGTTCTTTTAGACCAAGCCGAAACTCCGTTGCACAATTTATCCTTGGAAATTGGCAGTAAAAATTTAGGGGTTGAAATCGTTGATATAGTCGGAGATGTTCGGGATTTTCAGTACATGGAATTTATTTTTAAATCCTATTTGCCCGATGTTGTTTATCATGCGGCGGCGTATAAACATGTTCCTTTGATGGAGATTAACCCAGCTCAAGCCGTATTTACTAATGTTTTGGGAACAAAAAATATTGCTGACCTTTCCAATAAGTACAATGTTGATCGGTTTGTAATGATTTCTACTGACAAAGCGGTCAATCCAAGTAGTGTAATGGGTGCGAGTAAACGCATAGCAGAAATGTATGTGCAGTCAAAACATTTCAAACATAAGCGCTTACAAACGCAACAATTTACGCGATTTATTACCACTCGTTTTGGTAATGTTTTAGGGTCTAATGGATCGGTTGTGCCATTATTTACGCGACAAATTCAAGAAGGGGGGCCAATTACCATTACACACCCGGAGATAATTCGATATTTTATGACCATTCCAGAAGCCTGTCAGTTAGTTCTAGAAGCGGGTTCGATGGGTAATGGGGGTGAGATTTTTATTTTTGATATGGGAAAACCTGTCAAAATTATTGATTTAGCCCGAAAAATGATTCGATTAGCAGGTTTTGTTCCGGATAAAGATATACCTATAAAAATTGTTGGATTGCGACCCGGAGAAAAGTTATATGAAGAGTTGCTTAATGATTCTGCCAAGAATTTACCAACACATCATGAGAAAATCATGATTGCAATGGAGAATAGTATTGATTTTGAGGAGATTTGTTTAAAGGTTGCCTCACTGATCGCTGCAGCCAAAAGCGGGGAAATGAGTGAAACAGTTGCTTTAATGAAGGGGTTGGTTCCTGATTTCAAGAGTATGAACTCCATTTATGAGGAATTAGATGGGACCACAGGTAAGCCCTTTTAACTTTAATATGATATATTTGCACCACATTTTAAAATCATGAAAAAAATCACAGTAATCGGGTTATTAGTACTATTGCTTCTGCAATCTTCATGTATGTCCAAGAAAAATTATTATTTGTTACAGGGCGACTATAACATGAAAGAAGCGGCAGCTAATTACGAGCCAATAATTCAAAAAGATGATCGTGTTTCGATTACTGTTTCTGCGATGCAGAGCGACTTAGCGCAACCTTTTAATATGAATTCGGGGACGAATACCGTAAATGCAAATAATGTCAATGCCGGATATCTCGTGGATAGTAACGGAAATATTGATTTTCCTGTATTGGGTAAGATTAATGTTGCGGGTTATACAATTGAGCAACTTAAGTTGATGTTGAAAGATAAATTAAAAACCTATTTGGTTGATCCCGTTATCAATATTCGGTTAATTAATTTTAAAGTAACGGTATTGGGTGCTGTGGGAAGTCCTGGGGTGAAAGATTTTGATACTAATCGCGTTACATTTTTGGATGCAATTGCAGCATCAGGCGATATAAATCCGTATGGAATTCGTACAAATATTTTAATAGTAAGGGACTATCAAGGCGTGAAATCATTTCATAATGTCGATATTACTAAAGCAGACTTTGTGAATTCTCCCTACTTTTACCTTGATCAAAACGACTTGATCTATGTGCAAGAACGCAAAGCAAAAGTCGATGCTACAGCATTACCAAGCTTACCTTTAATCATCTCTGTTTTTAGCTTTGTAACAACAGTGATTTTACTTATAACACGCTAATACATGCAAACACCACTTCAACAACAGGATACGGTACAAAAAGTTGATGATATTAATATAAAAGACCAATTATTCCGGTACCTCTACTTCTGGAAATGGTTTGTAGTTTCTGTTTGTATTACACTCATTTTAGCCTTTATTTTTATTCGCTATAAAGAAGTTCAATATGGCGTAAATTCTACTATTCTTATCAAAGATGAAAAGAAAGGGGGGACGAGTGAGTTTTCAGCTTTTAGTGATTTAAATATCTTTTCTGCAAAAAATAATATTGAAAATGAAATTGTAATTTTAAAGTCACGGGGTATTTCGCAAAGTGTTGTAAAAAAATTAGATTTAGATATTAGTTATTTCAGTGAAGGAAGAGTTGTAGCTAAAGAATTGTATAAAGAAACTCCTATTCAGATGGTGTTTGTTGAAAAGTATGGCAACTATTATCAACAACCACTTTCATTACATGTTCATGTTTTAAATCAAAATGAATTCGAGATTTCTCAGCCAGATCATACCAACTCAAAAAAATATCGATTTGGACAAATCATTCCGTCACCTATTGGTAGATATTTTTTAAAATTAAAATCATTTCCAGTACAAGGAAATATTTCAGATATCCTAATCGTAAAGTCAAATCTTGAAGCTAAAGCAAATAGTTTTCGTGCCAATCTAACGGTCTTGGGGCAAGATAAAACCAATGTGATCAATTTAAGTGTT
>CAYNDK010000027.1:0-21169 GCA_964395965.1 uncultured Flavobacterium sp.
TGACCTAATTCATTGTAAACCAAACCACCACCTGCTTTTTTCACAGGGATTTTTTCTTTTACTTTTTTTAGAATTTCTTTTTCATCGGGATAGTACAAATAAGCTTTCTTGATCTTGTTGTTGAACATCTTCACAATAAGTTGCTCGATGTCAACGCTTTCTAATAAAAACAACTGGAAATCGGTTTCTTTTGCGACTTCGTTTGTCAAAAAAAGTGGTTTATCGTTTACAAAAACTTTATACATTTGTACTATGATTTTTAATAACGCAACTGCCGAGAAAACTGCCGAATTGCTCTTACAAATAAACGCAATTAAATTAAATCCGTCAAATCCTTTTTTATGGGCTTCTGGATGGCATTCCCCAATTTACTGTGATAATCGTTTAACCCTTTCGTTTCCTGCGATTCGTAATTTCATTCGTGATGAATTTGCAAAAAATATTGAATTGCAATACGGCAAACCTGATGTTATTGCAGGTGTTGCAACGGGTGCGATAGGAATTGGTATTTTAGTTGCTGAAGAGATGGGACTTCCTTTTGTCTATGTTCGTCCTGAACCCAAAAAACATGGTCGTAAAAATCAAGTGGAAGGTTTTTTACAAAAAGGACAAAATGTTATAGTAGTTGAGGATTTAATCAGTACGGGAAATAGTAGTTTACTTGCCGTTGAAGCATTAAGAGAAGCTGGAGCCAATGTAAAAGGAATGGCAGCTATTTTCTCCTATGGATTTGAAATCGCTAAAACAAATTTTGCTAAAGCAAATGTCAATTTAAACACATTGAGTGATTACGAACATTTACTTCCATTAGCGGTAGCTAAACAATATATAAACGAAAATGAATTAAGCACATTACAAGATTGGCGCATGCATCCCGATACTTGGAATGTTGCAGTAAAATAAAAGCTTATGCAATTAGAAAGTCCAAAAGTTTCGGTTTCAAAGTCAGCAGCTTATCTATTTAATGCTTTGACCGATGTGAAAAATTTTGAAAAATTAATGCCCGAAAACATTGCAAAATTTGAGGTAACTGATGAAAACACCTTTTTATTTGGTCTCAGTGGAATGCCTGAAATCAAATTGCGTTTAAAAGAGCAAACCCCTAATTCCTATGTCAAACTAGGTGCAGCAAGCGATAAAGTTCCTTTTACTTTGATTGCAAATATTGAAGAAACAGGTTCAGAAAGCGCCACAGTTCAATTGCAATTTGAAGGTGAATTCAATGCGATGATGGCAATGATGGTCAAAGGCCCCATCTCAAAGTTTTTAGATACACTTTCCTCAAATATGGGGAAACTTTAAATAAAAAATCCCGATCTTGAATCGGGATTTTTTTTTGTTCTACTAGACCAATTCTTCTTCCTTGGTCATTGCGTTTACTAATTTTAATTGAACATCGTAAGGAACTGCTTCATAGTGATCAAATCGCAGTGTGTATTTAGCGCGGCCTTTGGATACTGAGCGAATTTCAGAACTCAAATGATTCATTTCAGCATAAGGTACATGAGCTTCAATCTGTGTAAAATAACCTTCAGCATCCATACCCTCAACGCTACCTCTATGCGATTGCAAAAGTCCCATCAATGCTCCAGTTAAAGATTCGGGTGTTTTTATATCTAAATGATAATAAGGCTCCATCACCAAAGGATCTGCCTGTTGGAATGCTTCTTTAAAAGCCATCATACCCGCTGTTTTAAAAGCCAAATCATTACTATCAACAGGATGCATTTTTCCATCAAAAACAATAACTCGAACATCACTTATTGAGGAACCAATAAGAGTACCTTGCTGCATTTTCTCAAGAATTCCTTTCAGTATGGATGGATGAAAACGAGCATCGATTGCCCCACCTACAATACAATTGTAATAAACTAACTTACCACCCCAAGCCAAAGAAATGGTTTCAACACCACGAATTGGATAGCCTAATGGTTCGTCCATCCCTTCAAACCAAGGTTCTATTTTCATTGCTATTTCAGCAAATTGCCCAGCACCTCCAGTTTGTTTTTTATGACGATAAACGACTTCCGTTGCTTTTCGAATAGTTTCACGATAAGGAACTTTTGGGGATTTAAAGGCTACATGTAATTTATGTACATGTATCAATTTCCATTGAATTACGGCTAAATGCATCTCTCCTTGACAATGTAAGAGCGTTTGCTTTACTATTGGCGAAACTTCAACACGTATTGTTGGATCTTCTTCTACCAATTGATGTAATGCTTGAGACAATTTATCTTCTTCACCTTTCACCAAACTTTCAATTGCCATAGTCATTATGGAATCGGGATAATGAATCGGTGGAAGTTCGACAGGATAACCTTTAGTATGTAATGTATTATTGGTATGCGTATTTTTTAGCTTTAAAGTTGCACCAATATCACCTGCAACCAATGCATTCACAGGTATACGATGATTTCCTTCCATTTCAAATAATTGATTAAATCGCTCTACTTGATCTGTATTTTCATTGGTCAACTCATCACCAACTTTCACAACGCCAGAGAGCACTTTAAAAAAAGACAAATCCCCAACATGTGGTTCTGATAAGGTTTTGAATATAAAAAGTGAAGTGGGTGCATCACTGCTGCAATTGATAAAATCTCCATTAACGGTTTGTTGCTTAGGCATTTCGTAAGCTGAGGGACAAACATGATCAATAAAACCCATTAATCGATCAACTCCTATCTGTTTTTGGGCAGCCAAACAAAATACGGGAAACAAATCGTGATGAATAAGGGCCGAATGCAATCCTTGTTTCATTTCTACCTCGTTTAATTCGCCTTTTTCAAAAAACAAATCCATGAGGGATTCATCATTACTTGCAATCGATTCAACCAATTCTTGATGTAATTGATTGGCTTTTTCTAATTCACTTTGAGGTATATCAAGGATTTTCAATTGATTTCCATTCACATCGTATTGATACATTTTCATGTTCAAAATATCAATAAAGCCATTGAAATTTTCACCCTGATTGATGGGATATTGTACAACGACAACTTTTTTTCCAAAATGGGATATTGCACTCGCAACAGTTTGCTCAAAATCAGCAAACTCATGATCCAATTGATTAACAGCAATAAGCATTGGAAGCTTATAATCTGCTGTATAATCCCAGATCATATCGGTTCCAACTTCAACACCCGTACTAGCATTTAGTAGCATAACGCCACAATCTGCAACACGCATTGCACCGAGAATTTCACCTACAAAATCATCTGACCCGGGTGTATCCAGAACGTTGATCTTATACCCTTCCCAATTCGTTTTAATTAATTTAGCAAAAAAAGATTTCCCTTTTTCATGCTCTATATCGGTATAATCGCTGATTGTATTTTTTCCGTCAATTGTACCACAACGTTTCAAAGACCCGGAACTAAAGGCCATCGCTTCTGCTAATGTTGTCTTCCCACTTCCCGTATGCCCAACCAAAACAATATTTTTGATGTGGTTTATATCATAGTTTACCATAAGAATTCAAAATTTAAAGGATTTATATCCACAAAATTCCAAACTAATTAGGGTTCAAAGTATGATATTCGTCATACGTTCAATACAAGAGACGAATTTCTTTCACTCCAAAATCTTCAATGGTATCATCTTCGAGTTGCACTACTAATCGACCTTGAGCAGTGACATCACTAATAATACCCATGAATCGATGACCTTCTGTTCCTTCAAAAGGCATTGGCACACCTTTCTTAAAGAGATGAGCTTTATAAAAATCCCACAACAATTGAGGCTTCCCTTGGGTAATTAACTGACAATATTGTATAAGTTGATCGACAATTTCATGACACAACACGTCAGGCTGAAACTTTTTACCTGTCACATTAACTATCGAGGAGGCTTGTGGTAAATTTTCGAAATTTTGTTGATTAACATTAAGTCCTATCCCAACTATAGCCTCTATTTCAGTTTCTGACTTTAAAAGATTTTCAATAAGTATGCCACCCAATTTATAATGGGCTGACAGAATGTCGTTGGGCCATTTGATACTTAAATTGGGCACTTCATATTTTTCCAAAACCGTAAAAACACTTACTGCAACGGCAACATTAAGATCAAATATCATTTCGGGAACCATAACCGTATTTTTAACCAAAACACTCATTATTAAGTTTTTACCAGACTCTGTTTCCCATTTCGAACCCATTTGCCCACGACCCTGTGTTTGCGTTTGAGCAGTTACTGTAGTGAAATTTTCCAGTACATTTTTACGAGAAATTTCTTTTAAATAATCGTTGGTCGAACCTATGGCATCGAGTTTGATGAATTGCATTGCGCAGCGGATTAAAAATTCGTTTTTAAACTTCTGTTAAGCCTCAAAAATAATGACAAAAAATAATACCTTTGCAAAATTAGAAGCTATTTTAGATGACGAAAAAAGAAGTTAGTACCGATGTCCTATTAGCGGGCATCATTAAAGGAATTGAAGAAGTTAAAGGAAATGAACTTGACATCCTGGATTTAAGAGAAATAGATACTGCCGTGTGCGATTATTTTGTGATTTGCACAGGTACTTCCAATACCCAAGTTAACGCAATTGTTAACTCCATTCAGAAAGTAGTCTCCAAAGAATTTAAAGAAAAACCTTGGCACGTTGAAGGTACCGAAAACGGCGAATGGGTTTTAATGGATTATGTGAGCATTGTTGTACATGTTTTCCAAAAAGAGCCTCGTGAGTACTATAATATTGAAGGATTATGGGGCGATGCCAAAATAACACGAATTGAAACCAATTACTAAAAAGTAGTAGAAAATTATGTCAGAAGATAAAAAACCCAATAACGGTTTAAAATTCAGCCCTTGGTGGATTACCGGTGTGGTTTTGTTTATGTTAGTTGCTCTCAACTTGATGGGGGGAACTTCAATCGAAGACCACTCCTCTATCAGTGTCTCTCAGTTTGATGCCATGCTCAACCGAGGCGATATTCAAAAAGTTATTGTATATAACAAAACAAAAGCAGAGGCTTATCTAACAGAAAAAGCACAAAAAAGTAAAGCACATGAATCGGTTGTGAAAGATGTATTTGGTGGAATTAATAAAGGTCCACATTACATTTTTGACATTGGTAATGATGAAATTTTTGAAAAAGAATTAGCAAATGCTGTTGCTAAGAAAAAATTAGTCAGTTATAAATTTGATCAAAAAAGTGATTGGTCTGGTTATTTCTTTAATTTCCTTCCTATCATCATTTTGATTGGAGTTTGGCTCTATTTCATGCGAAGAATGTCATCTGGCGGCGGCGCAGGTGGCGGTGGCCAAATTTTCAACATAGGCAAATCGCGTGCGCGCCTTTTCGACGAGAAAAATGATGTTAAAGTTACGTTTAAGGATGTTGCTGGACTTGAGGGAGCAAAAGAAGAAGTTCAAGAAATTGTTGAATTTCTCAAAAACCCTGAAAAATATACTTCATTAGGAGGTAAAATTCCAAAAGGTGCGCTATTAGTAGGACCTCCTGGTACGGGTAAAACATTACTAGCAAAAGCAGTTGCCGGTGAAGCACAAGTTCCTTTTTTCTCTTTATCAGGTTCTGATTTTGTGGAAATGTTTGTTGGTGTGGGTGCCTCACGAGTACGTGATCTTTTCAAGCAAGCAAAAGACAAATCGCCTGCGATTATTTTTATTGACGAAATCGATGCTGTTGGTCGGGCTCGTGGAAAAAATAATTTTTCTGGATCCAATGATGAGCGTGAAAACACGTTAAATCAATTGTTGACTGAAATGGATGGTTTTGGCACGAATACACATGTTATCGTATTGGCTGCGACTAACCGTGCTGACATTTTGGACAAAGCATTAATGCGTGCAGGACGTTTTGACCGTCAAATTTATGTTGATTTGCCAGACATTCGTGAACGTAAAGAAATTTTTGAAGTTCATTTAGGTCCTTTGAAAAAAGCAGATAATCTTGACACTGAATTTTTAGCCAAACAAACTCCTGGTTTTTCTGGAGCTGATATTGCAAATGTTTGTAATGAGGCGGCATTGATTGCTGCGCGAAACAACAAAACTTCTGTTGACAAACAAGACTTCTTGGATGCGGTTGATCGTATTGTAGGAGGTTTGGAAAAGAAAAATAAAATTGTAACCGCTGAAGAAAAACGCGCAATTGCTGTTCACGAAGCGGGTCATGCCACTGTGAGTTGGATGCTCGAACACGCAGCGCCACTTATTAAAGTTACGATTGTACCACGAGGTCAAAGTTTGGGCGCAGCTTGGTATTTACCTGAAGAGCGATTAATTGTTCGTCCAGATCAAATGCTTGACGAAATGTGTGCTACAATGGGTGGTCGTGCTGCTGAAAAAGTTGTATTTGACACAATTTCTACGGGTGCCTTATCCGATTTAGAGAAAGTTACACGTCAAGCAAGAGCTATGGTAACCATTTTTGGATTGAATGAAAAGATCGGTAACATCACTTACTATGACTCAAGCGGACAATCGGAATACAGTTTTAGTAAACCTTACTCCGAAGAAACGGCGGTTTTAATTGATAAAGAAATTTCAGCTTTGGTTGAAGGGCAATACCAACGTGCTATTCAATTATTGAATGACAACAAAGATAAATTATTACAATTAGCTGATATTCTGATAGAAAAGGAAGTGATTTTCAAAGATGATCTTGAAGCAATTTTTGGAAAACGCCCTTTTGGTGATACTACTGAAGAAACTACAGTGATTACTGAATAAAATATTATTAACAAAATTTTAAAAATCTTAATTCGAACGGTGTTTTGAATTAAGATTTTTTTATCTTTGAAATATTCCAACCTTTTTAAAGAATTATACCCAATATATGAGTCTTTTCAGAAAAATATTTGGTTCCGGTCATGATGGTTCCGACGAGGAGAGCCAAAGTGAATATAATTCCCCTAAACCCTCCAACCTACCCGTGGATGAACAGTTTACTTTCAATTTTAAGAAAAATGGAGGTAAATTTATCTATTGTGAAAATTTGAACGAAGTTAAAGAGCAATTCGAAAATATACTAGAAGAGAACGATTGGTTTGAACGCGAAGTTTTGTGTTATGAACCCAATTTATTTCATTTACTTGATGAAAATCGATTGCCCCATCAGAATACTACACAACCGGCTTTCTTTTTCGGAAGTTGTGAAAATCTCATTGCAGATGAAGGTTCTGTATTGTTTTCTTCCAATCAAATTCGTCAGAATCGTGCCGAACAATTACCCGACAACATTGTGATCTTGGCAACTACAAGCCAAATCCTTGAATCGAAAAGTGATGGTTTACGGATGATTAAAAAGAAGTATGTAAAAGAATTTCCAACAAACATTACAACTATCAAATACTTTGAAAAAGCTAAAGAAGAAGATTTTCTTACGTATGGTAGTTGCTATAAAAACCTTTACCTTCTTCTTTTAGAAGATCTGTAAAATGAATGAAACAGTAAAACGGGCCCTCTCGGGTACAGTTTACATTGTGCTTTTATTAGCATCCATTCTGTATTCTACAGAAAGTTTTTTAGTGTTATTTGGTGTTTTTCTACTTATCACTCTAGTAGAATTTTGCAATCTAATTCACGTCAAAAAAACATTTCCTATTGTAATGGGATTGCTCATCTATACAGTAATTACATTGCTAAGTAATTACCGTAATGAAACTGTAGCTTTTGTCGAACAAAATTTTCATCAAAAAATAAATTTAAATTTTGATTTGCAAACGCTAAATATGGTGCTTTTAGCTGTGACCTTAGTTGTAGCCATCAAATGTATCTTGTTTCTTTTTTACGATTCCATTCAATCGGTTAGTACTTCTTCAAAGTATTTATATTTATTGGGTTACATTATATTGCCCTTTATTTTTATCACCAAAATTTCCTTTGGTGTAAAGGAATATAATCCCAAAATCATCATTGGTCTTTTTATTTTGATTTGGACCAACGATACCTTTGCCTACATTGTTGGAAAATCAATTGGAAAACACAAATTGCTCGAACGAATTTCCCCTAAAAAAACTATTGAAGGGTTTCTAGGTGGAATACTTTTTGCAGTTTTGGCCGGATTTTTAATCTCAAAATACTTTATTCAAGCGAGTCCGAAATTCAGTCAAAAATCAATTATAATCTGGTGTTCAATAGCCCTTATCGTAGGAATCATGGGTACCATTGGTGATTTAATTGAATCCAAATTTAAACGAATAGCTGGAGTAAAAGACAGCGGAAAAATAATGCCTGGCCACGGAGGTATTTTGGATCGACTAGATAGTGTTATATTTGTGGCACCATTTGTATTTTTGTTTTATCAAATTTTATATTATGTTTCATAAAGAAGGAGGCAAAATCATCCTGATTTCAACGTTTAGCTTCACTGTTTTGTTGCTAGCAACACCGTATCTTTTTTCAAATTATTGGATATTAAAAGGAGTTCAAATTGTTCTACTCTTTTTACTCATTATGGTGTTACAATTTTTCCGCAATCCAAAACGTCATTTAGAAGTAAATGATTATCAAATCACCGCTCCTGTCGACGGAAAAGTTGTTGTTATCGAAGAAGTATATGAAGCGGAATATTTTAAAGATAAACGTCTACAAGTTTCTATTTTTATGTCTCCCATCAATGTTCACGTAACGCGTTATTGTACCAGTGGGAAAATTAAATTTAGCAAGTATCATCCCGGGAAATATTTAGTTGCATGGGATCCTAAATCAAGTACTGAAAACGAACGAACTACAGTAGTTATTGAAAACCGAATTTTTGGTGAAGTATTGTACCGTCAAATTGCTGGAGCTTTAGCCAAACGTATTGTCAATTATGCAGAAGAAGGAATGGTTGTTCGCCAAGGAGCTGATGCAGGTTTTATTAAGTTTGGTTCTCGTGTAGACATTTACCTCCCTTTAGGAACAGAAATTGACGTCAAATTAGGTCAGAAAGCTATTGGTAACAAAACTATCATTGCTACTAAAAAAAATGGATAATCGAAGTTTAGAAGAACGTTTTGATGAGGCAGTTGAAATTGCCAACACTATGTCACAATCTGATTTCCCTCAGGATGTGCAGCTTCGTCTTTATGCACTTTACAAACAATCTACATTTGGTAATGCGAATGAGCGTTTTACCTCTCCTCATGATTTACGCAATGCTTTTAAAATGAATGCTTGGATTCAAATCAACCATTTAAGTCAAGAAGAAGCAAAAGAACAATATATTGAAGCAATCTTAAGTTTGGCTAAAAAGAAATAAGCACCATGAAGAAGTTCGGACTAGGAATTATTGGAATTGCACTTTTAGTTTTGTGTTCTTGTAAACAAAAAAAATACAATGAAGTGGTTGAAGTTCCACTTCCCACTAAAGAACAAAAAGTCATTTTAGGAGATCCCGAAGATGTCAAAGCAACTGAAGGTGCATTTAACGTGGTAAAACTCCCCTTCAAATACGATGCTTTACAACCTAATATCGATGCATTTACAATGGAAATGCATTATTCCAAACATTACCTCACCTACACCAATAACTTGAATGAATTATTGGCGGGCACTGAAATGGAATCACTTCCCATAACCGATATTTTTAAAAAATTAGACCTTTCTAATGAAGAATTAAAAAACAATCTTGGAGGGTATTATAATCATAATTTATATTTCGAAATACTTACTCCTAAATCGCAAGGCAAACCTTCAGACACCCTTGCATTAGCTATCGATAAAGATTTCGGTTCATTTGATTCCTTTAAATCTCAATTTATAGATGCTGCCAATAAACAATTCGGTTCGGGTTGGACCTGGTTAATAGTCGATAAATCGGGAAAATTACAAATCACGTCAACGCCCAACCAGGATAATCCCTTAATGCCTAAAGCCTTAGTCCCAGGTACACCTATTTTAGGAATAGATGTATGGGAACACGCTTATTATTTAAACTATCAATATAAACGTAAAAAATATATTGAAAATTTCTTCCAATGCATCAATTGGGATAAGGTGGCTGAAAACTATGAAGAAGCTATAACGAAATAGCAATACTTTCACCGCAAGTTATGTCAATTTTACCGACAGCAAATTTACATTTAACGATTAAAAAAACCGTTTTTAACTAGAGTTCCTACTTTTAAGTTAGATAAGTTTTCTATCTATAGTATTACACTTTAAATACCGTTCGTATTTAATGAAGTTGTGTAGATGAAAGCAGAAATTTCCCAACTTAAAATGTTCGAACAATGCTACAATTTTACTCAGCTTCAACTCGTATTGTAAATACCCAACGCAGTGTTAGCGAATGCTTAGAAATTGCGCTTCATGAAGTCCCTGAAAAACCTTCTGTTTTATTATTTAATGCTTCTGTAGGTCATGACTTTAATGTACTGATCCAACATGCTAAAGAACTTGTACCAGATGCTCAAATACTGGCTGCATCATGCTGTGGTATTGTGGGACGCGAAGGGGTTAGTGAATCCATGAAAGACATGGCTTTAATGGCTATTACGGGCGAAGAATATGCAATCGCTGGAAGTAATCAAATCTTTGGAAACAATTCCTATGAGGAATGCCGAAAAATTGCTCTTGATTTAAAAAGTCAAAAAGAGGGAATTACCATGATTTATTTCCTGGCTTCTGGTATTGATATCAACAATACAGAATGTATTCGTGGTTTTGAAGAAATACTTGGCTCTGATGTGACCATTTTTGGAGCTACATCTTCCGATAACATGAAAGGATATGTGAGCTATCAATCCTATGGGAATGAAGTAATGGAACATGGCGCTTTCGCACTTGCTTTTTGTGATCCCACATTAACAGTTGACACCCAAGCCACACATGGATTTTTAGCGATAGGTGAACCATTAACCGTAACTAAATCACATGATAATATAATTGAAGAATTGGATGGGAAACCGGCATGGTCAACTTTTTTGGCTCGCTTGGGTTTACCCGAAAATGCAGAATGTGGTAGCTCAATTCCAGTTGGAGCATTGGCAGAGAAATTGACTGCTGAAGCAGCTAATGAATACGGGAACAATCATATCCTTCGTGTGGTAACCAAACACGAAGGAGAGCACATCTATTACGCTACATCCTGCCCAGAGGGTACGCAACTTTGGTTAACTGTACGTGATGAAGAACGCATTTTTACCGAAATGGATCGCATGGTAAAAAAAATGATTGATCGTGCACAAGGGAAAAAGCCAATTGCGGTATTTCATGCCGATTGCTTAGCACGAGGTCGCTATTTGACCAATCGAGTATTGAAAGAAGAATTGGTACATCAAATGCAAACTCCATTCTACGATGATGGGATATGTCCGCCTTGGTTAGGCATGTATGGTTTTGGAGAATTCGCTCGCCTTAATGGTAAAAACACCTATCATAATTATACCACTGCCCTCTATGTAATTTACCGACCCTAATTGCCCCAAATTACCATGAACCACAAGAACCAACAACTCTTAAAAAGTGCATTTGACGAACTCCAACAACGAGTGACGCGTTTTTCTGCTGTGGAACAAAAACTAAAAGACACCCAAGATCAATTGGATCATGAATTGACCTTGTATAAACGCTTATCAAATTTTAATTCAACTGCACTACAACTTAATAATGCTGAGTTAATTAACCAACTAGCGGTTGAAACAATTGTAGATATTTTAGAAGTAGAAGCAGCTATAATATGTGTTAAAGATTGTAGCAATGGTAAAAAATCAGTTCATACAGAAGGGATCTCTAGTAGTGCTATTTCGCAATTTGAATTTTATTCCATTGCTCAATTCATCGACATAACGGAGAATCCATCCAAGGTTAAATTTGTTGATGAAAGTTTTTTTAGTCAAATCCCTGAATTAAGTGCTTATAAAAAAGGGGCCTTATTATTTTTATCTGAAGAAAAAGCAGCGATAGAAATAGGGATGTTGGGATTGATTAGCAAACAAAAGGCACCTCTATTTGGGAACTTTTGTGTGAATCAAGAAACTATATTTCAAATTTTTGGGCAACAGTTTTTAGCACTTTCTAGTAGCCTTATTCAAAATATTAAAATTCAAAATCAACTCAATGAAATCAATCACTCAAAAATTGAATTGACAAAGCTCTCACTCATCGCAAAAAACACCAATAATAATGTTGTTATCGCCAATGCGCATGGTGAAATTGAATGGGTTAATGAATCTTTTACAAAAACTACAGGGTATGAATTGGATGAAATCATTGGAAAAAAACCTAAAGATTTTCTCAAAAGAGATCCCCAGACTGAAGCTGAACACAATCGTTTAATCGAAGCCCTTCAGTCGAAAAAAAATGTAACAGTTGAATTGATTAATTATACAAAATCTGGATATCCCTATTATAACCATATTGAAATCATTCCTGTATTTGATGAAAATGGAAATCATGTCAATTTTATTTCTGTACAAAAGGATATCACTCATGAAGTAAAAGCTAGAAATCAAATTTTACAAATCAACAAACGTTTTGAAACCATTGCCGAAAAATCACAAATCGGAATTTGGGAATGGGAGGCAGAAACAAAAGAAACCATTTGGAATTCTATACTAACAGATCAATTGGGAATAACTCGAACTGTTTTACCCGAAGATTTTTATACGTATTGGAAAAGTTGCTTGCACCCTGAAGATGGGTCAAGTGTACTTGAAAAATTGCACGAGTTTATGAATTCCAATAATTCAATTTTGGAATATGAATACCGAATTATTCGGAAAAATGACTTTAAAATTCGATTCATCAATTCCTTAGTTATCGCTGAACGAAATGCCAAAGGTGAAATTATCAAATTAATTGGTAGCAATCTCGACATTACCGAAAAACATGAAGCAGAAGTTAAGGTTGAAAATCTGAAACAATATTACGAAAGCCTCTTCCACCACTCCCCTTCCCAAAAAATTGTGTTGGATAGTCAATTGAATATTTCATTTATCAACAATTCTTTTTTGAAACAACAACCTGAATGGGAAGCATTTATAGGTAAAAACTTGTTTGATTTAACCCATCAATCAATGGGTCGTCAACAATTAAAAAACCTCCGCCGATTGGTACAAAAAGTATCCGATGCCATTGATTTTAAAAAATTGATTCATTATAGCGATACTTTTATTACTCCATCAGACAAACAAATGTATCGATTAATCAATGTCTTTCCTTATTTCATAGGCAATGAATTACAGTATGTAATCATCAATGGAGTAGATATAACTGAATTGAAAAAAACGCAAAAAACTATCGTTACAAAAAATCAAGAGTTACAAAAACTAAATAATGAATTGGACAATTTTGTATACCGAGTTTCCCATGATTTAAGGGGGCCACTCCTTTCTATCAAAGGTTTAGTGAGCCTTATTTTAAGTGTGGAAGAATTGGACGACAACTTACTTGAGTATATTCATTTAATCGATACAAGTACCACACGTTTGGATGGCACTATTCAGGAAATCTTAGAATTTTCAAGAAATGCCCGATTGGAAATTCATCGTGAAACTTTCAACATTCACGATATGGTACAGGGTATTTTCGATGATTTACGATTTGCGTCTGAAGACCAACTTACCATGACTTATGAAAGTTTATGCGGTGATACCATTTACTCCGATAAATATAGGTTGTCAACACTTTTAAAAAACATCATCGGAAATGCAGTTAAATATCGTAAAACAGGAATTAATGACTCATATGTCCATTTTAAAATGGCTGAGACAGACCAAAAAATCATTATATCTGTTGAAGATAATGGAGAAGGAATTGCTGAAGAAAATATTGGTAAAATCTTTAAAATGTTTTACAGGGGATCAAATACCGGAATTGGCACAGGACTAGGACTTTATATATGTAAAGAAATTGTAGATAAGTTGGGAGGCAGCCTAGAAGTGGTATCAAAATTTGGAGAAGGTTCAAAATTTATGATTACCCTATCAAAAAAATGATTAATTTTATAAGAAAATACCTATGTTTTGTATCTTAATTGATGATGATTTGATTTTTAACTACATACATGAAAAAACGATACGTAATGTATGTTCTGAATGTATCATCAAGTCATTTTTATCTAGCAGACAAGCTTTAGAATATATTATTCAAAATTCGTTAGAAAATCCTTCGCAACAACTACATATTTTCTTAGACATCAACATGCCCGAATTTAATGGATTTGAATTTCTAGACAAACTCCAAGACAGAGCCCCCGAACTAATGGAGAAATACAATATCTATATTTTAACTTCTTCATTAAATGAAAAAGACAAGAAAAAAGCTGCATTATATCCAACACTTAAAGGCTATTTAGAAAAACCTTTACAAAAGGAACAATTGAGCGAACTTTTGAAAAGTAACCTTTAGGTCTGTTCGACCAAACAAAAAGTCATCGAACCCATTAATAACCTTACGAAATTGGTATTCAACATGGTGTAACGAATATTCACTACTACTAGTGCTCTATTAACTAATAAAAAATCCCGATTGTATCGGGATTTCTTACTATTTAAGACCAGCTAAACTAGCTTCAAGTGTAGTTATTTTGGCTAATGCGTCCGCTTCTTTTTTGCGTTCCATTTCAATTACTTTTTCTGGCGCACCGGCAACAAACTTCTCGTTGGATAATTTCGCTTGAACCGATTTCAAAAAGCCTTTGGTGTATTCCAACTCTGTTGTTAACTTTTCGATCTCAGCCTCCACATCGATATTTCCGGTAATTGGAATAAAATATTCGTTGGATTTCACACGATACGATAAGGCGCCGTCGACTTTATCTTGTACATAATCAATAGCACCTACATTCCCCAATTTTGCTACTATAGCATCAAAAACAGTAGAAGCCTTTTCTTTGTTGACTACCTTCAAATCAATACTGTCTTTAAATGGAATATTTTTATCTTTTCGAATGGTACGAATTCCTGAAATAACTTCAGCTGCAAAATCAAAATCCGCAACCAATTTTTCATCATAACTTACCGCTTTGGGCCATTCAGCAATGATTAATGCATCTTCAGAAGAACGCTCTTTGATGTGTTGCCAAATTTCTTCCGTTAAAAACGGCATAAACGGATGCAACAATTTTAAATTGGCTTCCAAAATAGCAATGGCTTTGTCAAATGTAGCGCGGTCTATCGGCTGTTGATAACCCGGTTTAATCATTTCCAAAAACCAAGAACAGAAATCGTCCCAGAACAATTTATATATCGCCATTAACGCATCAGAGATACGGTATTTATCAAAGTTATCTTCAATTTCCACTAAGGTATGTTGCAGTTTAGCTTCATACCAAGCAATCGCAACTTTCGAAGCTTCAGGCTGAGGAATATCGGCCACTTCCCATCCTTTAATTAAACGAAATGCATTCCAAATTTTATTGGCAAATGCTTTTCCTTGTTGGCACAATTCTTCATCAAATAATATATCGTTTCCTGCCGAAGCACTTAACAATAAACCTACGCGTACACCATCTGCTCCAAATCGTTCGATTAAATCTAATGGATCTGGGGAATTCCCTAGTGATTTCGACATTTTACGACCTAATTTGTCACGAACAAGCCCTGTTAAATATACATTCGAGAAAGGTTTTGCATCGGCATATTCATACCCAGCAAAGATCATGCGTGCCACCCAGAAAAATAAAATATCCGGACCTGTTACCAAGTCATTGGTAGGATAATAATACTTGTAATCTTCATTAGTAGGATCTAAAATACCGCCAAAAACCGCAATTGGCCACAACCACGAAGAGAACCAAGTGTCTAAAGCATCATCATCTTGGCGTAAATCAGTTGCCGTTAAATTGGCATTTCCTGTTTTCGACTTGGCCAATGCTAATGCTTTATCTGCAGTTTCAGCTACCACAAAATCTTCTTTTCCATCACCATAATAATAGGCTGGAATTTGTTGACCCCACCATAATTGACGTGAAATATTCCAATCACGAATATTTTCTAACCAATGACGGTACGTATTATTGAAACGACTCGGGTACAACTTTACTTCTTCTGTTTCAAGAACTGCCTTTATTGCTGGTTTAACCAATTCGTCCATACGCAAAAACCATTGATCGGATAAGCGTGGCTCTATCACTGCTTTGGTACGTTCAGAGGTTCCCACTTTATTGACATGGTTTTCAGTTTTAACTAATGCACCAATAGAATCCAATTCTATAGCAATTTCATCGCGTACTACAAAACGATCTTTTCCTGCATAATGCAACCCAAAGCTATTTAAAGTAGCATCTTCATTAAATATATCGATGATTTCCAATTGGTGACGTTCACCCAATTCTTTGTCGTTTACATCGTGCGCAGGTGTCACTTTTAAACAACCTGTTCCAAATTCAGGATCGACATAATCATCAAAAATTATCGGAATAACACGGTTACAAATGGGCACTATAGCTTTTTGACCACGTAAATGTTGGTAGCGTTCATCTTCGGGATGAATACAAATTGCAGTATCTCCCAAAATCGTTTCAGGACGTGTTGTAGCAATGGTAACATATTCGTTAGATCCTTCTATTTGATAACGCAAATGATACAATTTACCATTGCGCTCTTCATAAATAACTTCTTCGTCAGATAAAGTTGTTTTTGCTTCAGGATCCCAATTTACCATACGGTAACCACGGTAAATCATTCCTTTATTGTATAAATCCACAAATGAATGAATCACAGAAGCAGACATGTCGGGATCCATGGTAAATTTTGTCCGACTCCAATCACAAGAACAACCCAATTGCTTTAATTGTTCCAAGATAGTTCCCCCATATTTCTCAGTCCAATCCCAAGCATGTTTTAAAAACTCTTCACGCGTTAGATCATTCTTATTTATTCCCTCACTCTTTAACTTAGCCACAACTTTGGCTTCAGTAGCAATAGAAGCATGATCGGTACCCGGTACCCAACAAGCATTAAATCCCTGAAGTCGCGCACGACGAATTAACACATCTTGAATGGTATTATTCAACATGTGCCCCATGTGTAAAATTCCGGTGACGTTTGGAGGAGGAATTACAATAGTATACGGCTTACGATGATCTGGTTTGGAAGTGAAGTAATCGTTCTTCATCCAATAGTTGTACCACTTTTGTTCGACGTCTTTGGCGTTGTACTGAGCTGGAATCATGTGTTAAAGATTGTTTATGTATTACATTTGGAAACCTTGACTTACCCTTTATATTTTCATTTCTATAGTAACACCTTAGTGCACTTAGAAGAAATGACTATACTATTTTTTACTTTATTCTTTTTAGGCTAAAAATAGAGCCTTGAAGCACCATAAAAAAATTGGTATGCTTTTTGTTTCTGTGCCTGCAAAAGTACTCAAAATAGTACGTTACGAAAAATTTAAGATTTAAAATTTTGTACGATAAATGAAAGTAGTAACTTTACACAAAATGCGAATTATGAAACGAATTTTACTTATCGCAATGCTTGTAATTTCAGGAATTGTGAGTGCGCAAACCGGACCCAAAATTGTTTTTAAAGACAAAGACAATACAATTGATTATGGCACGGTTACCAAAGAAACCGATAGTGGTGAACGCGTTTTTGAATTTACCAATACAGGTGACCAACCGTTGATCATCAAAAATGTTCAATCAACCTGCGGCTGTACCGTACCGAGTAAACCTGACCAACCGATTATGCCCGGTAAAACTGGTGAAATCAAGGTGAAATATAATATGAATCCAGGTCCAATCCGTAAAACAATCACTGTAGAAACCAATGCGGTAAATGTCGAAGGTGGTATGGTAGCCTTAAAAATAAAAGGAGAAGTAATTGTCAAAAGCGAACCAAATCCTTTAGAAAAGAAAACAAATTTATTAATGAATAAATCCTAAAAAAGCCCGTTAAAACGGGCTTTTTTTTAAGGTAATAAGTCTTTCAAAACCAAGGTA
Source organism: uncultured Flavobacterium sp. (assembly GCA_964395965.1). Lineage (GTDB taxonomy): Bacteria > Bacteroidota > Bacteroidia > Flavobacteriales > Flavobacteriaceae > Flavobacterium. Next base: position 17,847 of record CAYNDK010000027.1, read on the forward strand.
ACTTTATAGGGTTTTCCCATATGTTCTAACTCGATTTCGACAGTCTTTCCATCATATTGTTTAAAAAAGGCATTGATCTGATCTAAGGAAAGCGAACTACATTCCTTTTTATCAATAGTGAGCACAATATCTCCTTTCTGAATCCCTGCCAAAGCACCAGGCGAATCGGGTCGAACAGCTGTAACTACATAAATCGGTTTTAGTTCAAACTGATATTTAATTTTTTCTTTGTTGATGCTCGAACTTTCTTTAAATGTAATATCACCATAGGTCAATCGCGCATCTAATCGTTGTTCTTGAGCAATCCATTGCAATCCTTGATGCTTAATTTCGAGACCTGACATATTGTACCGAAAGGGATCCCCAAAATCGGCATTGGGTCGTACATAAATTTGTTGCTCTTTATAATCAAAAATCACATGAAATCGACGAAGGAATTCGTTCCCTATCGACCCTGTTCGTTGATCAACACGAGTCAAATGGGCTAAAGATAAACTGTCTGGAAATGCAACAATTGGGCGTGGCAGTCGATACTTCCCAATCGTTAAGCTATCCATTCGTCCTCGAATTCCATAAATATCACCGCTTAACCCTTTACCTAAATAATCACTGACTTGTTTAATGGGTTGAAAAGTGGAAGGTAAATAAGAAGGAAATAACCATCCTGCATCTGTATTTCCAGTATCTAATAGTTGAAAAAGTTCTCGAGTCGCAGCCCCTTGCCTACCCTGAATCGTTATGTAAGGTTTATTTTGAAGTAAGGGCATTGGCAATTTTGTAAAATGTTCTTTTCGCTTTTTTACTTTGGATAAAGTCTTACTGAGCAATAACCGTTGATTCAAATAATCGATTCGAACTAAGAAATTTTTAAAAAAATGATATCCTATGATACCATTTACAGGAATTCCCACTGAAGATGAAATATTAATTTCCTGATCCAAAACCAAATAAACTTTATGATCTGGATCAAAAACTTTTCCAATGCGCAACGTATTATGATCAGCACGAAAAGCATCTATAGCATCAAGTGCTCCAAACCCTTTAATTTTTATTTTCTCTAACGCTGAAAATTGAACTTCATCCGTTTCATCTAAACTAAAAAGCAAAGTCTCTTCTACTCCCGTATCCAAAAGAAAATTGAGTCGTGTTCCATTGAGCTCAACTGGTATAATTATCAAATTGTTGACCCATTGAAAAGAAATCTTGGATCGTTGAACTCCCGCATCAAAATCAAAGCCCGTTTGACCCACCGCCAAAACCATCCAAAAAAAGAAAAGTAATGAACAAAAACCTCGTAGCATTGATTTTTTTCTCTAAAGTTATAAAATCAGATGTATTTAATAGTGACAATCCTAAAAAATACGATGAAAAATTTGCAAATTTGCAACGCTAAATAAATGAAACCATGCCACAAGTATCTCATAAAGGCAAATCAATGCCTGAATCACCAATACGTAAGCTTGTTCCTTATGCTGAAATTGCAAAAAAGAAAGGAGTAAAAGTATTTCACTTAAATATTGGACAACCCGATATCAAAACTCCTGAAGTTGCTTTAAATGCTGTAAAAAATGCAGCAATTAGCGTACTCGAATATAGTCACTCTGCAGGCTTTGAAAGCTATCGTACTAAATTATCCCAATACTATAAATCCCACGGTCTACCCGTTGAAACCCAAGATATCATTATCACCACAGGTGGATCTGAAGCGCTACTGTTTGCCATCGGAAGTACAATGGATGCGGGTGACGAAATCATTATCCCTGAACCTTTCTATGCTAATTACAACGGTTTTGCAACCGCCTCTGGTGTAACAGTGGTGCCCGTAATTTCAACCATTGATGAAGGTTTTGCATTGCCTCCAATTGCCGCTTTTGAAAAATTAATCACTCCCAAAACAAAAGCAATTCTTATTTGTAACCCCGGAAATCCAACAGGTTACTTATACTCAAAAGAGGAAATCCAACAATTGGCCGAAATCGTAAAAAAACACGATTTATTCCTTATCGCTGATGAAGTATACCGTGAATTCATTTATGATGAAGGTGTACACCACCACTCTGTATTAAACGTTCAAGGCATTGAAGATAATGCAATCATGATTGACTCCGTTTCTAAACGTTACAGCATGTGTGGCGCACGAATCGGATGCATAGTTTCAAAAAATAAAGAGGTCATGACTACCGCTATGAAATTTGCTCAAGCGCGTTTAAGTCCTCCAACCTATGCACAAATTGCCAGTGAAGCTGCTCTCGAAACACCTCAATCCTATTTTGATGAAGTAATTGAAGAATATAAAGAACGTCGCGATATCTTAGTTGCTGGCTTAGAAAAAATAAAAGGTGTAAAAGTTGCTACTCCCAAAGGTGCTTTCTATTGTATTGCCAAACTTCCTGTTGCCAATGCTGATGATTTTGCACAATGGTTATTAGAATCCTTCGATCATAACGGAGAAACGGTAATGGTTGCACCCGCTGCTGGTTTCTACTCTACTCCAGGTGTCGGACTTGATGAAGTACGCATCGCCTATGTCCTCAAAAAAGAAGATTTACAACGCGCGATTGAAGTCCTAGAAGCCGCATTAATCGCTTATAACGCAAAGTAATTTTTTTATAAATCATTATACACCAACCTGCATTTTTAATGCAGGTTTTTTTTTATTATTTCCCATCACCTGCTGCTTTTCCCATTACACCCTTGCTCCTTCTCTCATAACCTCATTTTTAAACTTTCAAATGATTTGGGCGCTCCCCCTCGCACAATTCCCTGCAAAGGAAAAGTAATTGCACCTCGGGGTCGGGTCGTCCGTTACAATCTTGCCTCCGCTTCGCTCCGTCAAGGATTTCCACTTCCACCCCTAGCGCGAAAGGAATTATGATTTTTTAGAAGCAAGAAGAAAGAGACAAGAAAAAAGAGGGGTACCCGATCATGGCTCCCCCTTGTGAAACATCGTGAAAACCTTGTGTTATCTTGTACTCCAAAACCAATAATTTATAATTTAAAATATATAACCTGCCTGCCGGCAGGCAGGTTTATAATAATAAAAAAGCTGCCCATTACTGAGCAGCTTCTATATCTAACGTCCAACGTCCAACGTCTAATGTCTAATATCTACCTCTTCAACGAGAAGTGCGCTTTAAACTCTTTCATCGCTCCTCCCTCCAAATATTCTACCTTGAACCAGTAGTCAGTTGATGGGGCTAAATACCCGTTGTAGGTTCCATCCCATCCTGGTGATGTCGGACTAATTTGTTTTAGCAACTTACCATAACGGTCAAAGATGTAAATCTTAGCTGCTGGTTGGTTTTGTAATCCTACAATATTCC
>CAYNDK010000028.1:0-20857 GCA_964395965.1 uncultured Flavobacterium sp.
TATATAATTTTCCTTTTTTTATTATCCTTAATGCTTGATTATAATAAAAAATCGCTCTACTAAATTCTTTTAATTCAACAGAAACAGATCCTAATGTATTTAAAGTTGCATAAAGTTTTTGATAATCATCTGAATTTTTAAAAAGATTATATGCCTTTCTTAAAGACAAATCGGAACCTAAAAAATCATTAATTTCTAATTGAACTATACCCTTTTTAAGTAATATTACTGCATAGTTATCTTTATCATTAAGTTTACTAAATAATTTTTCTGATCTTGTATAATAGTAAAAAGTACTATCTAAATTTTTGAAATTGTAGTAATAATTTCCTATGTATCTGAAAGCTAATCCAGCAAACAAACTATCTTCATATTTTAATGAATTAGTTAATAATTTTTGAGATGAAGATTTATATTTCTCCCAAGCACCAAGTTCAAAATATACATTTATAAAATCATTTAAATACTTTAAATCAGCTTTTTTAATTTCTCTTGATAATAATGATACAACACTATCATTAAGTTTTAATCTTTTTTCTGGGCTTATATTTGAATCATTGACTTTGCTGTAAAACCCTTCAAAATTGTTTCTATGAGTTTTTTGAGCACTAACACTTGCTTCCTTTTTTTCACATGATAAAAGGGAGATGAAATATATTATAAATATTACAAATAAGATTTTTTTCAAAAATCGATTTTTTACAAAAATAAAAAAACCAGCATAAAATGCTGGTTTATATATGTAAAATATGTTTTATGTTAACTCCCAGTACCAACTGTACCGCGTCCACCAATATTGAAACTTCCTGTACCAACTGTACCGCGACCTCCAATATTGAAACTTCCTGTACCAACTGTACCGCGACCACCAATACTGTAACTTCCCGTACCAACTGTACCGCGACCTCCAATACTGTAACTTCCTGTACCAACTGTACCTCGTCCACCAATTTCAGATGGAGTACTGAAAGATGTTAACACCAACATCATTGTAAATAATGCAGAAATAATTGCTGACTTTTTCATAATCGTATGCTTTACTAGTTTTTGTTAGACTTTTTTCACACTGTTTAAAGCCGTTTTGATTTGGGGCTTTTCACGATGTAAAACTAGTACAGCACTATTAATCGATTGCCATGCATTCCTATGTTATATGTAGATGAACGTCGTTTGTGAGTGAATGACACTCAAATTTGAGTGAATAGATGTTTTTCAAAAAACACATTCAAAAATTAGTATTTTACACGCTATTTAATTGATTTTCAACGTTTTAAATAATTTTCTTTTCGATTTTAATAACTGTCCCTTGTTTTTTTTCGGACTGAATGTGTAGCATTGCTTGAATTTGAGCCGCTCGAATGGCTAAATTTTGCAAACCGATTCCGCTGTAGTTTCCATCAATATTAAAACCCTTTCCGTCGTCTTTTATCTGTACTGTAAGAGAATCTTTAGTATAATTAAAATCGATTTCGATGTTTTGTGCTTTGGCATGTTTTGCACAGTTGAATAAGGCTTCTTGAATGATACGAACAAAACACAATTTGACTTCTGAGGAAAGACCTTCCCAATTCCAATCATCTATGTTCAACTTTATTTTTTGACTATATATTTCTTCATGAACAGTGATCAATTGATGAATCATTTGATGAATTGAAACGTTATCGTTTTGACTTTGATGGGTTAAATTATGTGTTAGATTACGTAATTCAACCTCAACTTGACGAATATTTTCCACCCCTTGTAAAGCATCAATTACTGCCTTAGTATCTTGACTAAAATTTAATTTAAATAACTTATAGCGTACGCTGGCCAATTGATTGAGAACATTATCATGAATCTCCATGGCGATACGTCGTTGCTCATTTTGACGTGCCTCCACTTCGATAGCCTGATTTTGCACTATTAAATCCTGAATCAGTTCAGAACTTTTTTGGTGTTTTTTATTTAAATCGTACTTCAAAGAAATCACTCTATTCCTATATATAGCATAAAGCAATAACAATATCATAATGATACAAATAGTAGTAAAAAGAATTATCTTTTTCTGTTTTTCTGCTGATTCCCTGGCTCTTTCGACTTCTTGAGTATCAATTAATATTTTTGAAAAATTCTTTTGCCTTTTACTTATAAGAACATCGTTTAACGAATCAAACTTTTGAAAATAATTGTATGAATTTAATGTATCAATCTTTGCCATCAATGCAAGTGCATTTAAAGAATTGTATGTATAATTTAGTTTTGATGAAAGAGTATATGCTTCATTTGCAATAAATAAGGCTTTTTTATTTTTGTTAATTTCAGATAGATGAAATCCATAATCAACTAAAAGTGATGATTTTACACCTTTAAAAAAGTACTGGTCTGAAAGCGAATTCAAATATTTGTAGTCTTTTTCAAATGATTTACTCTCATTAAATTTTCTTGAAAGTCTTAAATATAATCTTTCTATATCAATTTTTAATGGCAAATTAACACTACTAAAATTTGCAGATTTTCTAACTTCATTAACCAATTTATAAGAAATTTTAAAATCTTTTTTCTCTTCATATGCCAAAGCGAGCTGATATTTGAAGAAAGTAATATCAATTGGCTTTAAATTCAATTTATAAGTAAAAAATATTTTATTTACTAATGAAATTACTTTTGCCGTTTTCTTCCCTTCGTTTAAATTTAAAATTAGGCCCTTATATGAATTCAACTTAATTTCTATATTTTTTTTGTTATTTTTATTTAGAGCTTTCTCAAAAAAATATTCAGCACCTTCATAATCATCTAAACCATATAAAGCTAGAGCAATTGAATTATAAATTTTAAGTACTTCTTCTTCATTATTTAATTTTTCAGCAATCCTTAATGCTTTTTCATTTAATTGAATTGAATAACTTTTATTTCCTAAACTAAAATTTAATGCTGCATATAATCTTAAACTTCTAGCGTAGTTAAGTTCATCATTATATTTTAAGCTACTATTTTTTAATTTAATTATCAAATCGGCCCCAGAAGTAAGATTATTATTTACGCTTAATACTACTATTTTGTTTAAATAATATCTTGATATAGTGTCTTGACAATTTCCAAGTATCTTTAATTTTTTATTAAATAGTTTTTCAAATTGTTCATCATTTAATTGTAAACCCTTGTAATACTGACAAACACTATCAATATATCTCTGATCTTCAATCGTAAGATTTGATTTAGAGGTTGAGGAATTACAAGAGACACAAATAATGATCAGAAAAGCATAAAAAATTCGCATAACTTAAAACAAAAAAAGCGGATTAGGTCCGCTCAAGTTAAATAATACTTCTGGTAAATAAAAATTCAATAATCCCTCCCTCGGATAGGCGTAGAAAAAACAAAGAATCCGGGCTTATACAACAGAATTAACGAAAGTGACAACTCCGAGGAAAGGGATTTTGAATTTATGTTTGGCTTATACCTTTTGAAATGTGTGCTTTGAAGTAGTAAAATTACTTTTGTTATTTTAACTTTTGGTACACAAAAAGTGTACATTTTGTTAAATTTTAAGGAATTCCACTTTTCCAATTAACCCACAACACATTGATTTCCTGTTCGATACATTCTAAACTACATACTTTAGAGCCGATACATCTCCAATGCTCACCTAATTCATCTGTCATGCAATGCTTGTCCGCATCGAGAAAAAGTGAAAGTGCTACATTTGAAATTTGATCATTTTTAATCGTTGAGCAATTGTCAATCCAAAAATCCTCATAATCAAAAACAATCTCTTGTAGTGCTTTTTCCCAAAGGGTTTCGGAATCAAAGTAAAAGTTTAACGTATCGGACTTAAAGATAAGCCTTAACATTATTTTCCCGGATTCAATGTTAGCTGTTTCCTGTGCTACAGGTATAGTATAAACTAATAAGGCGCATAAAAAATAAAGAACTTTGTAATTCATGGCATTTAATGGCATTCGATTTCAACATCATATTCTCTGGCATTCTCGGGATGTCCCGAAGTTTGGGGCTTTCAACACTACAAATTTAAGCGTATATTTTAATTTATTGGTGTGCAAAAAGTGTATAATTTGTTAAATATCAAACATATCCCTTCTTCTTTGCCAAATGAATGATATCCTCATCATTTCCTTTATCGATTTCAAAAAATTCACGTATTTGGGCTTTTCTTTTGTCTATTGCGCTTTTTGAGAGGTTCAACTCAGTCATGATATTTTTTGTCTTATAACCAAGTGCTAAAAGCTTAATAATCTCACGATTTATAGCATCTAGAATTCGATAATTAGTCAACAATTCATTTTTTAATTCGATGATTGTTTTTGTATAACATTTACCGCCTTGGTATACATTTTCAAACGCCTCTAAAAGCTCCATTGATGTAAAATCACTTTTAATCATTATGGCCTCTGCACGGGACTCCATAATCACCCTATAGAGCATTAAAGCCTCCGAGTGGGATGTTAAAATCATTAATTTGGCTTGTGGCTGGAATTCTCTAATGTACTGTACTAAATCAAACCCATTTAGAATAGCCTTTCCTTCAAAGGGAGGTAAGGTGTAATCCAAAATAATAACATCAAATTTTTGGGTGTTTTCCTTAGTTGTTAGCGCTTCAAATCCTTGCTGAGCATTTAGCGCTTCAGTAATGTGCAAAGTAGCATTTAATCGATTATTTGAAAGGATTGTTTTGTAACCCTCGATAATTGACATATGATCGTCAATGATCAAAACGTGTATATCCATGGCGTATAAATTTTAAGCGAATTTAAAAGAAAAAAAATTAAATTTCCAAATAATTGCCCGAAGCTATACTGTTGATTATCTGATCTATATTCTCTTTATAGGATTTAGAGAACGGTAATTTCACGGTTGAATTTTTCAAATGACAAACGGAATTACCTGTGTGAATACGACCGATATAGTCGATATTTACGATATAACTGTTATGAATTCGCACAAATGGATGCGTCAATACACCTTCAAAATGTTTTAAGGTTTTAAAGGCCGTTATCATTTCACCTGTATTTAAATGAATGTCAGTTGAATTGTTATCGGCTTGTAAATAACAAATTTCAGCAGCATCGATATAGCGGTAATCCCCATAGGATTTCACACAAATCACTAGTGGTTTTTTTGCATTACCTGCTTGAACCACAACGGAATCGGACGATTCTTTGGGTACTTCTTGAACAGCTTTAACCGCTATTGCCTCTTGATCTTCGACTTCTACAGCAGATGCATTTTCCTCATTTTCATTCGTAGAATCAACGAGATCTTGTTCTTCTACAATGTCTTTCTCTTCCTCATTCTCTTCTTCTAATTGAAGATCAACTGGATTACTTTCGGTAGCAATAGGTTGCTTTTCTACTAAAACTGGTGGCGTTACCACGGCAGAAGCAACCGATTTTGATAATACAATCCCACTTTCTTTTTCAAAACGCATAAACGTTTTACGCAATTCCTTGCTCTCCACAGGATGTATTAAATAATCAAAAACACCGTATTTGAAGGCTTGTAAACACAGTGTGTCGTTTTTGGTGGTGATTATAACTTTGGGTAATTGGGTTAAATACCGGTGCAATTCACTGATGAAATGCAAGGACAACCCTGAAGTTGCATCTTCGGGGTCAATTTCTAATAAAAGGAGCTGGGGTTGTTGTTCTAATACCAAATCAATTCCGTCATCAAACGTCCCAGCACTCCCCAAATACGTTAAAAAGGGGAATGTCTCGGCAGTTGCCAAGGTTTTTTGGGCACGATGGGTATCATCGTCGATAATGACGTACGTAAACGTTCTCAATTGCCTTACTTTTTGGGTAAAGCATTAGTACATTTTAACTCAAAATGCGGTTAAGTCATTGATAGTTAAGGATTAAAAATCCTAGCGATTGCGGGGGCTCACGGTGTCTAAATTAGATGGAATTTTACGTGTTCCCAATTTCTTCAAATCTAAAATCGAGCAACGACAACCTTTTCTGACCAAGTGAGAAAATTCTCGATAATCTACCAATTCATATTAGTATTTATCTTACAAAATGGCTAAAAAGGCTATACTTTCGGTATAGTAATTCTATCTAATTTTACATATATGAATATAGTACGAATTCAAAATAAGGCTTAGACCTTGTCATTACTATTTTTGAACAATTTTATAAACAAAAAATATAATTGTTTTTTTCCTAAATTTGCGCAAAAGCATTGATCAATGAGTCCCAAAGAATACACTTATTGATAGAATGAAAAACGATATTTATACTTGGCAATATGGGAATTACAAAAACTCAAGGTTTCTCTTTTAAAATCAATGATTTAGCCGATATTTTAAAGGCCATGGGGAATCCTGCCCGTTTGAAAATATTACAATATTTAATGACGACACCCGCTTCTTCCTGTGGAGAAATCCTAGAAGTGCTTCCATTAGCACAATCTACTGTATCCAAACATTTGTCTGAATTAAAACGGGTACGATTAATTAAAGGGAAATCGAAAGGAAATAACATCTACTATTCACTCAACCCAAAAACCTGGGACAAGGTCAAGGAGTTTTTACTTTCAGAAATAAACGCACCTCGCGAAGAGGAATAAAAAAAGCGACTTGTAAAAAAGTCGCTTTTTTATTGATATTAGATTGCAATTATTTTGTTCGTAACAACCAATTGCGCATCGAAACTTCTGCATTAATAATTCCGCGTAAATCGGAAATTTTAACGCGATCTTGAACCATCGTGTCGCGATGACGAAGTGTTACGGTTTGATCTTCTAAGGTTTGATGATCCACGGTAATACAAAATGGCGTACCTAACGCATCTTGACGGCGGTATCTTCGACCTACTGCGTCTTTTTCATCATAAGACACATTGAAATCCCATTTCAACTCTTCAACAATCTCTCGAGCTAATTCTGGTAAACCATCTTTTTTCACTAAAGGTAATACTGCCGCTTTTGTTGGAGCTAACACGCTTGGCAAACGTAATACGGTGCGCGTACTTCCGTCTTCTAATGTTTCTTCTTGTAATGACTTGGAGAAAACGGCCAAGAACATACGGTCTAATCCTACCGATGTTTCTACCACATACGGTACATAGTTTTTATTTTCTTCGGTATCGAAATACTGTAATTTTTTACCCGAATATTGTTCGTGTGCTTTTAAATCGAAGTCGGTACGTGAGTGAATTCCTTCCAATTCTTTGAAACCAAAAGGGAAATTGAATTCGATATCGGCTGCCGCATTGGCATAGTGCGCTAATTTCTCATGATCATGGAAACGGTAGTTTTCAGCGCCTAATCCAAGTGATTGGTGCCATTTTAAACGCGTTTCTTTCCAGTATTCATACCATTTCATCTCTTCACCTGGCTTCACGAAGAATTGCATTTCCATTTGCTCAAATTCACGCATGCGGAAAATAAATTGACGCGCTACGATCTCATTACGAAATGCTTTTCCAGTTTGTGCAATGCCGAACGGGATTTTCATACGACCTGTTTTTTGTACATTCAAGAAATTCACAAAAATTCCTTGTGCTGTTTCAGGACGCAAGTACAAATCCATGGCGTTTTCTGCTGCCGCTCCCAATTTGGTACCAAACATCAAATTAAATTGACGTACTTCAGTCCAATTTTTAGAGCCGGTATCAGGATCCGCAATTTCTAATTCTTCAATCAAGGCTTTTACGTCTTCTAAATCTCCATTATCTAAAGATCTAGCCATGCGTTCAAGAATTGTTTTCTTTTTGGATAAATAGTCCACAACGCGTCCGTTTGTCGCTACAAATTGCGCTTCATCAAACGCATCTCCGAAACGTTCACGGGCTTTTTCAATCTCTTTTTGTGCTTTTTGCTGTAATTTTTCACAGTAATCTTCAATTAGCACGTCAGCACGGAAACGCTTTTTGGAATCTTTATTATCAATTAACGGGTCATTAAACGCGTCCACGTGACCTGAAGCTTTCCATGTAGTAGGATGCATCAAAATGGCTGCATCAATACCTACAATGTTTTCGTGCATTTGCACCATTGCTTTCCACCAGTACTCACGAATATTCTTCTTTAACTCTGCTCCATTTTGTGCATAGTCATATACTGCGCTTAATCCGTCATAAATTTCGCTAGAAGGGAAAATAAACCCGTACTCTTTTGCGTGCGAAATCACATTTTTGAAAATATCTTCTTGTTTTGCCATAGTGGTGCAAAAATATAAAAAGTGCCGTGATATCACACGTTTAACAAGGAATTTTCTATCTTTATAGTTTAATTATACGCCTATGTTATCGAATTTTATCCGCCTGTTCTATCCAGAGAGCTGTGCCGCCTGTCATGGTTTTTTATTGCAAGACGAATTTGTCATTTGTACCCACTGTCGTCATCAATTGCCCACAACTTTACATCACATCGAACCCAGAAATGAAATTCATCAAAAATTTTACGGACGTGTTCCACTAATTTTTGGAGCAGCCTTATTGTATTTTCATAAAAAAGGTTTAGTTCAGGAGCTAATCCATCAATTAAAATACAAAGGCAATGAATCCGTAGGTAACGCACTAGGAATGTGGCACGGCATGCTACTTAAAGAATGCCCTATATCGCCATATCCAGATTTTATAATTCCCGTACCCTTACATCCTAAAAAAATGAAAGAACGCGGTTACAATCAAGTGACAACATACAGTGAGGCGTTAGGTCAATCACTAAACATCCCCATCGACAGCCAACTATTACAACGCAACTTATACTCCAAAACTCAAACTAAGAAAACGATTTTAGGACGTACAGAGATAGTGCAATCTATTTTTAGTGTTCATTACGAACAGCAACATCATAACAAACATTTTATCTTAGTTGATGATGTAATTACTACTGGCTCAACGCTTGAAGCATGTGCGAGAGAACTTCTTAAAATCCCCGGAGCACAAGTCAGTATTCTCTGTATGGCGATGAGTCAATAATCGTTAATTCTGTTGAAAAAGATTTCACTAACACCAATTATAATTGTTACTTTGCGCTATAAAACTTTGATTTCATGCTCAAGAAAGTAATTGTATTCGCTTCCTTGGTTTTGTTAACCGTTATTATTCCCTCGTGTGCACGTAGAGGAACTATTTCTGGTGGCCCAAAAGACACTATTCCTCCACGAATGTTGTTTAGTATTCCTAAAAATTTAAGCACTAATTTTTCTGGGAAAGAGATTCGCATTCAATTTGATGAATATGTTAAACTAAAAGACATTCAAAAGCAATTGGTTGTATCACCACCAATGAACACTGCTCCTGAAATTACCCCACAAACAGCTAGTAAAACACTTACAATCAAAATCAAAGACACTTTAAAACCGAATACTACCTACAGTTTCAATTTTGGACAAAGTATTCAAGACAACAATGAAGGAAATCCGTATCAACAATTTCGCTATGTCATTTCTACTGGACCAACAATTGATTCTTTACAACTGTCTGTCAAAATCAAAGATGCCTTGGAGCAAAAAACAGACAATTTTGTTTCGGTAATGCTTTATGAAGTCAATGCTGAATACACCGACTCGTTACCCTACAAAAAGGCACCACAATACATAATTAATAGTTTAGACAGCTTAAAATTGATGCGTTTTGAAAATATTAGAGCTGGAAAATACCGTCTTATAGCTTTAAAAGATGCCAACAAAAACAATAAGTTTGATCCGAAAAATGAAAAAATAGGTTTTCAAAAGGACTTTATAACTCTTCCAAATGATACTATTTACGAATTGGAATTGTTCAAAGAACGTAAACCATTAAAGATAACATCGACTTCACACATAAAAGCTTCCAGAGCTCTGATTGGCTATCAAGGGGCCGTTGATAAAGCAACCATTAAAATTAATCGTGGAAATGAAGTTATTCCTCATAAATTGACAAAACTACAAGGTAAAGATTCTGTTGAAGTATGGTTTAACGCTCAAAAAAACGATTCTTTAACAATCTCCATCAACGAATCCAGCTATGAAAAAAAGTTTGGGTTTAGAGTAAAGGACTTCAAAAAAGACAGTCTTTCAATAGCTATCGAACCTAAAGGAACTTTAAACTTTAGAGATACGCTACGAATTCGAACCAATGTTCCCTTAAAATCTTGGGATGTTTCTAAGATGAAATTTACGCGAAAAGACTCAACTCAGGTTAATTTCAAACCTGTCTACAAAGAAATCATCAAAGAATTGGCCATTGTTTTTGAAAAAGAACCTAATCAAAAATACAAGCTTGAACTGCTTCCTGGCGCCTTACTTGATGATTTTGGAAATCAAAATGACAGCTTGAAATACGAGGTTAATACTCTTGATTATTCCGATTTTGGCAATTTAAAATTAGTACTTCAAAATGTGAAGCGCTTTCCGATACGGGTAGAATTGACGGACAAAGCCGGTAAATTATTAGCTTCGTCATATAGCGATAATTCTAATACAATAAACTTTGATTTGATACAACCCAACAAGTTTACCGTTCGAATCATTTATGACGATGATAAAGACGGAAAATGGACCCCTGGGAACTTTCTAGAACACCGTCAAAGTGAAGAAGTCTATTATTTTCCTGAAGAAATTGATGTTCGAATGAATTGGGATGCCGAACAAATAATTGATTTGAATGGAAACTAATCCAGACTAAAAGCGTCTTGATCTTCTAAAAACGCAAAACGCTTTCGATGATTATGCAATTCTTCGCGGTTAAATTCTACTATATACACCGCGTCCTCAACTTTTGGCTCAACTAAGTAATTACCAAAGCAGTCGATCACTTGTGAATGACCTATATAGGGATGATTGTTGCCATCCAACCCTACTCTGTTAACTCCAACAACATAACACATGTTCTCTATAGCTCGCGCACGTAACAAAGCATCCCAAGCCTGAATTCTTGGTTCGGGCCAATTGGCAACATAGAGTAACATATCATACATCTCTGTGTTTCTAGAAAAAACAGGGAAGCGAAGATCATAACAAATCAAAGGACAAATCTTCCAACCTTTATACGTAACAATCAGACGTTCCTTTCCAGAAGCATATACTTGATGTTCTCCTGCTAATGTAAAACGATGACGCTTATTGTACCATTCTATTTTTCCATCGGGATGAACAAAAAGTAACCGGTTATAATAATTATCATTTTCAAGAATAATAACACTACCAATTATGGCTACATCGCGCTTTGCTGCCCACGCTTGCATCCATCGAACTGTAGTGCCTTCCATTGTTTCGGCACAATGCATTGGTTGCATCGTAAAACCTGTCGTAAACATTTCGGGCAATACAATTAAATCGATATTTGGCGAAATAGCACTTATTTTATCATCCAACGAAGCCCTGTTAGCACTCGGATTTTCCCATTCGAGGGCCGTTTGAACTAAAGCAACTTTCATGATTAATTAATTTCAATTTCGTCAATAAAAATAAACGCATCACCACCAGCACCAATGTGCCAATCAGGGAGTTTTCCAAAATTAAAAGCTTTCACTTTTAGGTATCTAGCTTGTACACCTTGAGGAAGTTTCAAAGCAAAATCTTGAATTGTATTTTCATCTTTCTTGGGATCAACTGAATTGGCTACAGCCCCAATTAAAGTGAAATTTACACCATCATTCGAACTGTAGTACTCTACCTTGGTTGGCATAACAATCCAGGAACGCGTATCTTGTAAACAAAAGGCTTTAAACGTTGAAACATTTTTTACCGATTGCAAATCAACGGTAGCCTCAAAATCTTGTGCTTGATACCCTTGCCAGTCTCCTTTACGCCAATTAGTCGTACCGTGGATACCATCCAAAAGTCCTTCCGAACCACCTGCATGATACTGCGGATTGTATTTGGACGTAATTGAAATTGTATAATCATTAGGCTTTTTAAAAAAGGTCGCAGAAACTTCATCACTTTTATAACCCATTTTATTGGTACGAGCTACAATCGTTGTAGTTGCGTTTAATGTTATGGGCGCACGGTATTCTTTCCAAACCGGTTGTGAATCATCTTCTTTGAAATAATATTCCAACTTGTCTTGTGAATTGGAACGAATGGCAACTGAAACATAATCTTTAAACGCCTTTCCAGGTGCTTCAATCACTGGCACAGGAATAATCATTTCCGTTGATAGTAGATCCATTGTGGGTTCTTTTGCCAATTCCTTAGTATAACCTACAAATCCTTTTGGTGTAATCACTAAATCTTCACCATTTTCAAACTTCATTTTTACATCATTGAAATACGGCGATACTCGTGACCAAGTGCCGCTTCCAGGGGTAACATTGTAAAATCCAATCGAACTTAATACATACCAAGCGCTCATTTGACCACAATCTTCATTGCCAATTAAACCGTCGGGCGAATTTTTGTAAAAATTATTAAGAATGAAATGTACTTTTTCTCTGGTTTTTTCAGGTTTACCAATATAATTATACAAATACGTCATGTGATGACTGGGTTCGTTTCCATGCGCATACTGACCGATTAATCCTGTCACATCCGCTTGTTCCCGACCCGTAGTTTTGCTTTCACTGTTGAACATTTCGTCCAACTTGGCTTCAAATTGAGCCGCTCCACCATAGGCTTCAATCATGCCTGGAATATCTTGGGGTACAAAAAAGGAATACTGCCAACTGTTGCCTTCGGTAAAATTATTATTGATTTCACGCGCATCAAAAGGTTTGTCCCAGCCACCATTTTTCTTGGGTCGCATAAATTTCACATTCCAATCAAACACATTTTTCCACGATTGTGAACGTTGCATGAAATACTTATAATCGTCAGTTTTTCCGAGGATTTTGGCCATTTGTGCAATACACCAATCGTCGTAAGCATATTCCAAGGTTTTGGATACACTTTCATGTTCGTCATCCATCGAAATAAATCCTTGTCGTTTATAGGCTTCTAACCCGAGATGATCCAACATTGCCGAGTGTTTTGAAGCTTCAAAAGCTTTTTCGTAGTCAAATCCTTTGATTCCTTTCACCATGGCATCGGCAATTACCGAAACCGAATGGTAGCCAATCATACAATCGGTTTCATTAGAAGCCAATTCCCAAACAGGCAAACGCCCGCCTTGTTCGTATTGTTTCAAAAAGGTATTGATGTAATCGGCGGTGCGTTTTTTATCAATTAACGTGTACAATGGATGTGCCGCTCGAAATGTATCCCATAAAGAAAACACCGAGTAATAGGTAAATCCTTCCGCTTTGTGAATTTGGTTATCCCGACCGCGATAATTCCCATTACTATCTTGTGCCACATTTGGCTGCATCATGGTGTGGTATAAAGCTGTATAAAAGATTGCTTTTTTGTCATTATCGGGAACTGAAATTTGAATTTTGGACAATTCTACATTCCAAGCACTTTCGGCTTGTCTTACGGCTTTATCAAAATCCCAATGTGTAATTTCACTACTATTTATAAATGCACCTTCATAGGAAGTTGGGGACAGCGTAACTTTGACTTTAATTTTTTCACCAGCGAGTACATTTTTACTCAACGCAATTTTGACTTCGGTTCCAGAATAAAACCCATTTTTGTTTTCTTTATTACCGATTGCCTTTGAAACGGTCATGGGCGCATCAAATTCAATTCTTGCATAGACATATTGATCTTTGGCCCAAGCTTCACTTCGACGTAAAATTTCGATGGTTCTTGTGTCGATCACACGAATATCACCATATAGTAATTTGTCTCTATGGTTTAAATCGATGATAAGACTTGCCATTCCTGACTTTGAGAACGTATATTCATGAAAGCCAACACGTGTTGAAGCCGTTAATCGTACGTCGATTTGGTGTTTTTCTAAACGCACTTGATAGAAGCCCGCTTTGGCTTTTTCGGTGGAGTGATTGAACGTCGAACTGTACTTTTTAGGATCAAAAGAAACCTCACCCATCACAGGCATTACCATGATGTCGCCGTAATCGGTACAACCGGTTCCGTTTAAGTGGGTATGTGAAAATCCGTATATCGTATTATCGGAATAATGGTATCCCGAACAACCGTCCCAGCTCCCGTCAATACGGGTATCAGGTGAAAGTTGGACCATACCATACGGCAAGGTTGCCCCGGGAAAAGTATGCCCATGACCGTCGGTTCCAATCATTGGGTTGACATATTGCGATAAATTTTGAGCGGGAAGGGTTAGCGCCCAACCGAAAAGTAAGAGTGTACTAAGGGATTTCATTCGTGTCGTTGGTTTGTTGTTTTCAAATATACGTTTTTTTGTGCAGGGATTGCGAGTGGGACCTACCTATCGGCAGGCAATTAGCAACCAAGTGCCGAGCATGGCGGATAGCCCGGCCCCGAATTCTAAAATTCTTTATTTAGCCAAAAACGTGACGGAGGCTCGCCCTAATAAAAAAAGCACCTCCGAAGAAGTGCTTTCTATGAATTAACCTTTTAGGGTTGGGTTTATTTGATACTTGCTTTTAAGTATTCGCGGTTCATGCGAGCGATGTTTTCCAAAGAAATTCCTTTTGGACATTCAATTTCACATGCACCGGTATTGGTACAATTTCCGAATCCTTCTTCGTCCATTTGACGTACCATGTTTAATACACGTTGTGTAGCTTCTACTTTTCCTTGAGGTAACAAGGCATATTGAGAAACTTTTGCACCCACAAATAACATTGCAGATCCATTTTTACAAGTAGCCACACAAGCTCCACAACCGATACAAGCTGCCGCTTCAAACGCTTTGTCTGCATCGTCTTTTGGAACTGGTATTGTATTAGCGTCGATTGTACGACCCGAAGTATTTACCGATACGAATCCACCGGCTTGTTGTATACGGTCAAATGAACTGCGGTCAACCACCAAGTCTTTGATGATGGGGAACGCACGACTTCTCCATGGCTCCACATAAATCGTGTCGCCATCTTTGAACATACGCATGTGTAACTGACACGTAGTAATACCGGTATCTGGCCCGTGAGCGCGTCCGTTGATGTACAACGAACACATCCCGCAGATCCCTTCACGACAGTCGTGGTCGAATGCAATTGGTTCTTGTTTTTGTGATACTAATTGCTCATTCAATTGGTCTAACATTTCCAAGAATGAGCTATCGGTAGATACGTTATCTAATTTGTAATCTACCAATTGACCTTTGGCTTTGCCATTTTTTTGGCGCCAAATTTTCAAATTTATGTTGATGTTCTTTTTAGAAGCCATGTCTCCGATTATTTATAGTTTCTAGCTGCAATTTTAATAAACTCGTATTTCAGCTCTTCTTTATGAAGTTCTTCTTTGCTGATGTCATCGCCTTTGTATTCCCAAGCACCTACGAATGAGAAGTTGGCATCATCACGTAAGGTTTCTCCCTCAGCATCTTGGTATTCTTCACGGAAGTGACCTCCACATGATTCATTACGCTGTAAGGCATCCATGGCCATTAACTGACCCAATTCGATGA
Organism: uncultured Flavobacterium sp.; assembly: GCA_964395965.1. Classification (GTDB taxonomy): domain Bacteria; phylum Bacteroidota; class Bacteroidia; order Flavobacteriales; family Flavobacteriaceae; genus Flavobacterium. The sequence continues at coordinate 15,384 of CAYNDK010000028.1, forward strand.
AATCAGCTACACGAAGTGCTTTTTCCAACTCAGGATTCAATTCATCAGCACTTCCTGGAACATAAACTTCTTTGTAGAATTCTTCACGTAAAGCGGCAATTTCGCTGATGGCTTCTTTCAAACCTTCTGCGTTACGGCCCATCCCTACTTTATTCCACATAATCAATCCTAAACGCTTGTGGAAATGATCTACAGATTTAGAACCGTTATTATTTAAGAAGTTGTTGATTTGATCTTTTACGCGTTTTTCGGCTTCATCAAATTCAGGTGAACTTGTTGAGATTTTACCCGTACGGATATCATCTGCTAAATAGTTTGAAACCGTGTAAGGCAATACGAAATAACCATCCGCTAATCCTTGCATCAAAGCCGAAGCTCCTAAACGGTTAGCACCGTGATCCGAGAAATTGGCTTCACCTGCCACGAAACATCCTGGAATTGTTGACTGTAAGTTATAATCCACCCAAACACCTCCCATGGTATAGTGAACCGCTGGATAGATCTTCATTGGGGTTTCGTATGGATTTTCGTCGGTAATTTTTTGGTACATGGTAAATAAGTTACCGTACTTTTCTTCCAACCATTTTTTACCTAAACGGGTAATTTCTTCAGCAGAAGGATTGTGGTTACCCGCAGCATACGCCGCTTGTTTTCCTTTATTTTGAATTTCGGTAGAGAAATCCAAATATACTCCTTCGTTGGTATCATTTGCTTCAATACCAAAACCAGCATCACAACGCTCTTTTGCTGCGCGAGAAGCTACGTCACGAGGCACTAAGTTACCAAACGCAGGATATCTACGTTCCAAGAAATAATCTCTATCTTCTTCAGCGATTTGTGTTGGTTTTAATTTACCCGCACGAATTGCTTCTGCATCTTCTTTTTTCTTAGGTACCCAAATACGCCCTGAGTTACGAAGTGACTCCGACATCAAAGTTAATTTCGATTGATTAGTTCCATGAACTGGAATACAAGTAGGGTGAATTTGAACAAAACATGGATTAGCAAACAATGCTCCTTGACGGTGAATTTTCCATGCAGCCGTTACGTTACTTCCCATTGCATTGGTTGACAAGAAATAAACGTTTCCGTAACCTCCTGAAGCAATAATCACAGCATGTGCTGAATGGCGCTCAATTTCACCTGTAACCAAGTTACGAGCGATAATTCCACGTGCTTTTCCGTCTACTTTGACCAAATCCAACATTTCGTGACGGTTGAACATTTGTACACGTCCTAAACCGATTTGACGCGATAATGCCGAATATGCCCCTAACAACAATTGTTGCCCTGTTTGACCTGCGGCGTAGAAGGTACGTTGTACTTGCGTTCCACCAAAAGAACGGTTGTCCAACATTCCGCCGTATTCACGAGCGAAAGGAACACCTTGTGCCACACATTGGTCAATAATATTTCCAGAAACTTCCGCTAAACGATGAACGTTTGCCTCGCGAGCACGGTAGTCTCCTCCTTTTATTGTATCATAAAACAAACGGTAGGTTGAATCCCCATCGTTTTGATAATTTTTTGCAGCATTGATCCCTCCTTGTGCCGCAATAGAGTGCGCACGACGTGGTGAATCTTGGAAACAAAAAGCTTTTACATTATAGCCCATTTCCCCTAAAGATGCTGCTGCCGCTGCTCCAGCTAAACCAGTACCTACCACAATGATATCGATCTTTGGACGGTTGTTGGGAGCAACTAATTTTAAGTTATTCTTGTGATTGGTCCACTTCTCTGAAATGTGACCTTCCGGTATTTTCGAATCTAACTTCATATCGTGATGTTGATTATTTTAAGAAAAAGTGAATGTAAACAGGAATTGCTGCAAATAAGGCCGGAACTACAATCGCAAAAGCTGTTCCGAAAAACTTGATTGCTGGAGTAAATTTACTGCTTGTCGCACCTAACGACTGGAAGGCACTTTGGAAACCATGTAACAAGTGGAACGCCAATACTAACATCGCTCCAACATACAATAGGGTTGCAATTAAACCTGTTTTAGCATCTTTAAAAAAGGCAACTGTGATTTTGTGTAAGTCTTTCATCCCCACAAAAACAACTTCTCCTTTTTCATCTGTAATCGTTGTTATGTCTTTTTGAACTAAACGGTACTGCTTCAATGTCATTGGATCTACAGTTCCTTCTGGCGACAATGGAAACATTGGATTTGGCGATCCTAATACTCCAATAGCCATTTTTTGGGTAATACCCATGTTTGAAATTTCTTTGCTAGCCATCGGCATGTTTTTGTCAAAATGCATTTTTGCCCAAAAGTTAACCATGTGCGTCACAATGAAAATCAAAATGATAGTCCCCAACACAGCCATATTGCGAGAAGCAAATGAACTGTTTGCAGAAGGATTTGTTTTTGCATACCCCACTGGACGAGCTGCTTTGTTTTGAGCAGCCAACATCAAACCGTCAACGGCATGGAATAAAATTGAAATGTACGTTAAGTAAGAAAGAATTTTTACTGCTGGATTTGAGGTCATGAACAACGCATACTCATTAAAATGCTTAGCATCGCTGAAAATCAATTGAAGATTTCCTAATAAGTGACCTGTCAAAAACAAGCATAAAAATAAACCCGTAAGAGCCATCCAATATTTCTTTGCGATGGACGACTTTAAAAGTGCAGATTTTGCCATAATTATTTGTTGATTGTAACAGTTTTTAAAAAAATCAAACAAAAATAAGGCTTCTTACACTTAACTACAACCTTTTCGCGCTTATTTATAATGAATTTAAAAAGCGTTTAACACCAGTTGAAAATCAACAATTTACTATAGAAAAAAAAGGGATTTGTAAAAAAATATACGCTTTATTTTACATAGGTTGGAATTAATCCTCGCAAACCCATGTCTACAACCGTCTCTCCCACTGAAGGTTCATATTTGCCATCTTGAACAGAATCAATCCATTCAAAGCTTTGATTTGTGGAAAGCGATAAGGTTACAACAACATCTTTTGTTTCATTTCCTGAAATTTGTAATGCCGTAGGAAACTTGCCGGTAACCACACAAGAACCTTGAGGAATAGGCGAAGTCGCTGCAATTGGATTGGGTACAGTTGTACTCCCTTCAGGCGCTTGACCTGACGTTGAATACGGGAAATCATTCAGTGCAAAAGCCCAATATCCCTGTGTCCGATTACCATTTACGGAGAAAAAATTATTACCTATCGAATGATTGGTAATATAGGTTTTAAACCCAACAAAACTCGCCAAAGTTCCTTGATAATCGGCACCTGAGTGGCGAACTGCAATCCCATAATTTTGATACGACAACGAAACGCGCATCCATTCATAGGTTCCCGCCGTGACTTGTTTTAACGGAATTTTCAAAAAAACTTCATCTTCAGCTACTATCTTGGCCTGACTAAAATCGATGGCTGTAGTACCTCCCGCCATAGTTTCTGGAGCATGATATAAAACCGTGCCTTGCCCTAATTGGGTGTTGGCATTGGGCGCCATCTCTACATAATGGGAAGAAATAGTATTGAAAAAAGGTGATTGTGCTGCATGACCTGCTGGCACTGTAGTTGGCTGCCCTAAATTATTCAATCGTGCTTGTGTAGAATCAAATTTGAATTTTAAAATCAAGTAATGTTCCGTTGACGCTTCCTCTTTATCGCAGGAATAAAAAGGAACAAAAGCAACAATTGCCACAACGATTGCAATGAATTTCTTCATTTGTTTTGGATTAGGTTATGAATGAAGACGAACCTAGTAAGTCTTTGTTACATCTTCATCAATAACGAGAATAAAGTCGGCTTTATTGTAATGTTCTGCTTCCAATTGGTCCAAATCTTTTTGCTCTACTGTAGCAATTGTGATGATTTTCACTCCCGGTTTATACGTTTTTAAATACCAATTGATGCCGTCAAAATTATCGGAATGATAGGTGCCGTTGTAATGCACAAATACGGAATTAGGCTCTAAATTTTGAACAATAAAATACCCCATTGTCGCATCCTTGGTCGCTTGGGCTTTGGGCATGTTCGGACTCGTGTGCTCCCCCATCATTTTCATCATTTCAACATAACCAGGCAATTGGGCATCATACGGCATAGGCAACGGCGCCATCCACGATTTTTCCTCAGCAGTCAATGCTTCCAATACCTCAAATCCTTTTTTAGACACCATCGACGCGTACCGTCTCGGAATGTTGGTGGCCACAAATTTGATTTTTTGTTCTTTCGCAAAATCCAACAACGGTTTGTAATCGGTTTTGTAATTGGGCCACAAACGCGCCGTGCTGTCCAATTTTTTTTGGGTTATACTATCCGCCAAATACCGATTCACGGCCTTTTGGTTGTCGGCTTCAAACATTTCAGCACCCATGACAATTTTCTTTTCAGCCGCCATGTCTTTGGTGAGTTCCAATTCCAACCAATGGCTAATCGCATTGTTGTGGTATTCGCCAAACAATACAACTTCGGTATCTAATGCTGCTTTCAACATCTTTTTATACGTCACTTTTTTGCCGTTTTTATCAAACAATTGATAGGCCAATTTATCTTGTGCATGCAACGAAACACCAAAAAGTATAAGTAAAGAAAGGAGTACCTTTTTCATGGATTTATTTTTTCTAAAAATACACTTTTCAATTCATTTCCAAAAATTGCCTAATATTGAACCATGAATTCCCATTTGAAAGTCACCCAAAGTCAGCTCACCGACGTGCTCGAAATCTCGCAGCACCGCTTTACGCTATTGGAACTTCCCAAAAATGAATTCCTCGTGCGCGAAAACCATGTTTGCCCCTATTTTTGTTTTATAGAAAGTGGCCTGCTCCAACATGCTATCGACGTGAATGGCGAAGAAAAAACGACCTATTTGTCCCTGCGTCATACGTTTACGGTTTCCTTACACAGCTTTTTACACCAATTGCCATCGCGCAAACACATCAAAGCGCTTTCCGATTGCCTTTTGTGGGTGATCGACTTGCCGACTTTTCAGGATTTAATCGCCAACCATCCGCCGTTTCATGAATTTTATTTTCAATTGATCGAACGCCAAATCTGCTTGATTGACGAATACCGTATTGACTTACTGACACTTTCCCCCGAAGAGCGGTATTTGAAATTGTTGCAAAACGATGCCGTATTGATTCAGCAAGTGCCCTTACATTATCTCGCTTCGTTTCTCGGAATTTCCAACCGCCACATGAGCCGCATTCGGAAAAACATAAAATAATGCCAAATGGCGGGTAACGCAACGCGGTCTTTCTTTACTTTTGTGGAGAAGAATCCTCTTAGTATCGGATTTAAAATCTAAATTCTAAAATCTAAAATTTCATTCGCCATGAAATACCATGCTATCGACCGCGAACTGTTTATCGCCAACCGCGCGAAGTTTACGGCACAAATGAAACCTAATAGTGTTGCCATTTTCAACTCCAACGATATTTATCCGGTATCGGCCGACAGCACATTGCCTTTTGCCCAACACCGCGACATCTTTTATTTAT
>CAYNDK010000029.1:0-20038 GCA_964395965.1 uncultured Flavobacterium sp.
TGAGCTTGGTAAACATGACAATTCAAATAATAGAAGGATTATAAAGGAGATATTATTGTACGTTAAAAGTAAGTAAAGTGTCTTTTATGTGATTTGCTCAATATTTAGTTTTTTTATTTTTTGAATTACGTTAAGTGCCAACTTTCTTGAGTAGCTCATTAGATTAAGAGCGGGGAAAATTGTCGTCTCTAAGTTGCCTAAAAAAGAACGGGAGGCACTGCATGCGATGGAGTAGTTCATTTTTATGAAAGAAAAAATACAGGCGATGGTTTAAAATTCAATTTAGGCATTACTTTTGTAGCCAATCGATTCGTTTAAAAAAGTAACTAAGACCATGTTAGATAATCTCAAAAAAATTCTCAACGAAGATCAAGATCCCAAAGCGATTGAAAAAATCACGGCTAAATTGGAAAACCTATTAATGTCCCATGAAGAAGTGGGCTACATTGCCGTTCAAAAAAAACCTGCGATTACCGTTTTTCCCGACAGCATTGTGGTGACCAACAAGCGCATCATTTTATGCAAACCCAAAAACTTGGGCTTGTCTATGGAGTTTGTGGATTACGATTGGAATGACATTGCGGGGACTTTCGTCAAAGAAGGGATTTTAGGTTCCGATTTTACGTTTACCACGCAATCTGATTTGACGCATACTGTCGATTACTTGCCTAAAAATCAAGCGCGAAAATTATACACTTTTGCTAAGGAACAATTGGATGCCTTGAAAAATCCGGTAGCCGCGCCTGTTGCAGCTCCAGTTCAGGAAACTACAGTTCAAGAAACTCTAGCTGAAATTGTGGAAGAACCTGAAGTAGAAGAAGTGACGAATTTTGCAGAAATCATCCCAGCTCCTGTAGTAGAAACTCCAGCTGATTCTACCATTTCAGCACCTGCGGGTGAAAAGAAATTAAGCGATTTGTCGAAGGAAGAATTGTTTGAAAAATTACAGAATTACAAAAAACTTTTAGATAACGGTTTAATCTTACAGGGAGAATACGATCGATTAAAAGCTGAAATCTTGAATTTTTTATAAAAGTCAAAAAAGAACTACACTTCAAATGCACATTAGCTTCGGTCAATGTGCATTTTTTAGTTTTGAACATTAATGTTCGTCTACAGGTAAAGTGTTTTGAACGACTTTTTTGTAGGGGCTATCGAAAATTGAATTATTAGGTGGATATTTGAGTAAACTTTGTTTACAGATGAAAAGCGCAATGCGACTATTGCTATTGGAAGACGATCAAATTGAAATCATGAAATTTGAAAGAGTAATCCAAACGCTCAATGCTTCTTATCACGTTCAAATCGCTAAAAATGGCGAAGAAGCAATTAATTATTTACAAAACTGTACGGATCAATTGCCGACACTCATTCTATTGGATTTAAATATGCCAAAATTTAATGGAATTGAATTTTTAAAAGCTTTGAAAAAACACAACAATTGGTATCACATTCCATGTGTTGTGTTGACAACCTCGGATAATCAGGTGGATATTTTAGAGTGTTATCAAGAAGGAATAGCTGGATATTTTTTAAAGCCTTTACGATTTGAAGAATATATAGCATTAATTGGAAGAATTTTGGAGTATTGGAATACTAGTCAAATGGTAAAATCCTAGAAATAATGTACGGGATATTTATAAATTCAATAAAGGATTATTTGATTCAAAACTTTGGAATCGAAGTTTGGGAACAAATTTGTAAACAGGTAGGTTTAGAAGAGGATTTTTTTATTAATTCCGAATTTTATACCAATGATATTTTAGAACGGATTATTGAAGCTATACTTGTTGTTCAACAACGTGAACCCGCAGAGTTGTTTTATGAAATCGGGTATTGGTGGGCTTTAAAATTTGTTCCACAACTCTATTTGGGAGGTTTTACCAAAGGCCATGATTATTTTAAAAAATTTTTGATTGATTTTCCGCTCTTTATCAATCGTTTGGCTTTGATTTATCCTAATTTAAATTTAACAGAGTTTCATTCTAATCAAGTTTCTGAGAATGAAATCCATTTTTTACATGCTCCCTATAAGATGAAATTACCTGAATTTACTAAGGGAGTTTTAAAAGGATTTGGTGATTTTTTTGAAGCCAACTTTGAATTGACTTTAGTGAGAATTGAAAATGAGCATAATTTGTATAACGAATACAAAATTACTTTTGCTGAATGTTAGAAAAAGGAATTCATTTTAATGAACCATCGTTTTCCGCAATTTTTCCATTCTATTTTATAATGGATAAACAGCAGCGGATATTAAATATTGGGCCAAGTTTAAAAAAGATGATTCCTGATATTGTTCCAAATTGTCAGTTTGAAGACTTTTTTAATTTTAAATCTCCCTTTTTTTTAAAAGATACTACAGAACTATCTATTCAAAATTTAGAAGGAAATCTAATTGTACTTACTGTTTTAAATCATACGAAAACATTTTTAAGAGGACAAATTATACCCTATGGCGAACATTTAATGTTTATTGGGTCACCGTGGGTATCAAGTATTGATGAACTCGCTGATAAGAAATTGGAAATGACCGATTTTGCCATTCATGACACGAGTATTGATATGCTAAATATGCTTCGTAGTCTGGAAATTAGTAATAATGACTTGAAATATATGGTTCATGCCATTACCTCACAAAAGCGTGAGTTGCAACGCGATAAAGAAGAGATTAAAAAATTGTCTTTAGTTGTGAGCACCAATGAAAATGGGGTTGTACTTTCAGATTTAAATGGAGAGATTTTTTGGATCAATACATCCTACATGTCGATGACTGGTTTTCCAGAAGAATTAATTTTAGGAAAGACCCTTTTTGAACTAGGTGTCTCTGAAAATACGAGTGATGGAATTGTGGATAAAATGGTTCAGGCATTTCGTCAAGCCGAAATATTTGATGGAGAAGTGATTCATAAACGTCAGGATGGGTCAGTTTTTTGGGCACGAATTAAGGGGCATCCAGTTTTTGATAATAGGGGTAATTTCATCGAATACTACACGATGATAGAAGATATTACCCATGAAAAAGAAATGCAAGACCGACTCAAAGAATCGGAACAACGATTACGTTCTTTGATTTTGAACTTGCATGATGGTATTCTATTAGAAGATGAAAATCGAAAAATTCTTTTAGTAAACCAAAAATTCTGTACCATGTTCGGGATACCTGTTGCACCTGAACAATTAATTGGGTCCGATTGTACCAATTCTGCAGAGCAGTCAAAAGATTACTTTAAAGATAATTCCAATTTTATAACGCGTATCGATCAAATTTTAAGGGATAAAAAAACTATACTTCATGAAGAATTGGAGTTGGTAGACGGACGTGTTTTTTCAAGATCGTACATACCTGTTGTGATTGATACTGTTCACAAAGGGCATCTTTGGACGTATGAAGACATTACTTTAGAGCGCCATTTTCAAGAAAGTTTGAATAATGAAAAAGAAAAATACCGACGCATTATTGAAAACATGAACATTGGTTTGTTAGAAGTAGATAATGACGATCGGATTTTGATGGCCAACCAGCGATTCTGTACAATGAGCGGTTATACTCCCGAAGAATTGGAAGGAAAAAAAGGAATTGATGTATTTCTAAATGAAGAAACCAAAAGATTATTGACTGAAAAATCACAGTTACGGCGCAGCAAAATATCCGATTCTTATGAATTGGAAGTTCGCGGCTCTGATGGTGAAGAACGGGTGTGGTTAGTTAGTGGCGGACCTAATTATGATCTTAAAGGTGCAGTAATTGGCTCTATCGGATTGCATTTTGATATTACAGAAACACGAAATCTTGAAATACAAAGGGAACAATTATTGGAACGTCTGGAACGGCAAAACCGGCAATTGAATGAATATGCTCAAATTGTTTCTCATGACTTAAAATCGCCTTTACGGAGTATTCACTCATTAATCACATTCATCAAAGAAGATAATGATAAAGAATTCAATGAGAAAACTTCTAAATATTTTAATTTAATTCAAGAAAAGGTTGAAAAAATGGAGCTGCTAATTCAAGGAATCCTTGCCTATTCTAAAATTGATAGTCCAGCTTCTCGAAAAGAAACTATTGATTTAAATGAATTAATCCATTCAATTGAGACTATAATTTATATTCCAGATCATATTAGTCTCACAATTAAACAAAAATTGCCAACAGTAAAAGAAGATGTTTTTCGAATGCAGCAGCTTTTTTTGAATTTAATAAGTAACGCCATCAATTACAACGATAAATCCAATGGTTTTATTGAAATTGATGTGATAGAAGAAACAAATCGCTATATTTTTAGTGTACGCGATAATGGTATTGGAATTTCAACACGCGATCAAACCCGAATTTTTAAAATGTTTGAATCAATCAACGGGAATGAAAAATCAACAGGGATTGGATTAAATATTGTCAAAAAAATTCTTGAAAATAGCGGAGAAGAAATTTGGCTAATCAGTGAAGTGGGAGTAGGTACCACATTTTATTTTACTTTGCAAAAACATGATAAACGAAACCCCAAATCTTAAGTATTTAGAACAATTAGCATCTGGTGATTCAAATGTGAGAAAAACAATTTTTGACGTCATGGTAAAAGAGTTTCATGCAGACTATCAGGAGTATAGTTTGGCTGTGACTCAGAATGATATTAAAAAATGCACTATATTTGTTCATCGTCTGAAACATAAGATAGGCTTTTTAGGAATGGAATATTCCTATCAAATTGCCCATCGTTATGAAGAAGAATTACGTCGAAATTCGGATCGTTTCAAAGTCGAATTTGAAGCAATATTAGTGCAAATTCAAGATTTTATTAATTCAACGCCAAGCTTATGAAATGTGTAATAGTAGATGATGAGTTATTAGCTCGTGAGGTGTTATCCCATTTGGTTTTAAAAACACCCGACTTAATTGTCACGGAGACTTTTTCCAATGCAATTGATGTCATGAAATACCTCAATTCCAATCCCGATTTAGATTTGATTTTCTTGGATATTCATATGCCTAATTTTTCCGGTTTTGATTTTATCCAAACGATAAAAAATCCACCTTTAATCATTTTGGTTACCAATGATAAAAATTTGGCGTTGGAAGCTTTTAATTATGATTGTATCGTTGATTATTTGGTAAAGCCTATTTTGCCTGAGCGCTTTGAACGTGCTATGGAACGTGTTCGCATGAAGTTACATGTTGGTTATATAAAACCAATTGATTCCAATGACCCCCAAGAAATTTATGTCAATATAGATAAACGATTAATTAAAATCGATTTAAATGCTATTAATTACATTAAAGCGAATGGGGATTATGTCATTATTAAAACAGAACAACAGAATTATATCGTTCACACAACGCTCACCAAATTACAAGAGAAATTGCCTAAAACTCAATTTTTGAAAACCCACCGTTCGTTTATCATCAACATCGCTAAAATCATTGATATTAAAGATTCTACGGTATTAATTGGGAAAGATATTATTCCGGTAAGTAAAAATAATCGTGGCGAATTAATTGAACGTTTGAATTTGATTTAACTTTTAAAAAAAAAATGAAATAACACTAATAATTTCATTTATCGTCACTTAAAGCATTTTCGTCGACAGCACTGTATAGGTCTGTCGATTTTTTATTTTTAGCAGCAATCATCGCAGTACATTTGATTAAGATTTCACCCCAAATTAAATCTACTAAATGGAAAAAATAGAATTTGAAAATAAATTTGGTTTGCTCTTTGAAACACACTTTTGTGTGATGCAGTCTGGTTTAATGAAGAAATATTACTATCATAATTTTCGAAAAATTCGATTGTTTAAAACCCGAAATTATCACTATAATTTAGGTCTGTTACTCGTTTCAATGATGGTGATTGTTTTAGGCTTTTGTTTACGAATATATGATCCATTAATGATTGTTTTGGGAGCTGCTGTGGGTGTATTATTGCTGTATTTTAGTTATTATACAAAAAAATATAAGTACCAACTCCACATGGTTACCATTCATTATGAACCAATAGTAGTTGACGTTGCTGACATAATACATGAAGAGGCAAAAACAATTGTTAGAAAGTTAAATAGTAAACTCAAAGAACCACCGACTTATCTAAGAGCAGTTTGATGATTATGGAAGCAGCAAAAATAGCAGTGTATGATACTTCTAAAGGGTTTTCCTCTTTTGTGAAACATTATTTTGCAAAACGGTTGAAAGTTGAAGTTTGTACTAGTAAAAAGAAATTTAATCTCGAATGGTTCACTAAATTTCAACATTGCTTTTTTGTAGTAAATGATATAGAAGATTTATTCAACTTGATGAAAGTGGCACAGTTGCACAACGCTATTGTTACAGGATCTCCAAGTAGGATATTAGAATCAAAGATTAAAACAGTCAACAGTCAAGAAATGAAAGTAATGGATTTTAGTTTAAGTAAAAACGAATTGATGCTTTTTATAAATGACTATTTGAAAAATAATAAGTTAGTTGAATAATATAAATCATGGTTGATTTTAGCAGGTTGATTAGAGTGTGACAATCTGCAATACAAAAACTAATCGGCACAACCAAAAGGTTGCAGAAAGTTGTTAGGGTTCGATCTGTATGCCGGTTAGTTTTTTTTCGATTTGATTGATAAAAGAAAGTCCCCATTTGGGGACTTTTTTATTCTAATGCCTTCTTTTGCTTGCTCACAAATCCTTCGGCTTGTAATTTAAGAAGTTCAATTGCGCCTTTACGTTTAAATTGATAGATTTCTTTATCCTCACGAATGTCGGCATATATCTTATCGTTTATTGCTGCATCGGTTTGTTTCTGCAGATTGCTTTGGTAACGGTTTTGTTCCAAGATCGTTTTTAACGCCATTTCCTGATCTTCGATTTTAAAATCGTATTCACCTTTTGGGGAAAGTAATTTTGCTATTACAGGCGCCGTTTCGATGGCAAGAAACAATAACATAATGAAAAAGGAAGGTAAAAAGGGTAACTTTCCTAAGGCATTTATGCGCGCCATGAGTCCGTCAAAACCATCGATAATGGGTTGGGTTTCACTCACTTTTTTGTCGACATCGGCTTGTAAGGTTTTGGCGCGATTTTCTTTTTCAGCAAGAATTGTGGCGGTTGCTTTTTTTATCGAATCCAATTGTAAGGCAGCGCGATCGTAAGCCGCTCGTTTTTCTTTGTAAATCGGACCCTTACCCATTTTCTTGGTGCCCGCCGTACCTTCCGCTTCAGTGATGTAGGACTGGTACAAAGAAGCGACTTCTTTTTCTTTGGCGGTTATCGAACCTTTCAAACTGTCCATTGCAGCTTTGTTTTGATCCAAATCGGATTTGTAGAAATTGGCGACTTGCGTTTTGTTGGCGAGCGCCATCTCATTTTTCTCTTTCAATATGACCGTATTAATTTCCTTTTCAAAAATTTTAATTTCTAACGGTTTTGAAATCACGATGGCAATGATTAGTGCTAAAATGATACGCGGTGAAGCTTGAATGAACTCATCCAAAAAGGAGTCCCTTTTTTTTAAGGTTGACACGATAAAGCGGTCCAAATTGAAAATAAGTAAGCCCCAAACCAAGCCAAAAGCCGTGGCCGCATAGTAATTGTCAAAAACGGTGAACAGCGCATAACTCCCCGCTAGGAAAGCCATGAAAGCCGTAAAAAATACTGTTGCACCAATGCCGGCATACTTGTTTTGTTCCCCATTGGAACAGCCGGCAATAAGGTCTTTGTCCACTCCCGAACAAAGCAAGAAGAAGCGTTTTAACATGATGATTGATTTTTGATTGATGATGACTATACAAAAGTAACGCCAAACTTTTAGGAATGTTTTAAGTTGATAAAAAGAAATTGATTAGTAGCTTTTTAGATACAAAAAAATATCCGTTCAATAGGGGGATTGAACGGATATTTGATTTATAAAGTTATTTTTAAAATATTAAATAGCAGACAAGAACGCGATGATTTGTGTTGCTATTTCAGATTGGCCTTTTTTGCTGCTTATAAATTTACGGTCTTTTTCATTTGAAATAAATCCAAGTTCAACAACCAGCGAAGGACAATTGGCATTTTTTAATATCCAAAAGGGAGCATTCTTTACACCTCTATTTTTAAGTTCTGTATTCGATAATTTTGAAACCAACTTTTCTCCTAAAACTTTTGATTCCTCGTAAGCGCTATTTTTTTCACAAATAAAAACTTCAAATCCATTTGTGTCATTATTTTTATTTTGATTAATGTGAAGTGATAGCACTAAGTCGGCTTTTAATCCATTTATGTAAGCACTTCTGCTTTTTAAATCCATAAATTCATCGCTGGTTCTCGTAAAATGTATTTCTATGTTAGGGTCAGCTACCATTTCATTTATTTTTTTTGCGATTTCAGAGGTTAAATTCTTTTCAATCCATTCCTCTTGAGTAGCCCCAAAATCATGTCCTCCATGCCCCGCATCAATAACAATAATTTTCTTTTCTTTTTTATCTTTATGGGGCTCATTATTGCTTTCAGATTGGGTTGTGTACCAAACTAATGTATCGGTCTTTATTTTTTTGAAAAGTTTGTTCTTTTTAGCAGTATCCTTATCTGCACACCTCAATTTTAATGTGTCCCCACTAAAATGCAGATGGCTATTTTTCATGTTTGTATTGAAGAAGTCCTGCGTGTATAAGGTGTATTGGTATTCTTGTGGATACCTTTTTGTACGTGCATTTTTATGTACAAAACTATAGCTGTAATAAGCAAAATCAGTTCTTTTGTGTTTTTTAATTTCGTCCTTACTACTAATTTTATTGTTGATCCAAACGGCATTTTCTTTAGTGGTTAATTTTTCAAACAAGGCTTCAGGGATCTCTTTCTCTATATACATATCGGGGACCCAATTCAAGTACGTTCTTTTTTCTGCTAAGGTTAAATCTTCATATTTTTTGTTAATCGTCAAACCATTTCTTTCATCGGTTAAAATAACCCAGACGTTGGAGTAATAAGCGTCTCTTATTTTGTCCTTTTCAGCTTCAGAATAATCGGTATATTTTTTTGTGGATAAAATTGGTTTTTCTTGAGCAACAACTTTGAAGCATAAACATAAAATCAATCCCGCTATAATAGGAAGTACAGCTATTTTCTTAACAACTGCTCTTCTTTTAGATGTTTTTTTTGTCATCATTACTAGTCGTTTTTTGGTTACTTGATAATTTAGATTGCTTGCTAAGTAAATCGTTTTCAAACTACTGCTTTTCATCAAAAGTAAATTTTGATATACCGGGATATTATCGTGTTTTTCTACACTCGTTTGATCGGCAAGGAATTCGTGATTAAGCTGAATTGCTTTTTTGTAATACACAAGAATTGGATTAAACCAAAAAATGGTTTTTAAGAATTCGATAAAGAGAATGTCCCATGTATGTTTTTGAGTGACATGAGCAAGTTCATGTGTATATAATTCTTCCTCAATGGTTTGATTTTGGTAATCTTCAATATTGATAAAAATGGCATTAAAAAAAGTATGCGGAAGTGTTTTTTCTTTAACTAATACCAAGTAGGCATTTTTATAACGTATTCTTGGATTGGTTTTCTTTTTTGAAATTAGTTTTCTAATATTTTTTCCAAATCTACCTAGTAAAAGTAGGGTAGGTAGTCCATACAATAGACTAATAATATATGGGGTGTAATCCATTTTTACAGTTGGAGCACCATGAATAATTTCGGTTTCATTTTTCGGAATCTCTGTTGAAGCGATAGGGTTGATTATCGGTTCGAATGTTGTCTCAACAGGAACGATTTTAATGATTTCAAATGTCATAAAAGGAATGGCAAAAGAAAGGACAATGGAAAACAGTAGATAAAATCTATTGAAATGATGTGTTTTCTCTCGCTCCAAAACCAAATGGTAAAAACAAAGAAAAACAAACAGACTAAGGGATGATTTAATTAAGAAATCGATCATTTTTTCTTTTTTTGGAGTTCGACATCGATAATTTTTTTAAGTTCTTCCAATTCTTTCTCCGACAAATTGGTTTCAGTAGTAAAAAAGGATGCAAACTGAGAAGCGGAATTGTTGAAGAAATTTTTAATTAACCCATTCACGTGTTTTGAAAAATAATCCGATTTCTTTACTAAGGGATAGTATTCACGAGAATTTCCAAATTCGGTGTAGGCAACAAATTTTTTATCAATCATCCGTTTTAATAGTGTTGCCACCGTAGTAGTCGCAGGTTTTGGTTCGGGATAGGCTTCTAGTAAATCTTTCATGAATGCTTTTTCTAGCTTCCATAAATATTCCATTACTTGTTCTTCAGCATTTGATAGTTGCATTGTTCTACAATTTTAGAATTGACTCTACAAATGTAGAGATTAAATCCAATTCTACAACTGTAGAAGTGAAATTTAACATTTCTAATGCAGGTTTAGTCTTTTTTTTGTAAAAAAGGGGGAAGGGTTTAATGGATGGATTGTGAAATGATAACTGCTTGTTTATAAGTAATTTAGTAGTTCTTGGAAGCTCCTTTTTGTTATCCGAAACAATCAATGTTACTTGGTGCCCTAGGATTTACAGTGTTACTAGGGTTGAGATTGTTGTCCCTACTTTAATGAGTTCTTTCGAAATGCAGTTGCTTGATTTTGAACATTCGCGTGAGGGATGGGAGTAAGGTGCCGCGCACCACGGACAGCCCGACCCCGTTCCCGATAATTGATTTGGAAGCTAAAGCGTGATGAACGGGGGCACGCCCAACAAAAAAAAAGCTGCCTCTTTCGAAACAGCTTTGCTAATTATTTGCTTAATTCCACAAAGTACTTGTAGAACAACGGGATCGTTTCAATGCCTTTGAGGTAGTTGAAGATGCCATAATGTTCGTTGGGCGAGTGAATGGCATCGCTGTCCAATCCGAAGCCCATCAAGATGGTTTTGGATTTCAATTCTTTTTCAAACAAGGCCACAATAGGGATGCTTCCTCCTGAGCGCACAGGAATGGCAGGAACACCAAAGGTTTCGGTATAGGCTTTGTTTGCGGCTTGATAGCCAATGCTGTCGATGGGCGTCACATAGCCTTGGCCACCATGGTGAGGCGTTACTTTTACCGTAACAGAAGGCGGTGCAATGCTCACAAAGTGTTTGGCAAACAAATCGGTGATTTCTTCCCAGTCTTGGTTGGGTACCAAACGCATCGAGATTTTGGCATAGGCTTTACTCGCGATTACGGTTTTGGCGCCTTCGCCGGTATAGCCACCCCAAATACCGTTGACATCCAACGTGGGGCGAATCGAATTGCGTTCGTTGGTGGAATAGCCTGCTTCGCCATAAACATCGGCAATGTCTAAAGCTTTTTTGTAGGCATCTTCGCTGTAGGGGCGTTTTGCCATTTCGGCACGCTCGGTTTGCGACAATTCCTCTACTTTATCGTAAAAACCAGGAATGGTAATGTGGTTGTTTTCATCGTGTAGTGAAGCGATCATTTTAGATAAAATGTTGATCGGGTTGGCTACAGCACCCCCATATAATCCCGAATGTAGATCGCGATTGGGTCCGGTCACTTCCACTTCCACATAGCTCAAACCACGCAATCCAGTCGTGATTGACGGTTGTTGGTTGGAAATCATTCCGGTATCAGAGATCAAAATTACGTCGTTGGCCAATTTGTCTTGGTTGCGTTCTACAAACCAGCTCAAGGATTTGGAGCCCACTTCCTCTTCACCTTCGATCATAAATTTCACGTTACAAGGCAAGGTGTTGGATTGAATCATGTATTCAAACGCTTTGACGTGCATGAACATTTGTCCTTTATCGTCGCAAGCACCGCGGGCAAAAATTGCACCTTCTGGGTGGATTTCGGTGGTTTTAATTACAGGTTCAAACGGAGGAGAATCCCATAAATCAATCGGATCGGGTGGTTGCACATCGTAGTGACCGTAAACCAACACTGTGGGTAGGTTTGGATCAATAATTTTTTCACCATAGACAATGGGATAGCCAGGTGTTTCGCATAATTCAGCCAAATCACAGCCGGCTTTGAGTAGGCTATCTTTTACAGCGTTGGCCGTATCAATGACGTCTTGGGCATAGGCACTATCGGCACTAACTGATGGGATTTTGAGTAAATCAATGAGTTCGTTAATAAAACGATCTTTATGTGTTTGAACGTAACTTTTTATTTGGTCCATTTTTTATAGATAAGTAATGTTCAAATATACAAAATCAATTAGCAAACCTAAATTTCAAAAATGTAAATCGTAAAAGTTATTTCTTTTTTTTGGAAATTAGGATTTGTCCTTTGGAAATTCAAAATAATGCCTATATTTGCACTCACAATTTTGCGGGTGTGGCGAAATTGGTAGACGTGCCAGACTTAGGATCTGGTGCCGCAAGGCGTGTAGGTTCGAGTCCTATCACCCGCACTTAGGTTCAGATAATTTATCTGGACCTTTTTTTTTGAATTCTAAATAATGTATTTCAATTCTAGGGATATTCAATTCTCCATCCATCCTGAATACTAACTGAAAAGATACGTTTACGGATTTAAATGGTTTACTTGTGTTACTTTCCACATTTCTTATTTGAAAATAGTTATATTGCACTCATAATCAAACAAAAACGAGTGCTTTATGAAACACTGCTACGCTATCATTGCCTTCTTTTTATGCTTAAGTATAAAAGGAAATGCACAAATACCTTTGAATCCTCCATCTCCCTATTATTTATGTGATGTCAATAATGACGGTGTGGAAACTTTTGATTTGGATACAAAAAAGTATGAAATTTTGGGGAGTTTGTCACCCAACGAACATACGGTTACTTTTCATTTAACGCAATCGGATGCGGCCAATGATGTTGGAGCAATTAATCCGATGTATACCAATACAGCTTGGAATTTAACTTTGTTTGTACGTGTTGAAGAAATTGCAAATCCTTCAAATTTTGGAGTAACCACATTAGTATTAGGTTTAAATCAATTGCCTTCTGCGTTCACCTATACGTTGGCCGTGTGTACCAATACATCGGGTACCACTTCATGTGTTGATTTAACTTCAATAAATGATCAAGTAACGGGTGGGAATCCCATTTTGTTAGTTCAGTATTTCCCTTCTTTATTCGATGCGGAAGCGAATATCAATCAAATTTTAAATCCTAGTTGTTACCAAAGTTTTGCAGCGACACCCACTTTAGCTCCTGTATATTATAGTGTCACTAATGTTGATACAGGCTGTAGATCAATCGGTGATATTCAATTGGTAAGTGTGTTTTGTACTACTTGTACCACACCAACGGCTTCAGTACTGAGCACAGCACAAGATAGTGCGCAAATTGTCATGATGTCAACCAATCCGAACGAACCATTACACGGTTGGGAAGTCGTGGTACAGCCTGCTGGGGGTCCGCCACCATCGCAAGGCACAATCTATCTAGCGCCCAATTCTGTGATTAATTTGACCGGATTGCAATGTGCTACCGCTTATGAATTTTATGCACGTACAGTTTGTGAATTAAATCCCTACAGTGGTAGTGATTGGAGTAGTGTGTATTCCTTTACAACAACGGCTTGTGGGCCACAATATGGACAACCGTTATCGTTTCAAGCCTGTGTGGACGGGTCGAATTTAGCGTGTTTTGATTTGACCTTAAATAATGCACCTATTATTGGAACCCATGATCCAAGTCAGCACACCATCACGTATCACGCTAGTGCCAGTGAAGCAGAAGCTGGCGTTAATCCAATTGACACCAATCATTGTGTGGGCGTTGGGTCGTCTTCTGTGTATGTCCGCGTGTTGAAAAATGATGGAAGTTATTTTACATCGGTTGTTTTCTTTTTTGTGCAATCGTACACCTATGATACTACGCCGCATGTTGAATATTCTGAATGTGATGTGGATAACAATGGGATTGTCGTTTTCAATTTAACCAATTTAGCGTCGCAAATTTCAACTAGCAATACGTTAGAATATTATACTAGTGCTACTAATGCGGAATTGCAACAAAATCCGATTAGTACGCCTTCGATTTATTCAGTTAATGTGCAAGGAACTTCGCTCCCGATTTTTGTACGCGAAGTTATTCCGAGTGCCTGTGATAAGATCCATAGTTTCAGCATTCGCACCTTTGGAAATTGTAATCCAGCATCGACCTGTCAAGGCGCCAATTCGTTGTGTGGGAATTTAGGAATTCCGTTTCAAAATACCGTAAATGTGACCTCTGCAGGAAGTGCAGGATGTTTGGGAACTACTCCCAATCCAACATGGTTTTATATGCCGGTTAGTCAGTCGGGGGTATTGAATTTAAGAATTGAACAAAATCAAGATGTCAATTTTGCAAGCACACAATTGGACGTGGATTATGCCATTTATGGACCTTTTGATGATCCTATTTCGGCTTGTGCATTAACTACCCCAAGTAATATTGTGAATTGTAGCTATTCAGCTTCACCAATAGAATTCCCTACATTTAATGCCATTGGAGGGAAATACTATTTAGTCATGGTGACTAATTTTAGCAATCAGCTAGGATTTATCCGTATCACTAACATGGGTAGTCAAGCGGTAATTGATTGTAGCGGCATGCAGTTTCAAGCCTTCTTGGATAGTAATGCCAACGGTACTATGGATGTGGGAGAATCTCCATTTCCGTTGGGTGAGTTTTCATACGAGCGAAACAATGATGGCGTAGTGCACCATTATTCTAATCCGTATGGGAATCTTTCTCTTTACGATTTAAATATGGCCAATACTTACGATGTTGGGTTTACCATTCAATCCAATTATGCTGCGCAGTATGCGGTAAATCCAGCCATGATGTCCAATTTGTCGATTACCCCAGGAAGCGGTGTTCAAACCTATTATTTCCCAGTAACTGTAGTGCAATCGTATAATGATTTAGCGGTTTCCATTGTGTCTCTGGGTTCGCCCCGACCTGGATTTATGTACACGCAACGTGTGATTTATTCCAATTTGGGTAACCAAACTATAAGTTCGGGCTCGATTAATTATACTAAAGATGCATTGGTAACCTTAATCAATACGCCCAATGGCGCAACGCCCACAGCCAATGGGTTTAGTTATGGGTTTACCAATTTAGCACCGTTTGAAACCCGTCATTTTGAGGTTACAGCACAAGTGCCCGCTGTTCCTGTGGTCAATGCGGATGATGTGTTGGTTTCTTCCGCGTCAATATTACCTGTTTCTGGTGATGTGGTGCCTCAGAATAACGATTTTACATTGAATGATTTGGTAATTAATTCGTACGATCCGAATGACAAAATGGAAGCCCACGGACGGGAGATAGTTCAATCGCAATTTACAGCAGACGATTATTTGTACTACACGATTCGTTTTGAAAATACGGGAACCGCGAGTGCAGTAAACATTCGTGTGGAAGATATATTAGAGGCGCAATTGGATGAAACTACCGTAACCATGGTGGCTTCGAGTCATGATTATTCCTTAGATCGTGTGGGTTCAACTTTAACATGGCGTTTTCCTTCTATCAATTTGCCAGTTTCTGTAGCAAATACCACAATTGGTAAAGGCTTTGTTACCTTCAAAGTCAAACCAAGAGCAGGATATGAAGTGGGGGATAGTATCTCAAATACGGCGTATATCTATTTTGATTTTAATCCGGCGATTATTACCAATACGTTTGTAACACTTTTTGTAGCACCTTTAGCGACACCTGAAAATAGTCTTCAAAATGTGGTAATGTATCCGAATCCAACTTCAGGTATTCTTACCATTGATTTTGGTTCAACGAATTTGATAGGAGCGAATGTTGAAGTGCGATCACTACTAGGCGCCAAAGTGTTTGAACAAAAATTAACGGGAGGCGTTCAAGAACAAGTGGATGTGTCGGGATTAGAAAACGGTGTGTATCTCGTTACCATTTTTACTTCCCAACAAGAAAAAATACACTACAAATTGATTAAAAAATAAAAACAAGGGCTGTCTCAAAAAGGCAGCTTTTTTTTGTCTACAGTTAACAACACTTTGTCAAACTGTTAAGAACTTCTCTTTACTAGTTTTATTTAATAGGTAAGGTTAGTTATTTTTGTATCCTCTCCGGATTGATGATATGAAAAAGAGAACCGTTATGATAGCATTACTTGTCGCATTTATTGGGATTGTCCTGGTTACCGGGGCTTTGTTTTATTTGTATAGTTCGAATGAAGTAGCCAAAACCAAACAAGAAACAGGAGAACTAAAAGTAGATCGAGCCAATCGCGAAATTGATGATATCAAAGGTGAAATCGAAGACACGAAAGAGCAGTTGGTCGAAACGGAAACGAAACTGGAAGAGGCAAAACCGAATTTAGAGGCGCAAATTGCCTCAGATAATATTCCCATTGTTGAGATCACGGATATTGATTTGGGTGAAACTAAAGAAGTGAATGAAGCTCGTAAAAAAGGTGAGCGACTAACCTACATTCATCAATTAAAATTTAATTTGGTGAATACGGGGAAGTTTTCTTTAAAAGATGTGATCTTTTCTATTAAAGATATTTACACCGAAAATGGCGGTCGAAAAAAGAAAGCCAAAGATTACAATTATATGGGGCGAACCTTCAGTACGGAAGATGTGGGTGCCTATCAAAATGTAGAAATTTCGACTTTAAATTTGAAATCAAAAAAGCAAGTTTATGTGTGTAATTTACCTTCTAGTTTTGGCGTTGGAGACTATTATTTTGATATAATTTTAGAATGGAATGGCGGTTTTTACCAAATGCATGTGGATATTGAAGAGTTGCAAGGGAAATTAAAATACCGTTACCAATTTTATGACATCGATGGAAAAGCCATTGATTTTAAAAAGGTAGAAGATAAAATGAATAAATAAAAAAAGCCCCATTTTACGGGGCTTTTGTGTTATTTCGAAGTAGCAATCCAATCGTTGATTTTTTGTTCCAAAAGTGCCAATGGCATGACACCCGATTCCAATACAATTTGGTGGAATTTTTTAATGTCAAAAGATTTACCCAGTTCTTTTTGGGCTTTATCGCGTAGCTCTCGAATTTTCAATTGCCCAATTTTATAGGATAATGCTTGACCTGGAATCGCCATATAGCGCTCGATTTCGGCAACAATACTGGCTTCACTTTCGGCTTCATTTTCTAATGAAAATTTAATGGCTTGTTCGCGTGTCCAACCTTTGGTATGCATACCTGTGTCTACCACTAATCGAATGGCGCGGTGCATTTCATTGCTCAACATTCCAAAATATTGAAAAGGGTCTTTGTACAAGCCGAGTTCTGTTCCTAAACTTTCCGTGTACAACGCCCAACCTTCGCCGTAGGCACCAAACCAATTGAATTTGCGGAAATCGGGTAAGTCCTTATTTTCTTGTTGTAATGAAATTTGGAAATGGTGACCGGGAATCGCTTCATGTAAAAACAAATCTTCGTCGCCATAATAATTGTAATGGGTTACATCAGGAATCGGAACATAAAAGGTTCCTGGACGTGAACCGTCAGCAGCACCTTGCACATATTCGGCACTGGCTGTTTTCTCACGAAACGCTTCGGTACGCTTGATGCGGAAAGGCGTTTTAGGCTGTAAGGCAAACAATTTATCCACATTAGGTTTGATGGTAGCGTGAATTTTTTCAAAGTTGGCAATCACTTCTTCCGGTGATTTGAAAGGCATTAATTCTTTTTTGTTGCGAACGAAATCAAAAAATTCGATGATGCTTCCTTTGAATCTTACCTGATTTTTCACTTTTTCCATTTCCGCTTTGATGCGGGCTACTTCTTTCAAACCGAGTTCGTGAATTTCGCTCGGACTTTTTGTTGTAGTCGTCCATTGTTTTGCCAGTGAGGCATACCATTCGTTTCCGCCGGTTAGACTACCGATACCGCTTGTTTGACGCGATTTTGGCAGGTATTCATTTTTCAAAAAAACCACCATCCGTTGAAAAGAAGGCACGAGTTTCTCTTGAATTGCTTTTTTGTAATCGGCGGTTAATTTATCACGTGTAACTTGGTCAAAAGTTGAGGGAAATTTGGTAACAGCGGTGTAATACAAGTGTTTTTCGGGTTGCGTGACCATTTCCTCAAATTGAGGGATTAGTTTTTCAGTCAACGCTTTAGGTAATACATAGTTTTTCGCGATCCCTTTTTTCATGTAGACTTGGGCAGAATCCATCCAAACTGCAAATTTGTCCATACGGGTCAGGAAGTTGCGGTAGTCTTTTTCCGTTTTGAAAGGTTGTGCTCCTTCGGCTCCAGCAAATTGCCCCATAGTAAGATGGGTGCCAGAAAACTGATTGAGCGGAATCAAATTGCTAGGATGTTGCAACATTTCTTGTCCGACACTTACTTCCCATTGGATAATGTCATAACTGATTTTTTCTTCAGGGGAAAGCGTTTCATAGTCTACTTCATGCAATGACTTCTCTGTTTTTTCGAAAAATTCTTTTTGATCTTTGCGATAACTGTCAGTCATTTCAAATTGCAATTGATCATTGAATTGGGATTGACCGTTTACGGTTGCTTCAAGTGGATTTAATTGATTTTTACCATCAAAATAATCTTTAGTAATTTGTGTAAAATCCACCGAAGATTTCTCTGATTTACAGCCTATAAAAACAGTGATTAGTCCAATACCAATTGCCAAGAAATGTGTTTTTTTCATTTTTTTTAGGTTATGAGTTCAACGCTTCAACCACGATATCTTGGTCTTTAAGCATATCTTTAAGCATATTTTCAATGCCGTTTTTTAAAGTGAATGTGGACGAAGGACAGCCGTTGCACGAGCCTTGCAAAACTACTTTTACGCGTTTGGTGTTTTCATCAAAAGAATCGAAAAGAATATTTCCACCATCTGCTGCCACTGCGGGTTTCACATACTCTTCCAAAATATTGATGATTTGTTGCGAAGTCGTATCAAGATTGTCAAAATTCTTGATTTGTTGTTTTTCTTGTTTTGGAGCCGATTGCATCAACGTTTCATCGACAACTGTACCGCCATTTTCAATATATTCTTTGATGAATGTTCGCATTTCCAAAGTAATTTCGTCCCATGAGGCCACTTCGTATTTGGTAATAGAAATGTAATTTTCGTCTATGAAAATTTCTTTGACAAATGGGAATTTGAAAAGTTCTTTAGCCAAAGGAGAAGCTTGAGAATCATCAATGTTTTTGCATTCTAATGCTTGGGTGGTGATTTTTCGATTGACAACAAATTTTAACGTTGCTGGATTGGGAGTGGTTTCACCATAAACGGAGATAGGAATTTTTTTAGAAGAAGTGTCTTCTATTATAATTTTTCCGCCATCGGCAATAAAGGATTCAATTTGAGCGGCAACTTCCTCTTGAACATCACTCCATTCAACGATGCTAAAACGTTCAATAGCAACAAAATTGCCTGAAATATATACTGTTTTTACAAAAGGTAAGTAGAAAAGTTTTTGCGCTAATGGTGAATTTTTTGTTTCGTCGATGTTCTTGAATTCATAGTTTCTTCCATTTGTTATGAACTCAGGAAATTCGAATTTTAAAATCGTAGGATTTTGGGTTTCTTTTATTGAAATTTTCATGATTTTACGGGTAATTTCTGCAAATTTAACAAAGATATTTTTTGAGAAATACTATATTTGAAGTTTTAAACAATTAATTAACACTATAATCGTTATCCTTAAAGGGTTACAATTCAAAATAAATAGCGAATGAAGGGGAAATTACTATTCTTTTTACTGGCATTTCAGTTGGGTTTTTCTCAGGCCATCAATGTTGATGTTACCACATATAATGTTCCGCAGTTGGTTCGTGAAAAACTTTTCAATTTACCACCCGGAGTATCAAGTAACTCTTGTACGGGTTCAATTTCAAATATCACTTGGAGTACAGGAACCAATTTTGGTTCTGAAAATGGTATTGGTTATTTTACAAATACCAATGCTAATTTTCCATTATCTTCGGGTGTGATTTTGAGTACAGGTCGAGCGGTTGCTGCCGCAGGACCAAATACTTCGGTTCAAAGTAATGGAAACTGGCCGGGTGATACGGACTTATTCAATTACATTGACGATCTAGGGATTGATCCTGGGTTGACAGATTATAACAATGCAACGGTTTTAGAATTTGATTTTGTG
>CAYNDK010000030.1:0-19750 GCA_964395965.1 uncultured Flavobacterium sp.
ACAATGAATTGCCAAAACTGAACAGAATGGATTGCTCTATCTTCTTATCAGCAGTAAATTCACGTAATTTATCAAATGCTGGCTTTTGTAAAGGTTCTTTAATAGAATTGAAATTTTCATCAAATAATCCTGAAATATAAACTACTTTCCGGTCAATATAAGAGTTGTAATTGTCGATTGAATAATTACTTAATGCCCATTCAATTGCAATCCCAATCAATCCAAACATTGCGCCATAACCTGCACCATCTTTAATATCAGATACACCGCCAACGGTTAAAACAATTAAGTTATTTTGGTTGTAACACGTAATAGCAGGATATAAATTGTTGATTTTTTGGATGAGTTGATTGGATTTGTCCAAAATACGGGTGTTTTTGATGGACCCGTTTTCTTGGATAATTTCAGTATTCTTAAAGTCGATTTCTTGGTCTAATTTAATTTCAAAATGTTTGATTATTTCACCTTCCAAGGGACGAACAGTAATGTGTAAACTAGCCACATCACTCTTAAGTTGAATTATTTTTTTATTAATATAAAATGAAGATGCGGGAAGTGGATAATACGTGTCACTAATAGGTTTCACTACAAATTTTTGCGGTAATAAGTACTGCTTGACATTGAAATCCGTTGTGTTGATTTTGAAAACTTGGGTGGCAGCATCGTAGTTGTCAAACGTAAATATAAAATCCTCTCCATCAACATAAACTTTTCGTGACTTAGCTCCTAAAACTAAAGAGGGAGGCATCTCATCACTTATTTTTTGTACTTGAAAAGCGGGTTGAAGTCGAGTTTCTTCGCTTAAAAGATCTGACAATGACACACGTGTACCTTCATAATTCAAAAAAGATTTTTCTGTAAGATCAAGTTGTTTTTGTGTTACAGTAGCACCATCAAATATTCTGAAGTTAAGGATGCTTTTTCCTTTTATACAACTAATTACATAGAGCTTTCCTTGTTTATTTATTTTGGTGAGCACACGCTCTTTAGTAAGTTCAAAAGGAATGGAAACAAATGAATTTTTCTTGGTATTGAAATCATATATTTGACATCCAATACTTTTCTCTTTTCCAGAGGAATTCCAATAGAGATAATAAATACCATTTTGAACACTATATCCCGAAAGGTATTTGAAATCTCCATCAGGACGTGACATGTGCATTGAGTCTTGAACTTTGAATTCAGGACTTAAACGAATGATTTGTGTTTTTTTTGCTTGGTTTATACAAAGTGCCAATTGTTTTTTTTCATCGTCAATGATCTCAAAACAATTTGATTTGGATTCAAGTTTTAAGGGCAAAGAACCGACAAATTTCTGTGCATTGACAAACAAGGAACACATTATTAGTAGGGCGTAGATAAAAGACTTCATTTGTATAAAGGCTAAGTGTTAACTGATTGTCGCGCCGTTTTCTACGCCGTCAGCATCCGGATTCACAAAAACCAATTTCCCTTCGGCATTTTGGGTGAGCAATAGCATTCCCTGACTTTCCACTCCACGTAAAGCTCTTGGCGCTAAATTCACCAAAACGGTGACGCGTCTTCCCACCACTTCTTCAGGAGTAAAATGCTCCGCAATGCCTGAAACAATGGTGCGAACATCGATTCCTGTATCTACTTTCAACACTAAAAGTTTGTCTGCTTTTGGCATTTTTTCAGCTTCGATAATCGTACCTACACGCAAATCTATTTTTGAAAAATCATCAAATGTTGCGGTTTCTTTTTGAGGAGTGACATCGGGATTTGTCATGGTATTCGCTTTTTTAGTGGCTTCTAATTTGTCTATTTGTTGTTGAATCGCTTCGTCTTCGATTTGGGCAAATAAAATCTCCGCTTGACCAATTGTATGTCCTGCGGGTAATAACGCTTCTTTCGCAAAAACTGTATCCCAATTATCAGATTCAATTTTGAGCATCGAACCTAATTTTGCAGCCGTAAACGGTAAGAACGGCTCTGATAAATACGCCAAAGCAGCAGCTACTTGTAAGGCCACATACATTTGGGTTTTTACGCGCTCCGGATTTTCTTTGACCATTTTCCAAGGTTCTTCGTCGGCTAAATATTTATTGCCTAATCGTGCGACATTCATCAATTCACCTTGGGCTTCACGGAAGCGGTAACGTTCGATCGAACTCGCAATTACTGCTGGAAAAGCTTTCAATTCGGCTAAAACCTGTTGGTCAACTTCTGTCAATTCATTGGGTTGTGGCACTTCACCTTGGTAATATTTTTGAGTCAAAACTACCACACGGTTGATGAAGTTTCCAAAAATCGCGGCCAACTCATTGTTGTTGCGCGCTTGAAAATCTTTCCAAGTAAAGTCGTTGTCTTTAGTTTCCGGTGCATTTGCTGTCAACGCATAACGCAACGCATCTTGCTTACCAGGGAAATCCACTAAATATTCGTGTAACCAAACTGCCCAGTTTTTGGAAGTGGACAATTTGTTGCCTTCTAAATTTAAAAATTCGTTGGCCGGAACATTATCGGGTAAGATATACGTTCCTTCTGCCTTCAACATGGCAGGGAAGATGATACAGTGAAAAACAATATTGTCTTTACCAATAAAATGCACCAACTTCGTGTCCTGGTCTTTCCAATACGGCTCCCAATCTTTACCAACATTTTGCGCCCATTCTTTGGTAGACGAAATGTATCCAATAGGTGCATCAAACCAAACGTAGAGCTTTTTTCCTTCGGCACCTGCAACCGGCACATCGATACCCCAATCCAAGTCGCGTGTCACAGCACGGGGTTTTAAACCGTCGTCAATCCACGATTTTACTTGCCCATACACATTGGGTTTCCAATCGTTTTTATGACCGTCTAAAATCCATTGTTTTAAGAAATCTTCATAACGATCCAAAGGCAAAAACCAGTGTTTTGTTGCTTTTAAAATAGGTGTTGTTCCCGTTATGGTCGACTTCGGGTTGATCAAATCGGTCGCATTCAACGATGTACCGCATTTTTCACATTGATCGCCATACGCCTCGGGATTGCTACATTTTGGACAGGTTCCCGTAACAAAGCGGTCAGCTAAAAATTGAGCCGCTTTTTCATCGTACAATTGTTCCGTAGTTTCTTCGATAAAATCGCCTTGATCGTAAAGTTTTCTAAAAAATTCAGATGCCGTTTCATGGTGAATTTTTGCCGAGGTACGGGAATAATTATCAAATGAAATTCCGAAATCTGCAAACGACTGCTTAATGATGCCGTCGTATTTGTCAATAACTTCCTGAGGAGTAATTCCCTCTTTTTTAGCTTTCATAGAAATAGCCACTCCATGTTCATCGCTTCCGCAAATAAAGGCTACATCACGCCCTTGTAAACGCAGGTAACGGGAATAAATATCAGCAGGAACATACACTCCAGCCAAATGGCCAATATGAATAGGACCGTTGGTGTACGGTAAAGCGGCAGTAACGGTATATCGTTTTGGAAAATCAGACATGTCGATTTCGAAATAAAAATTTTTGCAAAAGTACGGCATTTGCCCAAAATCCCGAACATATAGTTTCTTATATTTGTCCGAAGCGATGAATCGAATGAAAAGACTATTCGGATACCTATTCGTATTGATTTCACTAACGAATCTTTATGCACAAAAAAAGATGATTACACCACCTTATTTACAAAAAGGCGACACGGTGGCTATTGTAGCTACGGCACGTAAAAACTTAGACGACAATTTAGGACCAGCTATCGGTTGGTTGAAAAGCTGGGGATTGGAAGTCGTAATCGGGAAAACCATCGGTTTAGACGACAATCAATTGGCGGGAAGTGATGACGAGCGCGCTGCCGATTTTCAAGCCATGATGGACAATCCCAACATCAAAATGATTTGGTGTGTGCGTGGCGGTTACGGTACCGTGCGCATGATTGATAAATTGGATTTTACAAAATTTAAACAGCATCCCAAATGGGTTGTAGGCTTTAGTGATGTCACCGTTTTACACAGTCATTTGAATACGATGGGCGTTCAGTCCATTCACGGAATTATGCCTGTCAATGCGAAAGCGAGTGAAGCGGCAAAAGAGACTTTGCGTCAAGCGTTATTTGGTGAAAAGTTGGAATACCATTTGCCCTGCGATGCGTTGAATAGAAACGGGAAAGCAACTGGTGAATTGGTGGGCGGCAATCTATCGATTTTGTACAGTTTGTTTGGTTCGCCTTCTTCAATAGATTGTTCGGATAAGATTTTGTTTATTGAAGATTTGGACGAATATTTATACCATATCGATCGCATGATGATGAACTTGAAGCGCAACGGATGCTTGGAAAGTTTGAAGGGAATCATTGTGGGAAGTATGACCAAAATGCACGATAATGATATTCCATGGGGGAAAAATGCCTTGGAAATTATAGAAGACATTACCAAGAATTATAACATTCCAATTATTTATAATTTCCCGGCCGGACATATTTCAGATAATCGGGCCTTGATTTTTGGAAGTAAAGTGACAATGGAAGTAAATGATACCGAAAGTCATGTGATTTTTGAATAAAATCAAATAAAGAATAAAGAACTCCTCAGTATTTACAGTGCTTGAGGAGTTTTTTCGTTATTAAATATTTGTTGTCGGATATTCTTCAAAAGAAGTTGTAGCTTTACGGTATCATTTTAAAAGCCATGTAGTTATGAGTTCATTCAGAGAATTGGAAATCTGGAAAAAAAGCCAGGATTTCTGCACATCGATTTTTCGGGGAACGTCACCACTTCCCACCAACCCTACACAATTCACCATTCTAGAGTTACGGCAATTGTCGGTTTTATTACCTACGAATATCGCGTTGGCGTATCAAGCCAATTCTAAAGCCGATTTTATTCGTTTTTTGGATTTTTCATTGGGTGCCGCCTATGAAATTCAAACGCATTTAATGTTGACTGAACCATTGGATTATTTAACAGCAGAGCAAACGCAAGCGTTGCAACATGAAGCGCATCAAATCATTCAGTTGATAACTAAAATTAGGGAAGAAGTAAAACAAATAAAATTTTCCAATAAAGCGGTTTTGTTTACCACGACCTAATGGCGCAACACAACGAACTCGGGAAGCAAGGGGAGTCAGTCGCTGTGGATTATTTGGTCCGGAACGGGTATACGATCTTGGAAACCAATTGGACTTTTCAAAAAGCGGAAGTAGATATTATTGCATTTAAAGCACCTATTTTGGCAGTCATTGAAGTGAAAACAAGAAGTCGAATTGATTTTGGATTGCCGCAGGATTTCGTGAAACCTAAACAAATCCAACGCTTGACAAAAGCCGTAGATGCTTATGTACAACAAATGAAAGGGGATGTTCAGGTTCGATTTGATATTATCGCGATTCATTTTCAAGGAGAATCCCTTGATTTGGAACATCTTGAAGATGCGTTCTATTACTTTTAGCTTGGAAAATAGTTGGCGTTTTGTACCTTTACACAAATGATTTGCTATGAAAATTCGATTACCCCTGCTACTCTTATTCTTGGTTACTTTCGTTCACGCTCAACATCGCATTGGTAACGATGTTAAAGCCCTTCAGAAAAGTAGCACACGATTTATACCGTTTACTGTTTTAACTGAACTGAAAGAGGTCAAAAACACATCAGTTGAAGCTGTAGTCACTTTGCCAACCTACGCACAGCTTAATCTTCAGGTTATACATGCAATCTATACCCAACGACCTGAAAATATAGAAGTAACAGTACCTTTCGAAGGGAAGGTGCTAACAGTGCAATTATACCGCGTTAATCCATTTGCAGAAGGGTTTCATGTGGATACGGATAAGTCCAAAAATGTATTCTATACTCCTGGGATATATTATCGCGGAATTATCAAAGGAGATTATGAATCAGTAGCTAGTTTTAACTTTTTTGAAAATGAAATAAATGCTGTTATTTCAGGTCATGGTCATCATAATGTTGTAGTCGGGAAGTTGAAAAATTCCAAGGATTACATTGTGTACTCTGATGCCAAAATGAATGTCCCCAATCCATTTTCATGTGCAACCCTTGACCCACAAAAAGCAATCATATCTCCAACAGGGAATCAAACAGAACGATCAACCAATTCGACCCGTTGTGCAACCATGTATTTTGAGGTAGACAATAATTTATTTTTAGAAAATGGAAGTAGTGTGACGACCACTATGAATTGGATGTCATCTGTGTTTAATAATGTACAAACACTGTATGCCAATGACAATATCACTGTCGCGTTACGAAATGTATTCATTTGGACTGAATTAGATCCCTATGAAGGTGTAGGAACATCTTCAACGGAATATTTATATAAGTTCAATCAAGTACGGCCTATATTTGATGGAGATGTCGGTCAATTAATTGGTATAGATGATGGAGGACTAGGAGGTTTGGCAGTTACCATTGACGGACTTTGCTCTTCTCAAAACTTTTGCTACTCAGATGTTGAGTTTGATTACAGTACTGTGCCAACTACCTCTTGGACAATTGAAGTTATTACACATGAATTTGGTCACTTATTGGGATCTCCGCATACCCATGCTTGTGTGTGGAATGGAAACAATACAGCGATTGATAACTGTGCAACAGCAGGACAAGGTTCATCAGCAGAGGGCTATTCTTGTCGTACTACTCCATTAACTATTCCTGTTTCAGGAACGATAATGAGTTATTGTCATATTGTCAATAATGTGGGTATTGATTTTAGCAACGGTTTCGGACCTCAGCCTGCCCAACGTATTCTAGATACATTTGATAATAGCCTCTGCCTTAGTACAGATTGTATCAATACATGTATCAATACGGTAGCATCTATTTCAGTTGAATCTGTAACTACCAATTCAGCAGTAATTTCGTGGGTAGATAATAGCAGTACAAGCAATTGGAAAGTACGTGTATATCCTTATGATGGTACTCCAAATTCGTGGTCCAATGTGACTACTACTTCTTACAGTGTCTCTGGATTATTACCTAATTCATATTACATGATCGAAGTTGCTCCAATTTGTCCCAATGGTCTGGAGATTATAGGAAGAAAATTAATTTTCATGACTGCAGATGCTTTCTGTACGGGTTCACTTTTTACCGATACAGGCGGTGTAACAGGAGATTATGGAGATGAGCAAACTTTAATCCGAACAATGATTCCAAATCTTCCAGCAAATGCAATTAAATTGACATTTACCACTTTTGATTTGGAATTAAATTACGATTTCATGTATATCTATGATGGAAACTCCACAGCAGCCTTTGAATTTAATAGCGGTGAAGGATTTACAGGTTCAGATATTCCCGGCCCATTTACTTCTTCAGCTATTGATGGTTCGTTAACCATTCAATTTAAATCCGATCAGTTTGTTACAGGAGCAGGGTGGGTAGCTTCAATAAGTTGTGTACCGAATTTAAATAATACATCTTTCCAAGGAATTGATTTTACATACTATCCCAATCCGTCAAATGGTATTGTTAAGGTAAATGCAAATACCATGATGCAATCCGTTAAGGTATATAATGTAACAGGTCAGTTATTGCACCAAGAAACATTACAAAATACCACTGCTAATGTAGATTTAAGTAGCTATGCACAAGGGACTTATTTCTTCTCCTTGCAATTTGATGAAGAACATACGGTCCATTTTAAAGTGATTAAAAAGTAAATCAGTATAATTGGAAAAGCCATCGTTATGATGGCTTTTTTTATAACTTTTCAATAAGCTCTAGGGCTTTGTGTATTGATTTTACTTGTTCAAAAGTAATCAGTAAGCGCAATCCATTCTTGGTTTGCTTTTCCTTGATTTTGCAAATGTTTCCGTTGCGTTGAACATATTCCAAAATCTGCATGAAACGGTTGGTTTGGTAAAAATCACTTTGCTGATCTCCGATAAAATACCCCACCATTTTGTCTTGTTTCAAAATGAGCTTTTCAATCCCTAATTGGGTCGCTTTCCATTTGATACGAATACTATTAATCAGTGCCTTGGCAGGTTTTGGTAACGGTCCAAATCGGTCTGCCAAACGTTGCTCGTATTCTTCTAAAGTTTTAATATCCTTAATCGCGCTCAATTCGTTGTACAAATTCAAACGCTCGGTAATGTTGTTCACATATTCATCGGGGAAGAGTAATTCAAAGTCGGTGTCGATTTGTAAATCTTTTACATATTCCTTCGTCTCTGCATTGTTTTCTTCCTGGTACAATTCCTTGAATTCGTTTTCTTTCAACTCTTCAATGGCCTCATTCATGATTTTTTGATAGGTTTCAAAACCAATTTCATTAATGAAACCGCTTTGTTCACCACCCAATAAATCACCCGCACCACGAATCTCCAAGTCTTTCATCGCAATATTAAATCCGCTGCCCAATTCACTAAATTGCTCCAACGCATGGATACGTTTGCGCGCATCATCGGTCATCGCAGAATACGGCGGCGTGATAAAATAACAAAACGCTTTTTTATTGCTTCGGCCTACCCGTCCGCGCATTTGATGCAAGTCGGATAACCCAAAATTGTTGGCATTATTGATAAATATGGTATTCGCGTTGGGAACATCCAATCCACTTTCAATGATCGAAGTGGCCACCAACACATCAAACTCCCCATTCATAAACGCCAACATCAGTTCTTCCAATTTCTTTCCGTCCATTTGGCCGTGGCCAATCCCAATGCGGGCATCAGGAACTAAGCGCTGAATCATTCCCGCAACTTCCTTAATGTTTTCAATGCGGTTGTGAATGAAAAACACCTGACCGTTGCGCTGAATTTCATAAGATACCGCATCGCGAATCAAATCTTCATGAAACCGAACCACTTGCGTTTCAATCGGATAACGGTTGGGCGGCGGTGTTGTAATGACCGATAAATCACGTGCTGCCATCAATGAAAATTGCAGGGTTCGCGGAATCGGTGTCGCTGTCAATGTCAGTGTATCAACCGTATGAGAAATTGTTTTGAGTTTATCTTTGACATTTACCCCAAATTTCTGCTCTTCGTCAATGATCAATAAGCCCAAATCCTTAAACTTTACATCTTTATTGACCAATTGATGGGTGCCAATGATGATGTCGACACGTCCTTCTCCAAGTAGTTTTAATGTTTCACTTTTTTGCTTTGCTGTTCTGAAGCGATTGAGGTAATGAATCGTAACTGGTAAGTCCTTCAAACGTTCAGAAAAAGTACGGAAATGTTGGTAGGCCAAAATTGTGGTCGGAACCAAAACCGCCACTTGTTTGCCATTGTCTACCGCTTTAAAAGCAGCGCGAATCGCAACCTCAGTTTTTCCAAAACCTACGTCACCACAGACCAAACGATCCATCGGACGCTCATTTTCCATGTCGATTTTAACATCTTGGGTGGCTTTGTATTGATCGGGGGTGTCTTCGTAGATAAACGAACTCTCCAATTCTTTTTGTAAATAACTGTCGGGAGCACACGCAAAGCCTTTTTCTGTGCGGCGTTTGGCATACAACTGAATCAAGTTGAAAGCGATGTGCTTAACTCGTGCTTTGGTCTTTTGTTTTAAAACCTTCCAAGCATTGGAACCCAATTTATAAATCTTCGGTGGGGTGCCGTCTTTGCCGTTGTATTTCGAAATCTTATGCAGCGAATGGATGCTCACATACACAATATCATTATCGGCATAAACCAACTTAATCGCTTCTTGGGTTTTGCCATCAACCTGAATCTTTTGCAAGCCCCCAAATTTCCCAATCCCGTGATCAATATGCGTCACATAGTCGCCTACCGTCAACGAGGTGAGTTCTTTCAGGGTAATCGTTTGCTTTTTGGAATACCCATTTTTTAAATTGAAACGATGGTAGCGTTCAAAGATTTGGTGGTCGGTATAACACGCAATTTGGTTTTCTTCGTCCACAAATCCTTGGTACAACGGGAATACCACGGTGTTGTATTGTTTGCGTACGCTTTCGTGATTTTGTTCGTCAATGTCTTCGAAAATATCATGAAAACGGTTCGCTTGATTTTCATTGGAACAAAACAAATAATTCTTGAATCCGTTGAAATGATTCTCTCCCAAATTGTTCAACAACAAATCAAATTGCTTGTTAAACGAAGGTTGGGGTTGCATCAAGAACGGAACGGTTTTGTCTGCATTAAAATGGGGTTGGTTACTCAATTCCACCACCGAAAATCGGTCGGCACGCTTCATGAAAAAGGCCTGATTGATAAACAACTCTTCTGGCGATACGTGGCGAATGCCCGCTTCTAATTTTCCAAACGCTTCCGTTGCTTTGGCAAACAACTTGTCCAATTGTTGGCCTAATACTTCGGTATGTTGCAAAAACAACACGGTGGATTCGTCAATATAATCCAGAAAACTCTCGCGGTTTTCTTCAAAGAATTTATTCTCAACATTGGGGATGATCGAAATCTTTTTCAATTTCTCAATCGACAATTGTGTCTCCACATCAAAACTACGGATGGAGTCGACTTCATTACCAAAAAACTCAATACGGTACGGGTTGTCATTCGAAAAAGAAAACACATCGACAATTCCACCGCGCACCGAGAATTCCCCGGGTTCTGTGACGAAGTCAACCCGTTTGAAATTGTATTCAAACAAGACTTCGTTGATAAAGTCAATACTCGTTTTGTCGTTAACCGAAATCTTTAAGGTGTTTTTCTCCAATTCCTTTTTGGTCACCACTTTCTCAAACAACGCTTCCGCATAAGAAACAATGATGGCGGGCTTTTTACGCGAATTGATGCGGTTCAAAACCTCGGCGCGCAACAAGATATTGGCGTTGTCCGTTTCCTCAATTTGGTAAGGACGACGGTACGAACCCGGATAAAATAACACATCTTGTTCGTTGATCAATTGCTCCAAATCGTTGAGGTAGTAAGCCGCTTCTTCTTTGTCATTAAATAACAACAAAAAAGGACGATCGGTTTTCTCAAAAAGGACTTGGATTACAAACGATAAGGCAGACCCCACCAACCCACGGGCGTTAATTTTGACGTCGCGGTTTTCTAGGGCTTGGGCAATAAGTTGGACCTTAGGTGCTTGTTGGTACACCGAAAGTAGCGTTTGCTTACTCAAAACTTAGTGATTTATAGGCATGTTGGGAATGGCACGCGTGGTGTCTTTCATTTTTTGAAAATCGGGTTCCCCTTCTTCTCTTGGAATCAAACTGCGTTGCACAATTTCTTCCATTTGCAACTGTAAATAGTCTATTTCTACATTTATCTCATCCACCAATTTCACGATTTTATCATCGGGTATTTGGTTGAGATGAATGAACAAATCCAAGCTTTTTAATTTGGTATTGATCACCATAATGCGGGCCCGAACCTGTGGTTTGTTAAATCCATCGGGGATACCCATGAGTAATTCGTTGGATTTGGCAACAAGAACAGTCGCTTTTTTCTGAAAAGCACTTAACGTACTCTTGGGCTTTTGATTGATTTCACGTAAAAAGTTACGCCATTCATCCCACGTACTAATACGTGCCATAGTTTGAGGGTCCATTGGAGCAATGTTGAATACCCAACCTTTGTTGATGGTATTGAAAATAGCCTCTTTCTTTTTTGCTTCTTTTTGTTGCTCAATCAATAACGTCGATGTGTCGTTTTGACAACCGATCCAAAGTATTGAACAAAAGAATAACCAACGTAGTTTCATGGTGTGCGTTTATGCCCTGCAAAAATAAGAAACTAGTTTGGAGTATTTGAGTTAAACATTTGGTAAGTTTTGCAAGCCTAGTACTATTAGCTTACCACTCCCAATTGAAAAAGGAACCCCGAATTGCTTCAAGGTTCCTTTTCTTCCATTGGGTTTAGAGTGCAACTTATGGGAGGTATGATAATCCGCGGCGTGTTTTCCAGAGGAAATATTTTTCTAATAAAATTTTAGAGAAATCATACAACACATTAGGGATCATCAATGCAATGGTGCGGGGTTTAAATAAGTGATTGGAAAAAATAATCACTTCTTTTTTACCACAATCCATGATGCAAACGCCAGGAATTTTACCCCACGCTTTTTCTTTTAATTTTTGTTCTCCGCGTGAAACACGAAGAATATTTTCAGCTACGATTTTACCCGTTTCATCAGAAGGATAACCCGTTTTGGGTGAAGCAAAAGGAACTTTCGCTGGGGTAAAAGGGAGTTTCACATCAACAGCAATACCTGCTGCCCAAACATTGGGGAGTTCGCGGTGACGGTAATCATCACCTACCGGAATGTATCCGTTGGGTGTCGCCAATAAACTGGGAGAATGTGTCACAAAGTCAACCCCAATAAACGGTGGCATTAACATCGTGAAACGAGATTCTAATACAGTGCCATCTGTGAGAATGACTTGGTCTTCTTTCACTTCGCCAATGCCCACTTGCGTATGGAAATGAATGTTAAACATCTTCATAAACCCTTTCAACATACTTTCTGCTAAGGGCATGCCGTCTATTCCAAAGTGACCCAAATAATCTTCGGGTGTCACCCAGTGCAAATCGACTTTTTTACGAATGTTTTGTTCACGCAGCCATTTTTCCATATTGAATAAAAATTCATAGGCAGCACCCATACAACCTGCGTTTTGTGTGGCACCAATAACTACGGGCCCTGGATTCTTTTTGAATTCTTCTAAGGCTTTTCGGGTTTTCATCGCACCGTTGGGCGTGCCAATGTAGTGGGCAAATTCTTCTACCCCTGGTGCAATGTCGTATTTCACTTTTGGTCCTGTAGCTACCACCAAATGATCGTAAGCAAACTCACCTTTATCGGTAACCACAAGTTGTTTTTGCGTATCAACGGTAAGGGCTTCGGCTTGAACAAACTCTACGCCTTTACGTTGTAAAATGGTATCTTTTCGAAAAGAAATGTCTTTAATATCTCTTCGTTTAAAAGGTACCCAAATCAAAGAAGGGATGAAAAGGAATAGGGGAGATTTGTCAATTAAAATCACACGATGTTCGTTTTTCCCTTTGCGTTTTAATTCCAATGCGGCGGTCATTCCTGCAAAACTTCCACCAACGATTACTGTAGTTTTCATAACCCAATGATTTTATAGTGTAAAGGTACACTTACAAAATGGTGTGGTCGGTGACTTGTGTTACATAGGGAGGTAGTTTTGAGTCATTAGACTTTAGAAAATGTGCCAATGAGACAATGTGCCGATTTGCCAATAAGTCAATGTTTTCTATCCACATTCATCTTTTTTGTACCTTTCTAAATTCTAAATTCTAAATTCTAAATTCTAAATTCTAAATTCTAAAATCTACACCCATGAAACACCTTTTTCTTTTCCTCACGACCATCGCTTTGGCGCAAACCCCAAAAGAAGCGGTCAATCAATTGCTGGACAATTGGCACAAAGCGGCA
This sequence comes from uncultured Flavobacterium sp., assembly GCA_964395965.1. GTDB lineage: Bacteria > Bacteroidota > Bacteroidia > Flavobacteriales > Flavobacteriaceae > Flavobacterium. The sequence continues at coordinate 13,295 of CAYNDK010000030.1, forward strand.
GCTACGGCCAACTTCAACGCGTACTTTGATGCAATGGATGACGAATCGATTTTTATCGGTACCGATGCTACTGAGAATTGGGACAAAAACGCATTCAAAGCTTTTGCCAAGCCCTATTTCGATAAAGGGAAAGCTTGGAACTTTACCGCTTTGGAACGTCATATCTTTTTTTCTGCCGATGGCAAAATGGCGTGGTTTGACGAATTGCTTAATACCCAAATGAAAATCTGTCGCGGAAGTGGTGTGCTGATTTTAACTCCGCAAGGATGGAAAATCAAACACTATGTCCTGTCCATGACCATTCCCAACGACACCACCGATGCCGTGATCAAAATAAAAGCATCGCTGGAAGACCCTGTAATACAGCAGCTTTCTAAAAAATAAGAGTTCCTTCGGGAACTTTTTTTTATTCGGATAAAACCGACTTTTACTTTTCTCCGTATATGCTTTAGAAACAAAAACTAAAACACATGAAAAGGAAAAAATTAAAAGTGATTATAGGTTCGCTGCTCGGCACCTTTTTGCTCCTGTTTATAATCTTGGTAGCCCATATTGCTACCGCCAAACCTATCGAGAACGCCCACATACAAATTAGTCGTATCGATTTCGATCAACCCTTAGATACGACTATGGCTTCTCATATCAAAGACCAACTCCATGCCATCCCCGGTGTGAAAAGTGACATTATTGTGAAAAATAATGTGGTGGTCTATTTTCATGATAACACGGTGGCCAACTCCCAACAAGTCTTTGACCAATTGATGAAAAAAGGCGATTACAAAGCACAACGTTTTGTAGTGCCTGCTGAATTGGCCAACGCACAAGTGTGCCCCGTGATTAAAAAAGACAGTTGGAGCTACCGCTTCTCGTCTTTCGTACAAGGAATCTTTAATTAACACAAAAATAAATTGCTATGAAATTTTTGAAACAAACCTCCCTCGTAGCTGTATTGATTGCAGCAGCTTTTGCCACTTCTTGTAATAATGATGATGACAACAGCACTCCCGCGAAACCTTCTATCTATGCGCGTTTAGGCGGAACCACTATGGTGTCTGACCCTGATAATCCAGGTCAAATGATTGAACAAGGTCGCTTGAGCTACCGTAAAGTAGTGAACTCAACAGTGGGTCTTATCGTAGCCGATATTCAAGCCGGCGCTTCGGGTAATCTTGGTGCGCACTTTGCCCCAGTTTTGGCTGAGGTAGGCGCAGGAAACACCACCAACTTGGCTATTTTGGTTGACAATTTAACTGATTTCTTCTCCTTCAATACTGGAGGAACCAATCCCGTAAATACATACAATGGATTGAACATGGTGGATGCACACAACCCAGCTACGAATCCACGTATGGGTGTGAAATCAACTAATGCTAATTATGACAAATTTGTAGGGTATGTAGGCGCTGCAGCACAACAAAATGGTGTAGCCGCTAATACCGAATTATATACCGATATCGTTGCGGTATTGGAATCGTTACGAGCGCCTATTGTTCAACAATAGTAGTTTTTGTTTAGAGTGAAAAGGCCTCCCTAGGGAGGCCTTTTTGATTTTGTTATTTTCGTAAGTTGTCCAACATTACTTGGGTCATTGCACTCATGTCGTATTCGTGTTTCCAACCCCAATCGGAGCGTGCACACGAGTCATCAATAGAGGCTGGCCAAGAATCCGCAATCTTTTGACGGAAGTCGGGTTTATAGGTAATCGTGAAATCAGGAATGTGTTTCGTGATTTCGGCGGCAATTTCTGCTGGTGTAAAACTGATACCCGCTAAGTTGTAAGACGAGCGTATTTTAATTGCCTCCGCGTCGGCTTGCATGATTTCAATCGTCGCGCGAATTGCATCTTCCATATACATCATCGGGAGTTTGGAATCGTCGCGTAAAAAACATTCGTAGTTCCCGTCTTCCAAAGCTTTGTGGTAAATGTCTACCGCATAATCGGTGGTACCACCTCCCGGTTCGGAGGTCCAACTTATTAAGCCGGGGTAACGGATACTGCGTACATCGACGCCGTATTGGTGGTGGTAGTATTCACACCAACGTTCGCCCGTTTGTTTCGAAATACCGTAGACCGTAGTCGGTTCCATAATGGTATACTGAGGCGTGTTTTCTCTCGGTGTAGTTGGGCCAAATACCGCAATACTCGAGGGCCAAAAGATCTTTTTGATTTTTCCGGCTTTCGCCAAATTCAACACGTGAAACAAGGAATTCATGTTCAAATCCCAAGCAAAAGCAGGGTTCTTTTCTGCCGTAGCCGAAAGTAATGCTGCCATCAAATACACGTCGGTAATCTGGTATTTCTCAATTAAATGTTCGATTTGATTGTAGTCAAGCGCGTTGACAACTTCAAAAATACCCGTATTCACAATGTCGTTGTTTAGCTTTCGGATATCCGAAGCCACAACATTGTCAACACCGTATTGTGCACGTAGTTGTGTCGTCAATTCAGTACCTATCTGTCCACAGGCACCAATGATTAAAATTTTTGTGGTCATGTAGTGGTTTGTTTGTAGGGCAAAGATAGGAGTTTAATGTTTCAAGTTTCAAGTTTAGACTGTAGACTTTAGACATTAGTCGTTAGAAAGAAATGTATAGGAATGGAAGGTTTTTAAGTTAACACGTCAATAGAAAGATTCATTTTCAAATCCTCAAATCTTCAAATTTTCAAATCTTCAAATTTTCAAATCAAAATCACACCTTCTCCCCATGCTGCGACAAGTCCAGTCCCAGTTGTTCGGATTCTTGGCTTACGCGAATGGGAATTAGGAAGTTGGTGAATTTAAAGAGGAGATAAGCGCCGCCAAAGGTAAAGGCCGACACCAATACTAAGGCCATCATGTGGTGACCAAACACCGACCAGCCGCCGTAGAGTAGGCTGGCGTTTTCCCCCTGCGCGAAAAGGGCGGTGAGAATCATTCCCATAATTCCGCCCACTCCGTGACAGGCAAACACATCTAGGGTATCGTCAATTTGTTTTAAGCGTTTCCAGTACACCATGGTGTTCGACACCAGAGCGGTTACAAATCCGAAGAAGATACTCTGCGGAAGGGTCACATACCCCGCGGATGGGGTGATGGCTACGAGTCCGACCACAGCGCCAATACACGCGCCAAGGGCCGAAACCTTGCGACCGTTCAATCGGTCAAAGAATACCCAAGTGAGCATGGCAGCTGCAGAGGCAACGGTAGTAGTCGCAAAAGCAAGTGCGGCGGTAGCGTTGGCGGCGAGGGCAGAGCCCGCATTGAATCCAAACCAGCCAAACCAAAGGAGTCCGGTGCCGAGCAGCACGAACGGAATATTGGTCGGAATATGTTCGCTGTTTTGGCGTTTTCCCAAAACGATTACCCCTGCCAGTGCGGCAAACCCGGCGCTCATGTGAACGACGGTGCCGCCGGCAAAATCCTTCACACCGAAATAGCCGCCGAGGAGGCCGTGAGGGTGCCAAATCATGTGGCATAACGGTGCGTAGATGAGTAGGGTGAACAAAGCGATAAATAAAAGAAACGAGATAAAGCGAATGCGTTCGGCCAGCGCTCCCGTAATGATAGCGGGCGTGATCACGGCAAATTTCATTTGAAACAACGCATACAAGATGAAGGGAAGCGTACTTCCGAGTGATTTATGAGGCAAAAAGGAGACCTGGTCGAAGAAGGCAAAGTCGGTTGGGTTGCCAAAAAGGCCGTAGTGTTTCCCGTCAAGGGTAATTCCGATGGGGTCACCAAAGGACAGACTGAACCCAACAACTACCCAAATCAAACTGATTACACCCAGACAGATAAAACTCTTGAGCATGGTGGAAATCACGTTCTTCTTACCGACCATCCCGCCGTAGAAAAACGACAGTCCGGGGGTCATGAGGAGCACCAAACAGGAAGAAGTAAGAATCCAAGCGATATCGGCCGTTTGAAGTTGGTCGGTGGAGCCAAAAGTAGCCCCAACGACGGGTTCGGCATGCGGCCAAACGAGTCCGGCGATCGCTACGACCGTAATCATGACAAATGCGGAGATCCAACGTTTTTCTAATCCCATACCCTTGTGTTGTGTAGGGTAAAATTACAAAACAAACAGTATTTTAATAATAATTGAATCAAAAATTAGGGGGTGATGAATCATTTTTATGTGTTTGCCAAAAAAGAAGGTGTTTTTTTATGGGGTTGTAAATTCGAAAACGATTTTTTTATGGTAGTCGTTAGACTTTGGACATTAGACGTTAGTCGTTAGACTTTAGACTTTAGACTTTAGACTTTAGACATTAGACTTTAGACATTAGACTTTAGACATTAGACTTTAGACATTAGACGTTAGAATGTAACGGAATTCACAACGGATTACTAATTGCTGATAGCTGATTACTGACCACTGTTAACTGATTACTGCTCTAAATAGTGCTGTAACAGTGCTGTATTAGTGCTATAACAGTGCTATATCCTAGAGGATGACACGTGTTTGACTCGTACTGATATTATTTTTACTAATACCATTTTATCAATATAATTTAAAAATCGAACTAGCAAGATTTGAATTTAAATCAAATTCTATTTTTGTTAATAAATTGAAAGTAAATTAAAATTTCCTGATAAAATAATGACGTAAATTTGTAACCATTGTATAAGGTTTAATAATGTGGTTATGAAAGATTATCTTACGCTATCTGAGGCAGCTGAATATTTAGGAAAAAGTAAAGAGACATTGAGAAGATGGGATAATGACGGCAAATTATTGGCTGTAAGAGAGCCATTGAGTAACTACAGAGTTTACAAAAAAATAGACCTAGATAATTTATTTTCTGGATTAATAGACGTTGAAGTTCCTGAAAAAGTATCAAATTATGTAACACCGGAAAGAGATTATAAAGTAATTGAGCTTTTTGCAGGTGCAGGAGGTCTTGCTGTTGGGTTAGAGAAAGCCGGTTTGAAATGCGAAGTATTAAATGATTTTGACAAATGGGCTTGTCAAACATTGCGAAAAAATAGACCCCATTGGAAAGTTCTTGAAGGAGATATTAGAGGATTTGAGTTTACTCAATACAGAGATCAAATAGATGTTGTTACAGGTGGCTTTCCATGTCAAGCATTTAGTTATGCTGGGAAAAAGCTTGGTTTAGCAGATGCACGCGGTACTTTGTTTTATGAGTTCGCTAGAGTTGTAAAAGAAGTCAATCCACCTATTTGTATAGGGGAAAATGTTAAGGGGTTATTGAATCATGATAAGGGGAAAACGTTAGCTGGAATGATATCTGTTCTTGATGAAATTGGGTATAGAGTTATGCCTGTTCAAGTTCTTAGAGCGGTAAATTATAAGGTTCCTCAAAAAAGAGAACGTTTAATTCTGGTTGGAGTTAGAAAAGATATTGAGATTAATTTTGAATACCCCAAGCCTTACCGAAAAGTTTACAATCTTAAGGATGCCCTAAAAAAGGGAGAATTATATTCTACAGACGTACCTTTTTCAACAGGTGCAAAATACCCACAAAGTAAGATAGAAGTTTTAGACATGGTGCCTCAAAAAGGGTATTGGCGTGACTTACCTCTTGAAATTCAAAAATCCTTCATGGGGGGTAGTTTTCACCTTGGCGGAGGAAAAACAGGTATTGCTAGAAGGATTGGATGGGATGAACCTTGTTTAACTTTAACTTGCAGCCCTGCTCAAAAACAAACTGAACGTTGCCATCCTGAAGAGACACGGCCTTTTACTGTTCGTGAATATGCACGAATTCAAACTTTTCCTGATGAGTGGGAATTTGCTGGGTCAATAGCACAACAATACAAACAAATTGGTAATGCAGTTCCTGTTAATTTAGGTAAAGAAGTTGGGTTTGCTATAGTTAAGTTTTTGAATGAATACTACAATTTATCGAAACCTTTGTAATAGCTGTAATTCTCGAAAGTAATTTGGTCTAAAATTGATTTTTTTGATTTTACAGTTTCTGATTTAATTTCCTCTAGCGCAGAGTTTTCAATTTTACTTGTAGACTTTTCAATACTTTTTAAATAATCATTTATTACAATTGGAAGTTTTTTGTATATCTGAAATAATGCATCATCTTGTCCTGTTAACAAAGCGTAGAATTTGTCTCCTGAAATTTTATATACCCGGCTATGACTATACTCTTTTCCATTAATTTCACCTTGCCATAATTCACAAAAGCTACTTTTTGCTAAAATTTGTACCCAATAACATTTTGATTTTTTGTAAGTATCCGCATAACGAGCAAGCTTTTGGAATAATGCTTCAGCAGCACTACTATTCATTGTGTTATGTTTATTTTTTATGTCAGCAAATAATGTGTCATTTTGCGCTTTGATATCATAGCCACTTAATTTACCTGCTTCAAACCCTTTTATCCCTCCCAAAATATTCTCATGAAAAGTTCCAATAGAATTGTTAATCGACTTATCAATTTGTCTTAATATCTCAGCTTTGATAAGACTTTCTTCATCAATGTTGTTGAATTTT
>CAYNDK010000031.1:0-19209 GCA_964395965.1 uncultured Flavobacterium sp.
AGCGGATGACGCGCCCGGGTGCCCAAATAACCAAAGTGAATTTGTACTTTTGCAAAAAAAAATATTCCGTTGAAAACCCAATACGCTGACGTTTTAGATCAAAAGATATTTAAAGTGGTGACACAAGCGGCTCAAGAATTAGGCCTTGAGTGCTATGTGATTGGTGGCTTTGTGCGGGATATTTTGCTGGAGCGCAACCACAAGAAAGATATTGACATTGTCGCTGTGGGTTCGGGAATTGAGTTGGCCTTGAAAGTTAGCAGCCTCCTTCCCCACCAGCCCAAAGTGCAAGTTTTCAAGAACTACGGCACGGCGATGTTGCGTTACAAAGACATGGATATCGAATTTGTTGGCGCCCGAAAAGAGAGTTATACGGAAGAGAGTCGGAACCCCCTTGTGGCCTCCGGTACGCTTCAAGACGATCAAAACCGTCGCGACTTCACCATCAATGCGTTGGCGTTTTCTTTGAATGCGGACAATTTTGGCGCATTAGTCGATCCGTTTAACGGGGTGGCCGACTTGGAAGCGAAGTTGATACGTACGCCGTTGGATCCCGACATTACCTATTCTGATGATCCGCTGCGGATGTTGCGGGCAATTCGTTTTGCGACCCAATTACAATTTACGATAGTACCTGAATCGTTGGAATCCATTACGCGTAATGCTTACCGCATTGACATCATTTCGGGTGAGCGCATTGTGGATGAATTGAATAAAATATTGGCGACTCCCAAGCCGTCGATCGGTTTTTTACTCTTGCATCAAACGGGCTTATTGGAACGAATTCTTCCGGAACTAACGGCCTTGAACAATGTGGAGGAAGTGGAAGGTCATACCCATAAAAACAATTTTTATCACACCTTAGAAGTGGTGGATAATATTTGTCCGAACAGCGACGACTTATGGTTGCGTTGGGCGGCATTGTTGCATGATATTGGAAAAGCGCCGACCAAGCGTTTTCACAAAAAACAAGGATGGACGTTTCATGGCCACGAATTTTTAGGCGGTAAAATGGTGAAGAAACTCTTTGCGCGTTTGCACATGCCGTTGAATCAGAAGATGAAGTTTGTGCAGAAAATGGTGATGATGAGTTCGCGCCCGATTGTATTGGCCCAAGACATTGTGACCGACAGTGCGGTGCGCCGTTTGATTTTTGATGCTGGTGAAGATGTGGAAAGTTTGATGACCCTTTGCGAAGCAGATATTACAACGAAGAATCCCAAGAAATTTGAAAAGTACCACAAGAACTTTGAGTTGGTGCGCCAAAAAATCGTAGAAGTTGAAGCACGCGATCAGGTGCGGAATTTCCAACCGCCCATTTCGGGAGAAGAGATTATGGAGGTTTTTAAGCTAAAGCCTTCGCGGGAAGTGGGGATATTGAAAGACGCGGTGAAAGAAGCGATTTTGGAAGGTGAAATTCCGAATGAATACCAAGCGGCATATGACTTTGTGTTGGCTAAGGCGAAAGGGATGGGGTTGGTTTAGCTGCTGAGGCGCTGAGCTACTGAGCCTCTGAGCTACTGAGCTACTGAGCTACTGAGCTACTGAGCTTCTAAGTTACTGAGCAGGTGTACTGTTGTTGTATCGGTGAATGAGCAGTTACCCTTACACTTTTACACTATCCTTCACTTTTACACCCCTCTAAACTTTTCCACCCCTTTCCACTTTTCAACCAATCTACAAATTCCCCGGCGCCCAAAACTTGAAACTTGAAACCTGAAACTTGAAACAAATAAAAGCTGCTGAGCCGCTGAGCTCCTGAGCTCCTGAGCAGGTGTCCTATTGATTTACCCGCTCTGCGAAGCCTCCCTACTTCGAAGCCTCAATTATCTCCCGCCTGCTGAGCCGCTGAGCCCCTTAGCAATCGTTGCGTGAAGAATGGAATGGGATTTCTCCTTGCGTCGAAAGGACGTTTAAAGTTGCTGAGCCGCTGAGCTTCTAAGCCCCTGAGCTGCTGAGCCTGTAGCGTTTGTGCTACACTCTTACACCTTTTCAACCTTGCAATCAACTAGCAGGCGTACAACAACTTTAAACATTAAACCTGAAACTTGAAACCTTTTTAAAGCTGCTGAGCCGCTGAGCTTCTAAGCCCCTGAGCAAGCGTAAACTTCAATTTTCCCCGAATAACCTGAAACTTTAAACCTGAAACAAAAAACAAAACCCCGCTCTCCAAAGTCTCCCGACTTCGTAGCCGTGATCATCCCTACTCCTTTGCCCTACCCTTGCCGCAGCGTTGGCAACCTGTCGCCTACATCCTAGCCTATTTTTCCTTCGCCGACCATCGTCATCGCTTCACTTCCCTGCTTATTGCTTAGGTTGTGTTGGCTTTAAGCCACGACTGGGTTGTGTTTGGGTGCGTTACCCCACTCAAAAGGTAGGGTTGGGTACGCTTTTTACGTACTGCATCCACTAAAAAGGTACGAAGGGGTACGTAAATCACGTACCTCCCGTACGCCTTATGCGTACACTGAGGGGGAGCCTCCCCCTGGCCTGGGTACGTTTTTTACGTACTTCCAGTACGCTTAAGGCGTACCTCTACTACGTAAAATGCGGCAACGACTCAGCATAAGGCGTACTCTAAGTTGCTTTTCAGGTAGGCGTTGCTCGTCGGTCGTCAAATCTAGTAGGGGTGATGCTTGCAGGTTGTGGGTTAATGGTCCTTTAACGCGTGTATTTTGAATTGGATTCTAACTTGAAACAAATAAAAGCTGCTGAGCCGCTGAGCTCCTAAGCTCCTGAGTAGGTGTCCTGTTGATTTATCAGTGATTTTGCAGTTACCCTTACACTTTTACACTCTCCTCCACTTTTACACTCTCCTCCACTTTTACACCCCTCTAAACTTTTCCACCCCTTTCCACTTTTCAACCAATCTACAAATTCCCCGGCGCCCAAAACTTGAAACTTGAAACTTGAAACAAATAAAAGCTGCTGAGCCGCTGAGCTCCTAAGCTCCTGAGTAGGTGTCCTGTTGATTTATCAGTGATTTTGCAGTTACCCTTACACTTTTACACTCTCCTCCACTTTTACACTCTCCTCCACTTTTACACCCCTCTAAACTTTTCCACCCCTTTCCACTTTTCAACCAATCTACAAATTCCCCGGCGCCCAAAACTTGAAACTTGAAACTTGAAACAAATAAAAGCTGCTGAGCTTTGTGCTTTTTCAATTACGAGTCTTGAATACTTTCTTCTTCCATTTGTTAGAAAAAAACAAAAAATTAACCCCTGTTTAATTGTTCGAATTCACTCTTGTGATGTACCTTTGTGGGGCTTAAAATTTTGGCACTATGAAAACCGACAAAGGCGTTATTTATTGGTTGTTAACGGGATGTGTAATGGTATTTATCATGGTCGTTGTGGGTGGTATCACTCGCTTGACCGGATCGGGGTTATCGATGACGGATTGGCATTTGGTTACCGATACCTTTCCCCCCATGAGTGAAGCGGCATGGCAAGCGGCCTTTGACGAATATAAGAAGTTCCCGGAGTACCAAAAAATCAACAGTCATTTCACGCTTTCCGATTATAAATTCATCTATTTCTGGGAGTGGTTTCACCGTTTTATCGCACGGATATTAGGGTTTGTTTTCTTGATTCCCTTCTTTTATTTTTTAATTAAAAAAAGACTGACGCAAGACACGGTTTTGAAATGTTTGACGCTCCTAGGAATGGGGGCATTTCAAGGCTTTTTGGGATGGTTTATGGTGAAAAGCGGCTTGGTGGATTTCAACCAACCCGATGTGAGTCATTTTCGTTTATCCATCCATTTGACCTTTGCCTTTTTGACGTTTGCGTATACGTTTTGGGTGGCGTTGGATTTGATTTATGCGGGACGCCAAGAGGTAATTGCGCCTTTGAAAAAGTTAGCGCGCCTGACCTGGATTGTAGTGGTTATACAAATCATCTGGGGTGGCTTTGTAGCTGGCTTGGATGCGGGCCATGTGCACAACCACTGGCCAATGATGAGCGACGGACAGTTTTTCCATGAAAGTATTGCGTTAGAAAAACCCAATTGGTTGTTGCGTTTTACGGAAGGCAAAAGCGGCGTTCAGTTTATGCACCGTATGTTGGCCTACATCGTAGTGGCCTTAATCCTCACACTTTATTTCCGAAGTAAAAAATATTCGTTGTCAACTACTCAACAACGCGGTTTGAACGCATTACTTGTTGTGGTTTTTATACAAGTCGGATTAGGGATTTTCACCTTACTTTACAGTGTGCCGCTTTGGTTGGGTGTGACGCATCAAGCGGTGGCGTTCTTTTTATTGGCGGCCATTACGTTTGTGGTGCATCGGGTGAGTAAATAATTATTTTGAATTTAGAGTTTAGATTTTAGAATTTAAAATAATAAAATTCAAAATAACTAATCCTATCCTAGCCACTCTTTAAACTCCCCTACTCTTTCACGGGCTACAATGACTTCGTCCGCTTTGTAAGTGGGAAGTAGTACTTTGAGACGGGAATTGCTGTGCAACTGAATTTCGCGAATCGCTGCCAGCGGAATAATGAATTTACGGGAAACACGGAAAAAGGCTTTGGGATCGAGTTCGCTTTCGACTTGTTCGACCGTTTGGTCCAAAAGATAATCCCGATTGTCCAACGTATGAATGTAGGTTCCTTTATTTTCGCTGTAGATGCATTCAATTTCTTCTACCGCAATCATTTTCAGTTGTTGGCCTACTTTGATGGTGAAACGCTTCTTGAAGGTTCGATCCAACGGATTCACCAATAACTTACGGATAGTTTCAAAATCCAATGCCGCGGAAGGCGATACGGTGGCCGTTCGTGCTTTAAACTTGGCAATAGCCGACTCCAATTCGTCTTCGTCAATCGGTTTAAGCAAATAATCAATGCTATTTAATTTAAAAGCCTTGAGCGCATACTCGTCATAAGCGGTTGTGAAAATGATGGCACTCTTAATTTCGATGGCTTCAAAGATTTCAAAGGATAAACCATCCGACAATTGGATATCCAAAAAAATCAAATCGGGATGCGGATTGTTTTGAAACCAAGCAATGGATTCTTCCACAGAGTGCAATAAATGGGTTACTGTATAACCTAGTTTCTCCACTTTGCGTTGGAGCAATCGCGCGGCTGGTTTTTCGTCTTCGATGATAAGTAGGGTCATAGAGGTTTCAGGTTTCAGGTTTAAAGTTTAACGTTTTAACCGATTTTAAACTCAAGTTTCTTGCTTCTTGCTTCTTTTCTCTTGCTTCTAAAAATCACTTCTTTTTCTCTTCCTCCATATACTGTTGGATTTTGCGTTCTTCCCAGTCTTTTCCCAAAATAAATTCAGGAATAATCACTGATAAAGCGTGACCAAGGAGTCCGATGCCCCAAAAGAAAGCCGTACTGAAAACACCAGGTTGAAAGATGGTTTCGTTGTCGGGTAATTCTCGGGCGATGGAAAAAATGATGAGTGCATTTACTATCACATACACGAAGGCATGGGTATACAATCCTTTAATTTTCTTCACGCGTTCTTGCGCTGCTTCGTAGGCAAATTGATCTTCTGGTGTCATAACTATTCGTATTTTTTGCGTCTGCGTTGTTCTTCTTCCATAAACTGTCGAATTTTGCGTTCTTCCCAACCTTTCCCAAAAAAGGGATGGTGATTAAAAACCCGTATGCCGTGAAAGAAAACGCCGATTCCCCAACCCACTGTGGGCCAAAAGAACCATAAATGTTCCGGTGAATGTTTTAAGTTGATGTACAAGAAAAAGAGATTGACTAAAATAAATACCATCAGGTGGGAGTAAAATCCGCGTATTTCTTTCACTTGTTCTTTGGCTCGTTTGTAATTTTCTTGATCCATTGGTGTTTCCATAGGTACTATTTTTAATTCCATTTACTGGAGTTATGTTTATTTTTTTGCATGAATTCTTGTATTTTACGTTCTTCCCATTTTTGGCCATACCCAAAAGTCCCGAGGGCATGCATGGTGAGTCCGAATCCCCATCCCATCATTGGAAACCAAAACCATTGGTAACCGCCCGTCCATAAATTGATGATCACGAGTAAAGGAATTACGGTACAGTAGGAAATCAAATTGGCGTAAAAATCTTTTACTTTTTTCACTTTTTCTCGGGCTCTGAGGTAGGCCGACTTTTCATTGAACTCCTCAACCAAAGTCACAGTTTCAATCGTTTTGGTCAATACCGGCAAGTGAACTGAAAAAGTGGTGGCCGAACTGTCGATGCGAACTTTTCGGTCGGTCAATAACGCGTACCGACTGAAGATATTCTGGAGTCCGACCCCTTGCCTATCGTCCAAAGTTTCCTTTTTCTGCAAATTATTTGACACGACTAAATAATCTTTTTCCAAGGTAATTGAAATGTGAAGTGGCTTTTGCTCGCTCACCACATTGTGTTTGATGCAATTTTCCAACAACAATTGGAGCGATAACGGTACCACTTTGGCATCTTCGGGAACTGTTGTTAGTTCGGGTAAAGTAAATGTAATACTGTTTTCAAACCGCATTTTGAGTAAGTTCATATAGGTTTTGGCAAAGGCCAATTCTTCATGAACGGTTACCACTTCTTTGTCTTTTTGTTCCAAAACATAACGGTAGATTTTGGATAAGGAAGTAGTGAACTTTTGAGCGGTATCCGGATTTTCTTCGATGAGCGAACTCAATACGTTCAAACTGTTGAAAAGAAAATGCGGGTCGATTTGGTTTTTCAAACTTTCAAAGCGGGCATTGGCAGCTCCTGCAATGAATTGTTGTTCTTTGATTTTCCGTTCGCTCAAGGCTTTATAGAAATAAAACGCGTGGATAGCCAAGGAAACGATGAGCGTGATGATGATTGAAACCAGGTAATTGGCAGGAGATTCTTTAGCCAAGAAGAGTTCGATCGGTTTTCCCTCGATGACTACTACTTGCCCTAAATGAAGGAGAAACAAAACTCCGATGGTCACTGTAAACGAAGCCAGAAATCCGAACACCAAGCGTTTTGGCGTAAATCGATTGTTGGCAAAGATTTTATCCAAGCCCATAAACACCACTGCATTGGCATAATACAGCGTTAAGCCGTAAGTCATGGTGTAGAGGAACATCGGACGGATATCGTTCCAAAAGTCCATTTTGGCACCCAACAAAAGATTAATACCTAGCAACACCAAAAATATGGTAAGGGAAATCCAAAGGGCGCGCGGGAATTCTTTAAGCAGTTTCATGGCGTACTGTTTCTGTTTTCGGTTAGATTATTTACACTTTGCCAATTGTTCTTGGGCACGATCGGCACCCCAAGATGGCGCAAAAGGTATAGCTGGTTTTTCAGCGGCAAACAAAACGGTAGCGCGTTCGACGTCTTTACACAAGGCTTTCACATCGGCACCCGTCCATTGTGCCCCACCAATTTCAAATTCGGCTTTACCAAAAACGGCACGCGGATTTTTAGGATCTAAGGCAATGGCTTTGTTATAAAGTCCGATCACCGTTGCTGAAAGTCGCATACCGTTGGTCATCGGGTCGTAAGCAATCCAAGCGGTATGAATTAGTGCTTGCATTACGATTAACTCTACATTGTCTGGAGCTTTTGCAGTTTCAATATCCAAAACGGCTTGTGCTTTGGTCAATAAAGCATTTACATTCTCGCGATTTTTCGGGTTGAAAGCTTCCGTCGTATTGATTAATGCGATGTAATAATTGGGCAACCAACTGTTTTTTTCGGCAGCAGCAATGCGTTCTAATAAAGCAGCAGCTTCAGTAGGTTTGTTCTCGCCCCAAAGTTGCATGGCTTTTCCCATTCCTTGTTCAAATGGCGCTTGTGCTGTGATGAGTTGTACTAAAAAGAAAGTGAATGCGGTGATGATTGTTTTCATGATTTCTATTTTTTAAGGTTTTTGATTCGTAATTGTTTTCTGTTTGTTTTTAATTCTGAATCAAAATTCGGTAGAAAGTACCAACATAAAAATTGAAAGATACTGAAATGTCGAAAAATGGGGACGAATTGTAAATTTATACTTTTTATAATGGATTTAGTGCTTTAGTCTGCGTAATTACGGGCAACAAGGGATGAACCTGCTTATTGATTTCTTGTTCCAAAAAATACAAAACCCGTCGTTTTACAAAATGCCGGTGTACCACCAATCCGATGGAACGAACCGGTACCGGATATTGAAAATTTCGCAAATAGGCTTGATCGGATTCCGACAAGGATAATCCGGCCAAATACGGCACAAGCGTTGTAGCTTGATTGGCACGAACAAATCGCAACAAACTATCAATGGAACCCGCTTTGAAATTAAAATTGAGGTGAGTATTGCAATAGTTTTTATCCAAATCACAGAACTTCAAAATTTGGGTGCGCATACAATGGCCTTCTTCCATCAACCAAATATCAGCGGGGTCCAGTGCTTCAACGCTCAACGAATTGGTGTATTTTTCTCGATAATCCAACAGTTGAAAGGGTTCGTTGTACAACGGAATTTCAATCAAATCGGGATCGTTGATGGGTACAGATAAAATGCCTATATCCAATTCGCGGGATTTGAGTAATCGGATAATTTCAGCGGTGGTTTGCTCACGTATCTCGATTTGCAATTGGGGAAATTTTTCAGCAAACGATTGCAAAAACAGCGGTAATAATGAAGGGGCCACGGTAGGAATCACTGAGATGGTCAAATTGCCGTTCACTTCTCCTTTGAATTCTTTGGCCAATTCATTCAATACTCCAATTTGGGATTGAATGGCTTTGAGTTGTTCAATAATCACTTCACCCTCTGCCGTGATTTCAACCGGTTTCTTTTTGCGGTTAAAAACGGTAATGCCCAATTCTTCTTCAAATTTTGAAACCATCGTACTCAACGTCGATTGGGTTGCAAAACATTTTTCGGCAGCCAATTCAAAATGACGAATTTCTGCGACCGCTAGTATATACTCAAACTGACGTATATTCATCGATTTTATCAATATTAGGTTTGAAAATATCGTTTTTATCAATCAAATATACATCATAATTTTACAACTCAAACAATTACTAACACAATCCTTTTTACGATGAAAAAAATACCCATACTCCTATTTGCTGCTTTTTCAAGTAGCGGATTTGCCCAAGATTCGGCAAAAAAAGATTTGTCACAATGTCCGTTCCACAACGGTACAATGGATGCGGCCAAAACTGAAATTAAGGCAACTACTACTAAAAATAGTGATTGGTGGCCGAGTCAGTTGAATTTATCCGTCTTACGTCAGAACTCTAATTTGACCAACCCGATGGATCCGAATTTTGATTATATCAAGGCCTTTCAGTCCTTGGATTATTTGGCGTTAAAAAAAGACATTCAAGCAGTTTTAACCCAATCCCAAGACTGGTGGCCCGCTGACTTTGGCAACTACGGACCTTTATTTATTCGAATGGCCTGGCACAGTGCGGGAACGTACCGTACAGGAGATGGTCGTGGTGGATCGAGTTCGGGTCAACAACGCTTTGCCCCACAAAACAGTTGGCCCGACAATGCCAACTTAGACAAAGCCCGACGTTTGTTGTGGCCAATCAAACAGAAATACGGCAACAAAATTTCATGGGCGGATTTAATGATTTTAACGGGTAATGTCGCCTTAGAATCTATGGGATTTAAAACGTTTGGATTTTCGGGAGGTCGCGCTGATGTTTGGGAACCGGAATCGAATGTGTATTGGGGTTCGGAGTCCAAATGGCTCGACAACAGCAAACGGTACCAAGACGGAAAACTAGAAAATCCACTGGCGGCGGTTCAAATGGGATTAATCTATGTGAATCCAGAAGGACCGAATGGCAATCCCGATCCAGTTTTAGCGGCAAAAGATATCCGCGAAACTTTTGGCCGTATGGGAATGAATGATGAAGAAACCGTGGCCTTAATTGCGGGCGGTCATACATTCGGAAAAACCCACGGTGCAGGTCCGGCGAGTCATGTAGGTCCAGAACCAGAAGCAGCGAGTATTGAACAACAAGGCTTGGGTTGGAGCAGCAGCTACAAAAGCGGAAAAGGTGCCGACGCCATCACTTCGGGATTGGAAGTAACCTGGACCACAACTCCCGCTAAATGGGGCCATGATTATTTCATGTTGCTCTTTGGTAACGAATGGGAATTAACGAAGAGTCCGGCTGGTGCGCACCAATGGGTGGCTAAAAACGGTGCTAATATAGTTCCCGATGCTTTTGATGCCACTAAAAAACACAAAGCGACGATGTTGACTACTGACTTGTCGTTGCGTTTTGATCCCGTTTATGAAAAAATATCACGCAATTTCTTAGACAACCCAAAAGCATTTGAAGATGCCTTTGCACGTGCGTGGTACAAATTAACCCACCGTGATATGGGACCAAAAACCCGTCATTTTGGACCGGAAGTTCCTAAAGAAGATTTGATTTGGCAAGATCCTATTCCGTTAGTAAATCACCCGTTAGTAGATGCAAAAGACATCACTAATTTGAAAACAGCCATTGCCAATTCAGGATTATCAACTCAAGAATTGGTGAGTACTGCTTGGGCTTCAGCATCGACATTCCGTGGTTCCGACAAACGTGGAGGAGCCAATGGCGCACGTATTCGTTTGTTACCGCAACGCAATTGGGAATGCAATAATCCACAACAGTTGAATAAAGTATTGGAGACTTTGGAAGGCATTCAGAAGAAGTTTCAAACTACTTCGGGTGCGAAAAAAATCTCCATGGCCGATTTGATAGTTTTGGCTGGAAATGTAGGTGTTGAAAAAGCAGCCAAAGCGGCGGGATACCCCGTAACTGTTCCCTTCACTCCGGGTCGTATGGATGCCACGCAAGAACAAACCGATGTGAATTCATTTGCAGTTTTGGAACCGATGGCGGATGGATTTCGCAATTACAAGAAAACACAATATACATTTACTACTGAAGAATTATTGGTTGATAAAGCGCAATTGTTAACCTTAACTGCACCTGAAATGACGGTATTAGTGGGAGGAATGCGTGCGATTGGTGCCAACTACAACGGTACAAATACGGGCGTTTTCACAACAAAAACAGGAGCTTTGACGAATGATTTCTTTGTGAATTTATTGGACATGAATACCCTTTGGAAAGCCAAAGATGCCGACAAAGAAGTATTTGAAGGTCGCGATCGTAAAACCGATGCGGTGAAATGGACAGCGACTCGTGCTGATTTGATTTTTGGTTCCCATTCTGAATTACGGGCATTGGCAGAAGTGTATGCGAGTAGTGATGCCAAAGAAAAAATGGTAAAAGACTTTGTGGCCGCTTGGAACAAAGTAATGAACTTGGACCGTTTTGATATACAATACAAAAAATAATTGCTGCACTCTAAAATAGCAAAGGGGATGTTTCGTTTTGGAACATCCCCTTTTGATTTGAACACAACTCCTGATTTTCAACCCCGATCGTCCCGAAGACTCGGAAGTATCCCCCGATTTCTATTGGGGATTCAGTGAAGAGCGGGTTATAATTGAGTGAAAAAATCGACTTGTGTTGCCTATAAATTATTCAACTGACTCTCTTTTTTGTTGTCACTAATGGTCCAAAAGAAGCCGATAAAGAAAAAGCGATCAGCGGTGGGTTGGATGGTTCTTCGATTATAGATTCCGTTGGCATCGGGTGAATTGGCGTATTCGTACCCAAATACATTTTGTGTTCCTAATAAGTTGGTCATCGAAAAATACAAGATTTTTTGGGAGGAAATCAAATAAGCCCAACTCAGACTTAAATTGTTATACGGTTTCGTTTTTCCATTCATAAAAGCCGTCTCGTTGGGATTGTTGAATGGGCGGCCTGTAGTTACACTATGGGTAACACTCAACTGCGATTTCCAATCGTTGATCCAGTATTTCCCAACCACCGAAAGACTGTGTTTGGCAATAAAATTGGGGGTCACCGTTGCCGAGAAATTGCGGTAATCGCGTTGACTATCAATATAGGAATAGGAAATCCAATATTCTAGATTTTTAACTGACTTTCCATCACGCCAAAAGATATCCAAACCGCGAGCATAGCCGGTTCCGGCATTGTTAAACTGACTGTTGAATTGGGCAGCAGGCGTATCGTATTTGATCAAACTTGAATATTCTTTATCATAAACTTCGACACGAAAGGTTTGACGATCTCGATTGAACAAATAATTCAAAATATAATGAGCGGCCCGTTCGCTATCCAATTGACTTTCGTATTTCAAATAATTGGCATTAGGCGCTTGTGTAAATGTTCCATATGCCAAGGAGAATTGATGGTTTTTAGCGGTTTTGTAAGCTAAAGAAACTCGCGGCGTTACATTGGATTCTGCTAACAAACTATTGTAAGAATAGCGGGCACCCACTTTGGCAGCAAATTGTTTGGTGAAAATAATATCGGCTTCTGTGTAAAGGGCCGAAATACGAGTTGCATAGCCACTTTTGGATTGGATCGAAGTATTAGAAAAGTCTTCGTTAAAGTCGGTCACAAACTGATCTCCTCCAAAACTCACCTTCACGCGATCGGAAAAGGATTTGCGCAATTTCAATTTCAAGTGTACCGCATTTTCTTGGTTAAACGCATTACCCGAATCCAAATGAATTTGATTTTGTCCATGACCGTAACCCATTCCCGTGGTGATTAGCCAACCGTCGCCAAAATTTCCTTTGTAGGAAGAGTTTAGATAAAAATTATTGTTGGTTAAATCAACTCGCGTTTTATAAGGTGCATTGATGGTTTCTTGCGTAAGGTCAAAATTGGAATGATCGAAGGCAGCATAGAGCTTAAACATACCGGCTTCGAACTTATGACGAAACACCGATTCTCCCGAAAAAGATTGGAACGGTTTATTCCATTGCACATTTTGAGGCACCAATTTTTGATAAGGTTCGAGATTAAGATAGGCAGTGTTAAAGGTGAGCGAATTTTTACCCCAAACTTGCGTATTGGCCAATCCTAGACCCACGGTCATGAACGAAATATCGGTGCGTTCTTTCACTTCTTCTTCTTTTGAATTTAATAACAAAACACTCGATAAGGCTTCCCCATATTCAGCAGAATAGCCACCCGTAGAAAAAGACATCCCACTGAATAAAAACGGTGAAAAACGACCGCGAGTAGGGACATTTTGCGTGGTGGCGCCATAAGGTTGTGCCACCCGAATACCGTCAATATAAGTTTGGGTTTCATCAGCTTCTCCCCCACGGACAAAGAGTCGGCCATCTTCTGCTACGGTTTGGGTTCCGGGTAAAGTTTGCAAAGCAGCGACAATATTTCCGTTGGAACCTGCGGTAGTTACAATATCCAAAGGCTTGAGTACGGAGACACGCGCCCGTTCTCCCGCATCATAGGTTCCTGCCGTAATGACTACAGTATCCAATGTGTTTACACTCTCCCGTAATTTTATTGTTTGGGGCGTGTATTGTTCGAGAGTAATCGCAAGTGTAACGGTATCATAGGTCAACATTGTGATGACCAAATTTTTGGTTCCCTTTTCGGTAGTTTGAAATGAAAATTTACCATTGGCATCGGTAATGGCGCCGTCATAAGTACCGTCAATATAAACGTTGGCACCCACTAACGGTTTATTTTTTGCATCGGTGACGGTACCCGTAAGCGTTGTTTGTGCAAATCCGATGGTGGTTAGGATTAAAAATACGAAGGTGGTTAAGGTTTTCATGTGTTTCATTTTCTGGAGCAAAGTTGTTTGTTTTTTGGGGGATAAAAAAAAAGGAATGACCGAACTGTAGAAAAAACGGGATGAATTGTTGAAGGTAAATCAAAATACTTTTCTATATTTGGCTTAGAAAACGTTAATCGTCTAAAAGTAAAGTTATGAAATTCGTAAAATTTATTATTGCTGCAGTTGCTTTTTTAGCTGTACAAACCATTTCCGCTCAGTCGGTTACTTCTAAATGGACTCAGTTGCATGAGTACCATGAATTATTATCGAAAACCTTTCACCCTGCAGAAAATGGTAATTTTACTGCGATTAAAAATTCACACGATTATTTAGTTCAAAAAGCGGAAGCACTAGATATAGCTACGATGCCTGCAGATTTAAAAACGCCTACCCTAGTTGAAAATGTAGCGGTTTTAAAAAAACTAACTAAAAAGTTAAGCGAATTAATTACCAATAAAGCTCCGGATGTTGAAATCATGCGTATGTTCCAAAATGTACACGATGTGTTCCACAAGATTGAAAAAGAATGTGAACATCCTACAAAATAAAAATTTAACCCGACCTTGTGTCGGGTTCTTTTTTTAATTCAATTTCCTGCCGTACTTTTGCAAAAATAATTTTTATGTCAAATGTTTATCTCGGGTTTCATTTTACCGTGGAACCAAAGGAGCCTGCTACAGAAATCTTGATTGCTTTACTAGCAGAATTGCCTTTTGAAAGTTTTGTTGAAAACGATAATGGTGTTTCTGCCTATATACAGAAAGACTTGTATGAAGAGGGATCGCTTCAAGAGGTTTACATTTTACAATCGGAAGAATTTACTATCAATTATACTATTGAGGAAATTGATCAAGTGAATTGGAACGAGGAATGGGAGAAAAACTTTGACCCTATTGACGTGGATGGCGTTTGTCATGTACGTGCACCTTTTCATGAAAAAACGGGTGCGCAGTATGATATTGTTATCGAACCCAAAATGAGTTTTGGTACAGGGCATCATGAAACAACGCACATGATGATTCAACATTTGTTAGCGATGGATGTAAAGGGTATGAAAACCTTAGACATGGGGTGTGGAACCGCTTTGTTGGCGATTTTAGCCGAAATGAAAGGTGCACAACCGATTGATGCTATCGATATTGACAATTGGTGTTATTTGAATTCGATAGAAAATGCGGAACGTAACGGTTGCCAGCACATTACGGTTGAAGAGGGCGATGCCGGACTTTTACCTGGTCGTTCCTATGATTTAATAATAGCGAATATCAACCGTAACATTTTACTCAATGATATGCAAACCTATGTAGATTGTTTGCGTCCGGGTGGTACGTTGTTATTGAGTGGATTTTACATCGATGACATACCGTATTTGGATGCAGCTTGTACAGAAAAAGGATTGAAATTTGAATCGAAATTGGACCGCAATAATTGGGCTTCATTGCGTTATAGTAAATAAAAAAAATGAAAATGAGTACCATTGAAAAAGTAAAAGAATCGGTAGAACTTGCCGAAGCATTGGATTTTGAGAATGAGATTATTTTATTCAATGATGATGTGAATACCTTTGATCACGTAATTGACACCTTAATTCGGGTATGTGACCATACGCCCATACAAGCTGAACAATGTGCAATTTTAGTACATTACAAAGGACAATGTGGCGTAAAATCGGGTTCTTTAGAAGACCTCAAGCCGTTGTGTTCGGCTTTACTGGATGCTGGATTGAGTGCCGAAATACAATAAAAAAAGTCCCAAAATGTTTGGGATTTTTTTATAAATGCATTTTGCCAATGGCGCAACTCACTAAGGATTTGGCTTTATCACCAATAGTATTTTTATCACCAATAACAGGATAACCGTTAAACTTTAAAACTTCCTGGGCATGTTGTAGCGCCATTTCATCCAAATAGTCAAAGGATACGGCACTTTCTTCTACATCTACATGCACTTCGCCAATATCTTCGAGTTCGGATAATTTTTTGGTTATAGTTCTAGCGCAACCGCCACATTTTAAGTTTTGAATATATACCGTCGTTTTCATTGTATAAATTTTTGACAAAATTACTACTACGGTATTGAACATTTTGTGACTTTTGTCACTTAATGGGGTAAATAATCTTTAATACATCCGTAAATAAAGGTGCCAAGTAAAGCACCAATCAAAACAATGCCGACTGACATAAAGCCAGCACCTAATAGTATGAAAATGGGGCCTGGACAAGCGCCAACCATAGCCCAACCGAGTCCGAAAATCAAGCCTCCAATCCAATAGCGAAAGGTTCCTTTTTCTTTATCTGGAATACTAATTGTTTCACCATTAATATCTTTGAGCTGCTTTCTTTTAATCAATTGCACACCAATTACTCCTGTAAAAATGGCGACACCAATGATTCCATACATATGAAAGGAATCAAATTGGAACATTTCATAGATACGGTACCAAGAAACAGCTTCAGCTTTGGTGAGCACAATGCCAAAAACAAACCCGACGAGTAAGAATTTTATATATTTCATTGCTTAGAAAAGTAAGGGTAAAATAAAATGCGCCATTAAAAGTCCGCCCACAAAAAAACCAATTACTGCTTTGAGTGATTGTCCTTGAAAGGCGCTCAGACCTGTAATCGCGTGTCCAGAAGTACATCCTCCGGCATAACGGGAACCGAAACCAATTAAAAATCCGCCAAGAATAAGTATAAGTATCATCTTGGGTTCGGTAAAAACCGTATTCCCAAACAAAGCATCGGGTAAAAATTTTGCTTGAGGAGCATCGATATGTAATTTTTCTAATTTTTCAACAGTCACAGGATTAATCTGAACAATTGTATCATTTGACAAGTAGTTTTTAGCAACAAATCCGCCGATCATGGCGCCCAATACAACGACTAAATTCCAGCGCTGACTTTTCCAATCCCAATTAAAGAAAGTAATCTTTTTCCCCACTCCTGTCATGGAGCAAAGACTTCGAAGATTGGAAGACATTCCAAATCCTTTTCCAAAATAAATTAAAACAAGCATTACCATCCCAATTAAAAAACCGGCGATGGACCAATGCCAAGTTCCCATTAATACATCCATATTTTCCACATTTGGGACAAAAATAAAAATCGTGGTTTGATTTTTGTAAATAAAGTTAGAATTTTGAACGTTAAATTCTGCATTATGAACAAAAGGCTTTTATTTTTACTCGCATTGATAGTACTTGTTGGATGTGGCGGTAGTCATTTTATGATAAAAAATATTGACAATACTATCAAAAAGCCACACTATCCCAAGGGATATTTTAATTTGGAAGAAACCGCAACTGATGCTAACTATGCTTTTTCAAAAGAATTCCCAGTCAATTTGGGATTTGATCAAGAGCGTGTTAATTATAAAAATGTTGATTTATTTTTCAAAGCGCTACTCGGTCCCAATGGAGAAGAAATTAGTTGGGAAAAAATAGATACGTGTTGTCCCTATGAAAGTAAAAAAAGTAGCACTGGTGCTGGGACTATTGATATTTACCAAATCACAATAAAAGGAACGGGCAAAACCTATACCTTATATATTAATTTATTTGAAAAAGGGAAAGTTATGTGTCCGCAAGGATTCACAATACGTCCTTGGAAATAAGAATGAAACATTAAACCTTCTTGTCGTTTTAAGCTGAGAAGGTTTTTTTATTTCTTATATTTGCGTAACAAAAAAAATTTACATGAATTTAAATAATCTACCGCAAATCAAACATACTGATAGCGGTAACTTCTTCATTTTAGCAGGTCCTTGTGCTATCGAAGGCGAGGAAATGGCATTACGAATTGCCGAACATTTATCTAAAATTTCAGACAAATACGAAATCCCTTTTGTTTTCAAAGGTTCTTTTAAAAAAGCTAATCGCTCGCGCATAGATAGCTTTACTGGCATTGGTGATGAAAAGGCTTTAAAAATTTTACGAAAAGTTTCTGAAACATTTCATGTTCCAACAGTAACGGATATCCATACAAATGAAGATGCCGTAAAAGCTGCAGAATATGTAGATATTCTTCAAATTCCTGCCTTTTTAGTTCGACAAACCGATTTAGTGGTGGCTGCTGCAGAAACTGGAAAAACGGTTAACTTAAAAAAAGGACAATTCATGAGTCCTGAGAGCATGAAACACGCTACACAAAAGGTTTTGGATTGTCACAATGAAAATGTGATGGTTACCGACCGTGGAAGTATGTTTGGCTATCAAGATTTAATTGTTGATTTTAGAGGAATTCCAACCATGCGCCAATTTGCAACTACGGTATTAGATGTTACACATTCTTTACAACAACCCAATCAAATGTCGGGCGTTACAGGTGGTCGTCCTGACATGATTGAAACTATCGCTAAAGCAGGTATTGCAGTGGGCGTTGATGGCATTTTTATTGAAACCCATTTCGACCCTGCCAATGCTAAAAGTGATGGTGCCAACATGTTGCATCTAGACTATTTTGAAGGTTTAATGCAAAAACTTACACTGATACGAAAAACGATTAATCAATTTTAAAATGAAATCTTTAGTACGTGGTTTAATTGCCACAACAATTACCTTAAGTTCTTTAACTTGTTTTGCTCAATCCACGGATACAGCACAACCGGAACGTTACACAAAACACAACAAAGGAAAATTTTATTTTTTCTGGGGGGGCAATCGTGAATCCTATTCAAAATCAGACATTCATTTTGAGGGTTCTAATTACAATTTTACAGTACATGATGCTACAGCTCATGACAAACCTAAAGGATGGCATTGTGATTACATCAATCCTGCGAACATGACAATCCCTCAAACCAACTTCAGAATGGGATACTTTATTTCAGATCATTACAACATATCCGTTGGTTTAGATCACATGAAATATGTCATGACCCAAAGTCAAACCGCCCTTGTTAATGGTTACATCAACCTACCATTAAATGAAACAGGCTCAATGTTTAATGGGATTTACCAAAACACTCCTGTCAACTTTGGTCAAAATTTCACAGGTTTTGATGATACAACTCCTCCCCCTTTTTTAACTTTTGAACATACTGATGGTTTAAATTACATCAATACAGAATTTTCTCGAGTTGATGATGTTTCATCACTTTTTAAAATTGGTAATACCGATAAATTTCAAATCAACATTACTGAGGGAATTGGCGCAGGAATTTTATACCCAAAAACAAATGCACGGGTATTAGGAAAAGAGCGACATGATGATTTTCATGTGGCAGGTTATGGAGTTTCTGCTAAAGTTGGATTAAATTTAACCTTTTTTAAATACTTTTTTATCCAAACTGAGTTGAAAGGCGGATATATTGATATGCCTGATATTATTACTACTCACAATGGACCTGACAGAGCTAGTCAACATTTTTTCTTCTTGCAACGTATTATTGCTTTTGGAGGAATTTTTAGAATTTAACAGCCTTCTTTAGGTTTTTTTTATATTTTTGATAGCTAACAACATAAATACAAACAAACCCATCAATTATTAATTTTTATGAAAAAAATTACTTTATTGATCCTGTTTGCTTTCATGCATATGACAGGATACTCCCAGTTTCCTACTCCTGGGGTTGAAGGATTTGAGAATACGACCAATCCGGACGT